>JBHACT010000134.1:0-38314 GCA_041854745.1 Candidatus Limimorpha sp. | reverse complement strand
GGATTTTGAAAGTTTGGGTTCAATCCCATACGGTATTGGCAAAGTTGCTGTTGATGTAGGAGACGAGGTCTTTGTATTGGGATACCCAATGACTCAATCGATGGGTGAAGAAGTGAAGCTGACGGAAGGCATTATTAGTGCTGCATCGGGATACAAAGGGGATGTGTCTATGTATCAAATAACAGCCGCAGTACAACCGGGCAATAGTGGAGGTCCTCTTTTCAATTCTGACGGAACAGTGATAGGAATAGTTCGCGCCAAACACACCAATACGGAAAATGCAAATTATGCTGTCAAGGTATCGTATCTGTACAGCCTTATTACTAGTTCTGACCTTGGAATAGATATTACAGGGAAAAATAGGATTCATTCAAAGAAACTGAGTAAAAAAGTCAAGGAGATTAAAGATTATGTCTATTTGATTGAGTGTAGTAGTAAATAAGACAATCTCGTCGGATCCTGTTTTTAAGTATCATCATTACAAATATGGCACAAAACACACTGTAAAACAGTTTTTTGCGCCGTATTTTTTATTCATTTCTGTCCTAATCCACAAATTTATTTCGCCAAAAAGTGCCGTAATCTACAAATCTTTGGAGAGAAAACGCTACAAAAACGGTGTAAAATACACCGGCAAGCAAGTGGTAACGCCATCTTTCTGATAGTCTTTGGTGTAGAGCAATATCCTTTCGCCGATGCGCGAGGAGAATTTCTCGCAGAAAACATCCAATGACCTATGGGTTTTGTAGCCTGACGACTTTATTTCAATAGGCACAATCTTGTTGCCTCGCGAAAGCAAGAAATCAATCTCGTAGTTTTTATTGCCGTTTCCAGCCGGAAAAGTGTAATAATACAACTCGTGTCCTGCCGTGCGAAGCATTTGGGCAACAAGGTTTTCATATACATAGCCGAGATTGGCACTCAGTTTGTCGGAGAGTAACTGATTATAAATGACATTCTCCGTAAACGCCTTGTCGCGGAAAGCAAGGGTAACAAACAAGCCAGTATCGACCAAAAACATCTTGTAACTGTCGAAGTCGCAGCTCAATCCGAAACCCACATTAGGGTCATTGGCGTGATAGGCAAAACTGACCACCATACTATCTTCCATATCAGCCAACACCACATCGGTGCCTTCGGTGCGGCGGTTTTCCATCGCAGTCGTCACCTGATAGCGGCGGGCGTTGGAAGTCAGTTGTCCGGGAATGGATCGCATCATACGCGATGCCCTGCCCAAGGGGTCGATTTTACGGAAATCGTCGTCATACAAATCCAAAATCTCGCGCTTTACGGCATCAACTTGTTGCAGGTTGTTCGTTTCGAGATAGCAGTTTACGGCTTGCGGCATCCCGCCCACCAGCATATACAGCCTCATATCGCGCATCGTCTTTCGGTGACTTGCGCCCAAAGGCATTTTCTTGTCGAAAAACACTTTCAGAAAATCCAAACCGACTTCATTCCCTATCGCCCACAAAAACTCCTCAAAATCCAAAGGATAAAGGCTCATTCGGGTTTCCTCGCTCGGAACGACAATGTTTTGAACATGGCGTTTCAAAGTCAGCAGCGAGCCAGTTTCGATGTAATCATACCTGCCATCCTTCACAAGATGCTTGATGGCTTGGCGTGCCAAAGGCTGCAACTGTACCTCATCAAACACAATGACACTTTGCCGTTCGTAAAGCGTTATTCCTGCCTCTTGCTGCAAACGCAGAAAGAAAAAATCCAAATCGCTCATATCCTCAAACAAGGCATTGATTTTTCTGTTTTCTTCCGAAAAATCAATAAGGATATAAGACTTGTATTCCTGTTTGGCAAAAGCCTCTACCAGCGTTGATTTGCCCACACGTCTTGCCCCTTTGATAAGCAAGGCACTTTTGCCCTTTCGCTCCTCTTTCCATTGGAGCATTTTGCCGTAAAGTTTTCGCTTGAACACCATAAATTCACTTAACTTATTGAAAATCGGTGCAAAAATACAACTTTCTGTCGTAATCCACAAATTTATTTCATCAAAAACCGTCGTAATCCACAAATTTATTTCGCCGAAAAGCGCCGTAATCCACAAATCTTTGGAGGAAAAGTGCCACAAAACCTATCGGATTCGAGTGCTAAAACGCCAAAAAATCACGAGAAATAGCCGTTGAATCGCGATTCAACGGCTATTTCTATGAAAAAATCCAAGTTTTAGCACTCGAATAATGAAATCATCACCTCAATCATCGAACGCTTTTTCTGACTTTTTGACACAATTTTCCGATAATTCACGGAAAAACTCTACCTTTGCACGAAATTTGCGAAAACCGCAATTCACTGAATTTTAAATAACCAAATAAATGGGATTTCTAAAGAAACTCTTCGGCGACAAGGCCTCACGCGACAACAAGGCCCTGCAGCCCATACTCGAAAAGACCCTCAAGGCATACGAGGAAATCGTCAAACTCGACATCGACAGCCTGAGACATAAGACACAGGAATTCAAGGAATACATCAAGAACAAGACCGCTGCCGAAGTGGCCGAAATCGCCGAACTGAAAGCCAAGGCCGAAGCCAACTTTGACATGGACCCCGACGAGAAGGAGAAACTCTACAACCAAATCGACAAGCTGGAAAAGCAGGAACTTGACAGCATCGAGGAGGCACTGAACGAGATTCTGCCTCAGGCGTTCTCCGTTGTGAAGGCAGCGGCCAAATACTTCTGCGAACACGAGACTGTAGAAGTAACTGCCACCGACCACGACCGCGAACTGGCTGCCAAATACGAACATGTTACCATCGTGGGCGACAAGGCCCTCTACAAGAACAGCTGGACGGCCGGAGGCAACATGGTAACTTGGGACATGGTGCACTACGACTGCCAAATCATCGGCGGTACCGTGCTGCACCAAGGCAAGATTGCCGAGATGGCCACCGGTGAAGGTAAGACCCTTGTGGCTACGCTGCCCGTCTATCTGAATGCCTTGGCGGGCAAGGGCGTGCATGTGGTCACCGTGAACGACTACTTAGCCAAGCGTGACTCGGAGTGGATGGGGGCTATGTATGAGTTCTTAGGCCTCACCGTCGACTGTATCGACAAGCACGAGCCAAATTCCGCTGCCCGCCGCAGAGCCTATATGTGCGACATCACTTACGGCACCAACAACGAGTTTGGTTTCGACTACTTGCGTGACAACATGACAGGCAACCCCGACGAGCTGGTGCAGCGCAAACACCACTACGCCATCGTTGACGAGGTGGACTCCGTGTTGATTGACGATGCCCGTACACCTTTGATTATCAGCGGTCCTACCCCACGGGGCGACCAACAGGAATTCGACAATCTGAAACCCGATGTCATCAAGCTGTATGAAGCCCAGAAGCGTTATGTGACCACTATTTTGGCCGAGGCCAAGAAGCTGCTCACCGATCCTAATGCTACCGAAGAAGAGAAAAAACACGGTGCCGACCAACTCTTCCGTGCCTACAGAGGCCTGCCAAAAAACAATGCCCTCATCAAATTCCTTAGCGAAGAAGGCATGAAGGCCCTGATGCAGAAGACCGAAGGCTTCTACATGCAGAACCGTAACGAGAACATGCACATCATCGACGACGAGTTGTATTTCGTCATCGACGAGAAACTCAATACTGTCGACCTTACGGAAAAAGGTATCGACACCCTGACCACCGCCTACAACACGCCCGACTTTTTCGTCTTGCCTGATGTGGGCAGCGAAATCGCCGACTTGGAGCACTCCAGCCTCAGCAACGATGAGAAAGTGCTCCGCAAGGCCGAGCTGATGCGTAACTTCGCGGAGAAGTCGGAGCGACTGCACACCGTCCGTCAGCTGCTGAAAGCCTACACCTTATTTGAAAAGGACGTGGACTATGTCATCATGGACAACAAGATCAAGATTGTGGACGAGCAGACGGGGCGTATCATGGAAGGCCGCCGTTGGAGCGACGGACTGCACCAAGCTGTGGAAGCCAAAGAAAATGTAAAGGTGGAAGCCGCAACGCAGACATACGCTACCATCACCTTGCAGAACTACTTCCGCATGTACCACAAGCTGGCCGGTATGACCGGTACCGCCGAGACGGAAGCTGGCGAATTTTGGGACATCTACAAACTCGATGTCGTGGTGATTCCTACCAACCGCCCCATCGCCCGTATCGACGAGGAAGACATGATTTACAAGACCAAGCGCGAGAAATACAATGCCGTCATCGAGGAAATCCAGCATTTGGTGGAAGCAGGCCGTCCCGTGCTGGTAGGTACGACCTCGGTGGAAATCTCCGAGTTGCTGAGCCGCATGTTGACCCGTAAGAACATCCCGCACAATGTGTTGAATGCCAAGTTGCACTTCAAGGAGGCTCAAATCGTCAAAGAAGCCGGTCAGGCAGGCACGGTAACCATCGCCACCAACATGGCCGGTCGTGGAACCGACATCAAGCTTGGCTCCAGCGTAAAGAGTGCCGGCGGCCTTGCCATCATCGGCACCGAACGCCACGAGTCGCGCCGTGTCGACCGTCAGTTGCGTGGTCGTTCCGGCCGTCAAGGCGACCCGGGCAGCTCACAGTTCTATGTCTCTTTGGAAGACAACCTGATGCGCATGTTCGGCTCGGAGCGTATCGCAGGCATCATGGACCGCATGGGCTTGCAGGAAGGCGAAGTCATCCAACACCCGATGATCACCAAACAAATCGAGAAGGCGCAGAAGAAAGTTGAGGAGAACCATTTCGGCGTGCGTAAGCACTTGCTCGAATACGACGATGTGATGAACTCGCAGCGTGAGGTCATCTACAAGAAACGCCGTCACGCCTTGTTCGGAGAGCGTCTCTCGATCGACATCAACAATATGATGTACGACTTTGGCGAGAAACTGATTGACGAATACCAAGATGCCAAGGATTTTGAAGGCTTCAAGATGGAACTGCTTTCAAGCATGGGCATTGAACCGCCTTTCGACGAAGAAGAGTTCAGCAAGACGAAGACCAACGAACTGGCAGAGAAACTCTTTGACACAGCCTTAGAGCACTACCGCGAAAAGGCACGCATCATTGGCGAAAAGACCCTGCCCGTCATCAAGAATGTGTACGAAAACCAAAACCATTTCGAGAATATTGCCATCCCGATTACCGATGGTAAACGCGGCATGAATGTCATCGTTAACCTGAAGAAAGCCGTGGAGAACGGTGCTCGCGAGGTGAACCTTTGCATTGAGAAGAGCATTTCCCTCGGCCTCATCGACAACGCATGGAAGGAGCACCTCCGCGAACTTGATGACTTGAAGGAATCGGTGCAGAATGCCTCATACGAACAGAAAGACCCGTTGGTCATCTACAAATTGGAATCGTTCAACCTGTTCAAGGCCATGTTGGAGAAAATCAACGAAGATGTCATCTCTTTCCTAATGCGTGCCGACATCCCGACACAAGATCCGAACACTGTACGCGAACACCGCGCCCAAGGTATCGACAAGTCGAAGATTCGAGAACAGAGGCAAGACCTGTTGGCACAGTCGCACAGCGACACGCAGCAACGGCAGATCACACAACCCATCCGCGTGGAGAAAAAGGTGGGGCGCAACGACCCCTGTCCCTGCGGTAGCGGCAAGAAATACAAGAACTGCCACGGACGGTTGGAAGAAGCTGAATAAAAAGCATTTACATTAAAAAAATCAAGCGGAATCAGATTTTGTTTCCGCTTGATTTTTTTGTGGGCACAAAGCAATCCCATGAAAAGGTATTTTAAGGCTCTTGTGGACTTCTTTTCAGCAAATGAAAAAGAAAAAAACTGCATTTTCCGATAGATTTCAGCCTTAAAAAACTGCGTTTTCCTATAAATTTAGAGGTAAAATAGCTGCGTTTTCTAAATCAAACCTCTCCAAAAGTCAAAAACATCACATTGTAAACCGGCATATAAATTACGCCGTCTCTTTCCTCAACTGTACTTTCGTTGCAGAAAACGATGGCACGCTTCACCGAATAGTCTTTGTTCGTCAAAAAATGGTTCAAAGCGCTGTGCTGGTAATAGTCCTTGCCCGACTTCACCTCCAACGGCAGCACCGACAACTGCATATAGTCATCAATAAGGAAATCCACCTCGCCGTTCTTCTTGTTGTCGTAATAAAACAGGCGAAATCCATGCGCTTTCAATTCCTGCGCAACGACCGATTCGTACACCGTTCCCAAATTCACACTGCACTCGTCATTCAAAATCGGGTTGATATTGTTGCGGTATAAAATGCCCGTCAGCATTCCAACATCGTTGAGATACAACTTCAAAAGATTCTTGCTCATCGATTCAACCAAAGGGAAAACCGGTGTAGAAATGGCCTTCACATCAAGCGCAATGCCCGAGGCAATCAGGTAATCGAACTCATCCTGATAATCCTTGAAGCGCTTCGAGGCCATCCCCTCTATGTCGCGCGCAACGATACGTTTTTTCTTGTTTTCGAGCACGGAAGGAATCATGTCGTAGATGCGACGAATTTTCAAGCGGTTCTCTTGATCATACTTCGATGCGTCAACACCGTAATATTCATGGATTTGGCTTTGGATTCGGCGCACCGTAGCAATGTTGGTATCGTTCACAAACGACTGCACCACTTCCGGCAAGCCTCCAACCAACAGATACTTGCGGAAAAGTTCCATCATCCGGCGGTGAAGGCTTTGTTGTAGGCTTTGTCGTGCAAAAAACATATCACGGCAATGGCTGATTACCTCCTCGCCGGCCCCATTAGCCCAAAGAAACTCCTCAAAATCAAGCGGATATAGATGGCACACCTCTATACTGCCCATGGGAATGGAAAGCGTTTTGAACAGCGTGATACCCAACTCGGAACCACTGGCAATGTAAGTAAAACGATTATCTTGATTAAGGAACTTGAGTAAAGTGAGCAAATGCGGATATGCCTGAATCTCATCAAGAAACACCAAAGTGTCTTCCTTGCCGGCCAATTTGTCGCCTGCCACAGCACTCAGTTGCAGATAAAACGCAGAAACCGAACGCGCCTCGTCAAAATTGCGCTCGTTGAGGCTGTCGTCCAACAAATTAATCTCCACATAGTTCTTGAACATCTTTTGCCCGATCTTCCGGATGACAAAAGTCTTTCCCGTCTGTCGCGCACCGTCCAAAATGAGGATTTTCTGCGGTCGCGGAGCCAAAAATTCCTCAATATAAGTCTCAATTTTTCGTTTCAGCATAATGTTGTTTTTCTAATGCTGCAAAATTACACATTTTCATCGAATTACAAAACAAAAACTGCATTTTTCACAAAATTTCTTCATAAAAAAACTGCGTTTTCCGATAGATTTCAACCTTAAAAAACTGCGTTTTCCGATAAATTTAGAGGTAAAATAGCTGCGTTTTCTAATGATGACGGGTAAAACAAACTACAATTCTTCTCCGTCATTTTTTCAAGTCCGAAAAAAAAGTGGTACATTTGCAAACTAATTATCAAAATACAAATGCAAACAAAACACACCATATTCAACGGAGACAGTAGGAAGATGAGTGAGTTGGACGACAAGTCAGTTCACCTGATTATTACCTCACCTCCTTATTGGCAGTTAAAAGATTATGGAACAGATTGTCAAATTGGGTTCAACGATAGTTATGAGGCATACATCAATCATCTAAACTTAGTTTGGAAAGAGTGTTTTCGTGTGCTGCATGATGGTTGTCGCTTGTGTATCAACATTGGCGATCAATTTGCACGCTCGGTCTATTATGGCCGCTACAAAGTTATTCCCATTCATTCCGAGATAATTAAGTTTTGTGAGACCATCGGTTTTGATTTCATGGGACAAATCATCTGGCAAAAAGCCACCACAATGAACACTACTGGTGGTGGTGCCGTAATGGGCAGTTTCCCTCATCCACGCAACGGCATTGTGAAGTTGGATTTTGAATACATTCTTCTATTCAAAAAACAAGGTACTGCACCCAAACCAACGCCACAACAAAAAGCCAATTCTGCTATGACCAATGAGGAATGGAACACCTATTTCAACGGACATTGGTATTTCAACGGAGCCAAGCAAGACAAGCATTTGGCAATGTTTCCTGAAGAATTGCCAAACCGACTAATAAAAATGTTTTCGTTTCCTGACGAGATTGTACTCGACCCGTTTCTGGGCAGTGGCACAACTTCATTGGCTGCAAAAAAACTCAATCGTAATTCGATTGGTTACGAGATAAATCCTGAATTTATTCCTATAATTAAAGAGAAGATAGGTGAAAACGAGGTTTTTGGCGATGTAAGCATTGAAACCATTCAGCAAAAGCAGATAAACTCTACTTTTTTTGCTGAAGAAATCAAGCAACTACCATATCAATTCATTGACACGCATAAGATTGACAAAAAAATAGATGTCAAAAAAATGCAATTCGGATCAAAGTTAGATGCAGACAGCAGTACCAAACGAGAGGAATTGTTTTCTGTAAAGGGAATTATCACTCCTGAATTGATAGTATTAAACAATGGTCTAATTATTAGACTGATAGGCATAAGAAAAGACCCTGCCTTAAACAGCGAAGCAACCGAATATCTAAGGCGCAAATTGCATGGCAAAAAGGTGTTTCTCAGATATGACGAACAGAAATACGATGAAGAAAACCACCTGCTTGCCTATCTTTATCTGGAAAACAAGACCTTTATCAACGCCCATCTGATAAAAGACAAAATGGCGTTAGTGGATAGCACAATGGAATATAAGTATAAGAGCAAATTTGAAAAATTGTAGGATATGGCAAAGGAATGGATACTAAACAGTGCAATGAACCGCTTTCAACTGAACTTTAAACGGAATGTTGGGGCAACTTCTGAATCAATTCGCAAATGTAGTCCAAAATCGTTGGACGAATGGCGTAAATACTACTACGCCAATGTAAAATCGGAGCAGCATATTGAAGAGTTGGGGCGTAAACTTTATGTGAAGATTACCGAAGTCATTCAATCAGAAGTATCTGAAATTACCGAACAAGATTGCATCGACTATATGAAGCAACTTGTCATTGAACGTACCTTTGACGGATATTCCACTGAAATACAGACTATATACGGACAGTTGCAAGCTGTTTTGGGGGTTGAAATCAAACCTGCACCTGATGTATGGGACAGATTGTTCAATGTGGATTTTTACATCCAGATTGGCGACAAATATATTGGTTTGCAGATTAAGCCAGTGAATATAGGATTGCAGTTGCCCGAAATTTTCAAAGAATATGGCATCCAACAGCAATCGCATATCAAATTCACCAACAAATATGGTGGCAAAGTCTTCTATATTTTCTCGCAAAAGGTTGATGGGAAAAAGGTTATTGCTAATAAGAGTGTGATTGAGGAAATACTGTATGAGATGGAAAGAATAAAATAATTCTATAATAATGATGATATGAACAAAATAACAAAGTGGAGTGTAACAATAGGTTTATCAAGTTTCCTAACAAAACTATTGGATTTTGTTCCTTGGACAAAAGTGTTTTCCAAATCAAATTGGACTTGGATAATCGAAAGTAGATTTAGTGTTTTACAGATTCTCATTTTCGTTATCATCTTTATTATTATCCTTATTATTATTTCTTCTATCAACTATAAGAAATCAAAAGAAGATCCAATCGAAAAAGAGCTAAAAAAATATTGTTTTTTTGAGGATAATGAAAGAGGGGTCAAAGTAATTTGGAATGTTAGTATGGGCAACCAATATAATTTAAATCCACATCCTTACAATATCAATGCGTTTTGTACAAAACATGGTGAAGTACCAATAAAAATGAGAAACGGACATTGCACATATAATGGTTGTCCTAATTCCGAGTTAATTTTAGACAATAACATATTGAAAAACGAAATCGAATCTCGACTAATAAAAATAAAAGAAGATTTATCTACAAAGCGATAAAACAACTTAGAAAAAAGATTATCAAGAAGAAATAAATAGCAAACACATTTAATACTTTTGCCATAAATTCTAAAAACCCTATCCCAATGAAATACAACAGAGTATTACTGAAACTCAGTGGCGAGGCCCTGATGGGCGGCCAGCAATTCGGTATCGATCCGCAACGGCTCGGCGAATATGCCGACGAAATCATTGAAGCTGCCCAAGCGGGCGTGCAGATTGGCATTGTCATCGGCGGCGGCAACATCTACCGCGGTCTGCAAGGCGCCTCCAAGGGCATGGACCGCATTCAAGGCGATTACATGGGCATGCTCGCCACCGTTATCAACTCGATGGCCATGCAGTCGACCCTGCAAGGCAAGGGACAAAAAGCCACCTTGCTCTCAGGACTTTACATCGACCGCATCGCCGACACGATGAACAGCGCCAAGGCCATACGCCTGCTTGAGGAAGGCCATGTCGTGGTGATGGGTGCCGGCACCGGCAATCCCTTCTTCACCACCGACACAGGTTCGGCCCTCCGCGCCGTTGAAATCAAGGCCGACATCA
Source organism: Candidatus Limimorpha sp. (assembly GCA_041854745.1). GTDB lineage: Bacteria > Bacteroidota > Bacteroidia > Bacteroidales > F082 > Limimorpha. Next base: position 27,886 of record JBHACT010000134.1, on the reverse strand, counting down.
TCCTGAAAGGCACCCGTGTGGACGGTATCTACACCGCCGACCCAGAGAAAGACCCAACAGCCACGAAGTTTGAGCACATCACCTACGACGAGGCCTACCAACGCAACCTGAAAGTGATGGACATGACATCCTTCACTATGTGCAAGGAAAACAACATGCCAATGTATGTCTTCGACATGAACACACGCGGCAACCTGATGAAGGTGCTGCGCGGTGAGAACATCGGAACTTTAGTTACCAAATAACAATCAATCATTTTACACATTACTGCAATCGGTCGTTGCGAGCAAAGCATTCCAATATCTATCTGGACTAATTCACTTTGTTCGCAATAACAAAGCGGGACAAAACAACACAAAATGAAAGATAGAACTCATCATCTGCGGAAAGTCCACAACGCGCCGAGCAAGAAAACGGACCACATTCTTTTGGGAATCATCATCGCTGTGGCGGCAGTACTGAGGCTCTGGAAATTGGGTCAGGTGCCGTTCATGCACGATGAGTTCAGTGCCTTGCTCCGCACCCGCTTCGACAACTTCCACGACTTTATCCAGCAAGGCGTGATGCCCGACAGCCATCCCATCGGGGTGCAGGCCTTTCTCTGGCTTTGGGTGAAGCTGTTCGGGATGAACGAGTTTTGGGTCAAGTTGCCTTTTGTGCTGATGGGCATTGGCTCGATATACCTTATTTATTTAATAGGACGGCAGTGGTTCAATCGAAAGATCGGCCTTTTCTCGGCTGCTTTCTTTGCCGTCAGTCAGTTCACGGTGTTCTACAGTCAATTGGCGCGACCCTATTCGGTGGGGCTGTTCTTTGTTTTGCTGATGGCGTGGTTTTGGCACAGAGTCATTTTCGAGACAAAAACGACGACAAGGGATTACATCGGCTTTGCGCTTTCGGCGTGGGTTTGTTCCATCACCCAATATTTCTCCATCGCCCAAGCGGGACTGATTTTCCTGACCGGATTGTTTTTCCTCCCCAAAGAACGCTACAAAGCCTACTGGTTTAGCGGAATAGGTGCTGTTTTATTGTTTGCCCCCACCCTGCCCATCTTCTACCAACAGCTCTTTGTGAGCGGCAGTATCGGAGGTTGGCTGAGTGCGCCCAAGGCCACCTTCCTCACCGACTTCCTTCAATACACGATGAACTACTCACATTTGTTCATGTTTGTCGTGGGCATTATCATCCTCTTGCCTCTTATCCTCGGCAAGCGCAGTAAGCGGAGCCAACCTTTACGATGGGCAGGCATCGCATGGTTTGTCATCATTTTCGCCATGGCTTTTGTCTATTCCATGTTCCGTGAGCCTATCCTTCAGCACAGCACGCTGATATTCAGCTATCCATTCATTATCATCGCGGTCTTCTCCATGTTTGGCACCCGCACGCTGTCGCCTTGGCAAACCTCCTTGGTCGTGACCACCATCCTCTTTGTCGGCACCATTTCATCGGTCATGGAGCGCCGCCATTTCGACCTGATGTATCATCAGGGCTTCGACCAGATTGCCTCCGAAATGCAGCAGGACAAGGAACAATATGGCGACAAGATTCAATTTGCCACCCGCACCGAGATTGGCGAAGCCGCCGAATTCTACCAAAAGCAGACCGATGTAGAGAACCGCATTGTCTTCAACCGATACAGCAACCTTGGCCAATTCAACCATTGGCTGTACGAACACGAGGACACGCCAATGTTGGGCTTCGGCTGGACCGACTATGTCAATCCCACTTGGGAAGTTACTGCGGTGGGCAACTATCCCTACCTCATTGAGCAGAAAGACTGGTTCACTTCGCGCTACCTGACCTTGAGCAAGACACCAATTGACAACAGTCGTTACTTGCTTCACGTGTTGAGTGAAGATTCCTGTCGCTACATTGAAGGTCAAGAATGGGGTAAAGCCTTCACCTTCCCATGTGACTCACTGCCTAAAGATATTGAAGCGCTGGGAATCATCGTTCATTTCAACAATGAGATTGAAGTCAACAATTGTGTCGTCGTCATCGAACTTCACGATACGGCGAGCGACTCTATTGTATTATGGCACAGTTCGTTGCCTGAAGACGGGCAGTTCCTCTCTGGAAATCATGTCGTTGCCGATGCCGTCATTTTCGGCGAAAGCCTATCACCCGAAGGCAAGACCGTGAAGACCTACCTCTGGAACCAAAGCAAGAGGCCGCTCGTCGTAACCAAGATGAGCTATTACTTTACAAGAAGGAGTCGCGTGTTGACGGGATTGTACGAGCCGCTGAACTAAAGAGAAAAAAAGGCTTGGTTTTTGAACGGAAAAAGAAAAATATTTATTTTTGCACCCAAATTTGAACAACAATGACTGAAGATTCTCAATTTGTATTAGACGAAGCCACTGAAAGCATGGACAACACCATCAAGCACTTGGAGCATGAGTTTCAAGGTATTAGGGCAGGCAAAGCCAGTCCCGCCATGCTGAACGGCGTTATGGTTGAATATTATGGTACGACAGTGCCCATCGAGCAGACCGCCAACATCGGCTGCACCGACGCCCGCATGATTGTGGTGCAACCCTTCGACAAAAGCGCACTCAACAACATCGCCAAGGCTATCCTAAACGCCAACTTGGGCTTCAACCCCATCAACAATGGTGAAATCCTCCGTATCAGCGTCCCCGCGCTGACCGAAGAACGCCGCCGCGACTTGGTGAAACGCACCAAGAACACCGCCGAAGAAGCCAAGGTAGGTATTCGTAGTATTCGCCGCAACGCCAACGACGAGGCCAAGAAATTGGAGAAAGACACCATTTCGGAAGACGAGTCGAAACTCCTACAGGAGGAGATCCAGAAACTCACCGACAAATACATCAAGAAAATCGACGACCTCACCGATCTGAAGTCGAAAGACATCCTGACAGTGTAATAATAGTTTTATATGCAACGAAAAAGCCTGCCGACATAGTCAGCAGGCTTTTTCGTTATTCCAATTCCGTCTTTATTTCAGCACATTCTCAATTGCCATTCCAAACAGCCTTTCCAAAGTCAGGCCGAAACAACGCGCCTGTGCGGGGATGATACTGGCCTCCGACATGCCCGGGACAATATTGGCCTCGATAAAGAACACACCCTCGTCGCTGACGATGTAATCCATGCGCACAAAGCCCTTGCACTCCAGCTTTTCATACAACATCGCCGTGGTCGCCTTGATTTCAATCTCGGTGTCCTCATCGACTTCGGCTGGAGTCACCTCGTTACATTTGCCTGCGGTGTATTTGGCCTCATAGTCGAAGAATTCGTTCTTGCTAATGATTTCCGTAATCGGGAAAACCATCATTTTGCCTTTGTAGTTCATTGCGCCACAGCCAAACTCGCGTCCGCTGACAAACTTCTCGCACATCACCTGACCGCCCGCCGCCATAGCCGTTTCCACGGCAGGAGCAAACTGTTCCTCGGTCTTCACCTTGGTCACGCCCACGCTGGAACCATTGCAGGTCGGTTTCACAAACATAGGCAAGCCTATCTGCTTGATGATTTCGGCAGCAATGTAGTCGTCACCTTTATTAATTAGCACCGAAGGCGACACATTCACGCCGTAGGAGGCCACCACGCGCTTGCAGAAATCCTTGTGGAAGGTGAGTGCACAGGTGGTCAAGTCCGACGAAGTGCAAGGGATGCCAATGAGTTCGAGATAGCCTGAAAGCGGGCCGTTTTCGCCCGGAACACCATGCACCGCATTAAACGCCACATCGAATTTCACCTTGCGACCGTCCACTTGGATAGAAAAATCGTTCTTGTCGATATCGACATGCCTGCCATCATCAAGCAAGCCGTACCAACCCTCTTTGGAAACCACAATGATATGAGAATCATATTGTTGTGGATTCAGGTTCTTCAATACCACTTGAGCACTTTTGATGGAGATTTCGAACTCTCCCGAATCTCCGCCACAAATAATTGCCACGCTTTTCATATTTTTTGTAATTTTGTCGGTTTAATTGTATTGAGCAATAAAACGGCCCAATAATGAGTTGTAAAAAACACGGCTAAAATAGGAAAAAAATGGGACACTTTCACTTCCTCAAGGAAAAGAAATTTTACATCAACCTGCTCGTCATACTGCTATTATGCGGTGTTTTTCTATGGTTAACATTCAGGTTATTAAACAGATACACTCGTCACGACAAAGTCTACACCATGCCTGATTTTGTGGGTCAAGATTTCCAGCAGGTGAAGCACGACCACTCGACAGACTTCAATTTCATCCTCATTGACAGCGTTTATCCCAAGGGGCAGCGGCCCGGAAGCATCTACCAGCAAGACCCTTTGCCCGGATCAAAAATCAAAAAAGGAAGAAATGTGTATGCCATCATCGTAGCCGTAACCCCCGAAAAAACCATCATGCCCAACTTGAAAGGTATTTCATTACGCGAAGCCATTGGGCGTCTCGAATCAAGCGGCTTGGATATTGATTATCTGGAATATGCGAGTTATTCCTACAAGAACAACATCATTGAACAGTTCTATCAAGGACAGCCCATTACCACAGGTACCGAGTTGGTGAAAGGCAGCAAGATCATGCTTCGCGTGGGTCTTGGCGAGGACAAAACCAATGTGAAAGTGCCCAATCTTATTGGGAAATCAGCCAACGAGACGAAGCGGCTGCTCAACTTGGCCGGCCTTAACCTTGGCATAGAGAACAGAGAGGACAACGACAGTATCCAATACATGTGTGTCAGGAAGATGAGCCCCGGCCCGAGTTCGGGTGCTGTCAGGCCCGGCACTTTCGTCAACATTTGGTATCATTCGAACCGCACCTTGGATTTCCAAAAAGAGATGGAAAAACTACTGCACGAGGATTCATTGGCCAATGCACAGCAAGCTACAATCACAATAGACACTATTACTGAACCCATAGAGACCATAGACTATGAAGAGGAAGATGAATTTTAAGATGAGTTTTAAGACACTCGTCCTGATGGTGGCCATAGGCCTTTTTGCCGGCCCCGCCGTCGCCCAAGAGATATTGACCCCATTCGGCAACGCGATGGAGAAAACACCTATCCGAAAAGGAGTAGCCGAAGCACGCTTCCTGCCCTTCTTTGACGACTTCAGCCAGTCCAACATCTATCCCGATTCGACGAAGTGGACGGACAACAATGTGTTGGTGAACGATGGCTTCCCGCTTTGTCCCCCCAACCGAAAAGGGGCCACTTTCGATGTGCTTGATGCCAATGGCAGGGTGTATAGCTATGCCATCAGCAATGCATTTGTGGCCGATTACCTCACCTCGGTTCGCATCCGTTTGGATTCGATTTTGGAGCCTGAACTACGCGCCCTCGCCCCTTCCGATTCAGTCTACCTGAGTTTTTACTACCAACCCCAAGGCAACGGCAATCCGCCTGAGGCACAGGACTCACTCGTGCTCCAATTCGGCACCACCACCGATCGACAAGAGTTCCTGTTCCTTGACTATCAAAACTATAACATCGCCGACATCTTCGCCGAGTTGCAAGTTGACACACTCTTTCCCGGCGACACGGTTTGGGCATCAGTAGGTTGCCAACCCGGGCTCTTCACAATCATCACCGACACGCTGACTGCTGACACCCAAGGTAGCATTGCCGTGCCTTGCGACTCCGTGTTCACCACGGTGACCGACACTACATGGTATCATATCTGGAGTGTGCCCGGACAGACTTTGGAGACCTTTATGGCAGAGAATGACGGACAGCATTTCAAGCAAGTGATGATTCCCATCCGCGACCTGAAATACTTCCGCGATGACTTCTATTTCCGCTTCTACAACTACGCCAGTATTGTCAGCAATTCATTGCCCAGCAACAGAAGCAACGAGGACAACTGGAGCATCGACTTCGTTTACCTGAACATCAACCGCACGGTGAACGACACCGACTATCCTATGCTGAGCTTCTCGGGACGACAGCCTTCTTTCTTCAACCGCTACCAGTCCATCCCCTACCGCCAATACCGCGTCAACCCGAACGCTTTCACACGAGAAAACCTATCGATTGACATTGCCAACCTTGACGGTATCGAACACGAGGCCAACTATTACTACACGGTGCAACAAATTGGAGGCGGGCAGCACTATACGCGCACTTTGGACCCAGTCACCATATACCCGTACAAAACCAACGGCTACCTCAATTGTCCGGAATACGGCGAGGGGCCTGCCTGCCCTTATGTCGGTGAGCTTTTCGCGCTGATCATGTGGTACGACTCGGTTTCCTACCAAATCAGCCACTACCTTTACGACTCCACCGCCAACCCTCCTTTGGTTGATTCGATGGTGTATCGTATGGGCATGTACAACTACTACGCCTACGACGATGGCATTCCCGAGTTGGGCTTTGGTGTACGGCCTGCCGGAGGATGTTTTGCCGTGCGCTTCGACTTGGCGGACTACGACACCATACAAGGCGTACAATTATTGTTTAACCGCACTCTTAACGACGCCAACAACAAGTATTTCGACATCGTGGTTTGGAAAAACGAAAACGGCAAACCCGGCGAAGAAATCTACCGTCTCAGCAACCAACGGCCATTATGGAAAGAACAAATCTACCGTTTCAGCTACTACAAATTTGATCGTACCGTGGCCCTTGCCGGTGCCTTCTACATCGGTATCGAGCAACGCAGCGACGACCTCATCAACATCGGTTTCGACACCTCCATCGACAATATCGAGTACAACTTCGTCAACACCAACGGCTCGTGGCAACAAAGCACCAAACACGGCTCTTTGATGATTAGACCAGTGGTTGGAGCGTCATATTATATTGGCGTTCAAGAGGATAAAGAAAAAACTTTGCATATTTATCCGAATCCTGTCAGCGACTTGCTTCATTTGGAAGACAATATCGGAAACGGGCAAGTGAGCATATACGACCTGATGGGAAGGAAAGTGCATTCGGGTGGGTATCAGAACATAATTTCCGTCAACCACCTCACCGATGGGATATATCTCCTTAGCATTACCACGGACGAAGGCCAAGTTATCAACCAAAAATTCATCATCCGCAAATGAACGACGACATCCTCGAAACCTTAGACAACGAGATAGCCGAAGAAGGCAGCGAACTTTATGAGCATGTGCGCATTGTGGTTGACCCGGGCCAACAGCTCGAACGCATTGACACCTATCTGACCAACCACCTCTCCAACATCTCGCGCAACCGTGTACAGAACGCGGCCAAGGCGGGAAACATTTTGGTCAACGAGAAGACCGTCAAGCAAAACTACAAGGTGAAACCCGATGATGTGATTTCCATCGTGTTCACCTATCCTCCGCGTGAGACCGACATCAAGCCAGAGCCCATTCCGTTGAACATCGTGTTTGAAGACAACGATGTTATCATCATCAACAAGCAGGCGGGCTTGGTGGTACATCCCGGCCACGGCAATTTCGACGGCACTTTATTGCATGGCTTGGCTTACCATTTCGAGCAGACCCACCAAAACATCGAAAACCGCTTCGGTTACCTTGTCCACCGTATCGACAAGGACACCACAGGCTTGATGATTGTGGCCAAAAACGAGGCCGCCCAAGCCGTGCTGGCGCACCAATTCTTCGAACACAGCATTCACCGCCGCTATTATGCCTTGGTGTGGGGAGATTTCGATGAAGATGAGGGCATCATTGAGGGCAACATCGGACGAAGCTACAACGATCGCCGCAAGATGGCCGTATATCCTGATGGCGATCATGGAAAGGATGCCGTTACTCACTGGAAAGTATTGGAACGATTTGGTTATGTAACACTTAACGAATACCGACTTGAAACAGGTCGAACCCACCAAATCCGTGTCCATTCGCAGCACATCGGCCATCCCTTGTTCAACGATGCCATGTACGGCGGCAATGTCATCCTTAAAGGTACCACTTTTTCGAAATACAAGCAGTTCATCGACAACTGCTTCAAGATCATGCCGCGCCATGCGCTGCACGCCAAGGAGTTAGGGTTTGTACATCCCACCATAGGGAAGCAGATGTTGTTCACCTCAGAGCTGCCTGACGACATGGCACAGGTGCTGGAAAAATGGAGGGTGTATCTGAAAGCGCGGAATTTGATTGAAGAATAATCAGGCCTTTTTCTGTTTTTCTGCCAAAGCCTTATCCAAATCCACAAGGAAACTTCGGGTCTTGTCGAGCGTTTCAAGCAAGATAATGCGTTCCTCGTAGTCGCTAAATCGCTCCTTGAGGGCTTGCTTGGCACCTGCCAGCGTGTAGCCTTTCACCTTGAGTAGCTGGTAGATGACATGGACATAACGCACATCACGCTCGGTGAAGAGGCGGTTGCCTTTCTTGTTCTTGCGTGGACGCAGCACATCGAATTCCTTTTCCCAATAGCGGATCATCGAAGTGTTGACACCAAACATGGCTGCCACTTCGCCAATGCTGTAGTAGTATTTTCCTGTAGTATTTGTTGTTTCCATATTATCAAGATTTCAGATTTCAGACTTCAAAATTCATAACTTACAAATGGCAACTATCAACTCAGTCCATTGTTTGCGTGGGCAAAGTCGACTGTTGCAAAATCTGCTCATATTGGTCGGGCGTGAGGTCTTGATACAAGAAATTGATGGGGTTGACATGCACATCATTCTTCAGCACTTCATAATGCAAATGGACACCCGTAGCCTTGCCCGTGGCACCGATATATCCGACAATCTGGCCACGCTTCACCTTCTGCCCTTTGCGAACGGCGGACTTTTGCAAATGGGCATAACAGGTTTTATAGCCATAACCGTGGTCGATAATTACCATATTGCCATACCCCCATGCGTTGCTTTCCACATCAATCACAACGCCATCTCCTGTGGCATAGGCCTCGGTACCCAAAGTAGCTGAGAAGTCCATGCCGCTGTGGAACTTCTGAATCTTATAGATAGGGTCGGGGCGATAACCAAAATAAGAAGAAATGTACTTGATTTCCATCTCTTTCAAGGGGAAAATAGCAGGGATGTGCGCCAACATATCCGACTTGTTACGCGCCAAATTGAAAAGTTCGTCGTATGAGATCGACTGGTTGTATAGTTGACTTGCGATGACATCCAGTTTTCTCGTAGCTTTCAACACCATTCCTGAGTTCATATAGCCATACAAATCGGCGTAACGGTCGGCATCCGAGAAACCCGAACGGCGCACCTGACTCGGAATGGGGTCGGCCTCAAACATTACGCGGTATAGGTTGTTGTCGCGCTGCTCCATGTCGGTCATCAACGCCTCCATATCGTTCAGACGATCGTTCAAAATCTCATATTTCAGATTCAAATATTCCAACTCGCGTGCCTGTGCTTTCTCTTTCGGCGACTTAAAAAAAGTGAACAGCAACACGGCAAAAAGGAAAGCAACGCCCAAAGTGGCAAGCAAAATCAACAAAGCACGCAGAAAAGCCCTTAATCTCGAAGTCTCAAGCACCTCAAAGTTTTGTGTCAATTGATTGAATATGTAACGCTTCTGTTTCGCCATAAATTTGCAATAAACAACTATAAATAACGCCAAGTTTCCATTTCAATTGCGCAAAAATAGAATATTTGCCGTAAATTTGCACGGTTTTTTTAATCATTTTTTGAAGTATAATCATATAACTCACTATAAATGAACGCATACGAGATCAGAAATAGCTTCTTAGACTTCTTCCGCTCGAAGGGGCATACCATCGTGCCGTCAGCACCCATTGTCGTCAAGAACGACCCAACCCTCATGTTCACCAATGCTGGCATGAACCAGTTTAAGGACATTTTTTTGGGCCATCAGCCCACCAAGTGGAATCGTGCCGCCGACTCGCAGAAATGCCTGCGTGTTTCGGGAAAGCACAACGACCTTGAGGAAGTGGGCCACGACACCTACCACCACACCATGTTCGAAATGTTGGGCAACTGGTCGTTTGGCGACTATTTCAAAAAAGAAGCCATCGCATACGCTTGGGAATACCTTACTGAAGTGGTCAAAATCGACAAGGAAAAACTCTATGTCACCGTTTTTGGCGGCGACGAGAAAGACGGACAACCCGCTGATATGGAAGCATACAACTATTGGAAAGAACATGTCAGCGAAGACCGAATTATTTACGGCAACAAGAAGGACAACTTCTGGGAGATGGGCGAGACCGGCCCCTGTGGCCCTTGCTCCGAAATCCATGTCGACTTGCGCGACGAAACTGACCGCAAGCAGCTTTCCGGTCGCGACCTCGTCAATAAGGACGACCCTCGTGTGATTGAGATTTGGAACCTCGTCTTCATGCAATACAACCGTATGGCCAACGGCCAGTTGGAGGAACTTCCCGCCAAACATGTGGATACGGGCATGGGCTTCGAGCGTCTCGTCCGTGTGCTACAAGGCAAGACCTCCAACTACGACACCGATGTTTTCCAGCCCCTAATCCAAGAGATTGCCAAGATGTCGGGCATCGCCTACGGCAAGGCCCAGCAGAGTGATGTCGCCATGCGCGTCATCGCCGACCACCTGCGTGCCGTGAGTTTTGCCATTGCCGACGGGCAGCTGCCTTCCAACAACGGTGCGGGTTATGTCATCCGCCGCGTGTTGCGCCGTGCCGTGCGCTATGGCTTCACCTTCCTCGGCTTCGAAGAACCGTTTGTATGCAACCTGCTGCCCATCCTTGTGCAACAGATGGAGCACAACTATCCCGAAATCAAGTTGCAACAGGAGTTGGTCGGCAAGGTCATCCGCGAGGAGGAAGCTTCGTTCCTGCGCACTTTGGCGCAAGGCATAAAACGCTTTGATTGCTATGTAGAGCAACATCCCAAACAGGATATTGACGGCAGCTTCGCTTTTGAGCTGTTCGACACCTTTGGCTTCCCTATCGACCTCACCCAACTGATGGCTGGCGAAAAAGGCCTCAGCGTGGATATGGATGGATTCAGGGCCAACTTAGAAGAGCAGAAAAACCGCTCACGCAAGGCCGCCGAGAAAGCCAACGGCGACTGGGTGGTGGTAAATGCCTCCGAGCAGCCCACCGAGTTTGTCGGCTACACCGACATGAGTTGCGAGAGCCACATCTTGCGTTTCCGCGAAGTGGTGGCCAAGCAGAAGACCCACTTCGAAATCGTCCTCGACAAAACGCCTTTCTATGCAGAGATGGGCGGTGAAGTAGGCGACACTGGAACTTTGACCTCTGAAAACGAAACGATTAAGATTGTGAACACCGTAAAGGAAAACAACCTTATCATCCATATCACCGAGCAACTGCCACAGAATCCCGAGACGGTTTTCATAGCCGCCATCGACACGGAACGCCGCAATCGCATTGCCAGCAACCATAGCGCAACCCACCTGATGCACGCCGCATTGCGACAAGTGCTCGGTTCGCATGTCGAACAAAAAGGCTCTTTGGTCGACGACCAACGCCTGCGTTTCGACTTCACCCATTTCGCCAAGATGACCCCAGAGGAGATCCGTCAGGTGGAAAAAATCGTCAACCAGAAAATCCGTGAGAACATCCCGAATGTAACCTACGCCGAGATGCCGATTGAAGAGGCCAAAGCCATTGGAGCCACCGCTTTGTTTGGCGAGAAATACGGCGACAAGGTGCGCGTGGTGGTTTTCGACAAGGACTATTCCATGGAACTCTGCGGCGGCTGTCACACCAGTGCCACGGGTAATATTGGCATGTTCAAGATTGTATCTGAAGCGGCCATTGCAGCAGGTATCCGCCGCATAGAAGCCATCACAGGAGAAGCTGTAGAATTATATCTTGACGAGCAGCACGACCTGATTAGCCGTATCTGCGAAACCGTCAAGACCCCTGACATAGCGAAAGGCGTGGCTTCGCTCTGCGAGCAGAACAACGCTTTGAGGAAAGAAGTGGAACACCTCATGCAAGAGAAAGCACAAGCCCTGGCCGAACGGCTTCTTGAAAAAGCCAATGAGCACGAAGGCTACAAACTCATCATGGAAACCCTGCCCTGCGGAGGCGACCAACTCCGCAACATCGCCCTGATGCTCAAGCGAATGAACGAAAGCACCATCGCCATCCTCGGCTCTGTGGTCGACGGCAAGCCTTCGCTCTGCCTGTTGTTGCCCGAATCCTTTGCCGACAGCAAAGGCTTGGACGCCACAAAACTCGTCCGCGAAGTAGCTAAGGAAATACAGGGCGGTGGCGGCGGACAAAAGACCCTCTGCGTGGCAGGCGGACGCAACGCCGACGGTCTGCCCAAAGCAATGCAGATGTTACGGGAGCGGATTTGACTTTTCTACATTGCATAACCAATAAAAAACAGGGTGAAGCTCAAGTGAACTTCACCCTGTATTACTTTATTAAAGATACTGATTATTGTTTCTTCAGTTTACCCAGACGAGCAGTAACCTTGTAGGTGGTCGTTGAGAAAATGTCAGTACCGAGGACGGGGGCATGACGATAGGATTCCACCTGAGGATAAACGACGACATCATAGCCGGGGTTTTTCTTCATCATGTCATACAAAGCGTATTTGGCACCCGAAGGAATTGTGACTCCAATGAAAGGAATCGTGGTTCCGACTGAAGGAGTCTCACCAATTTCACTTGTGCCAAAGAGGCGCTGCCAATCGATACCGATGATCTTGGTTACAGTGGCTTCACCAGTCACAAGTTCGGAAAGTTCGAAATCTGAAGCATGGAGCTCAAGATATGCATTCGGTTCTTTCATGCTGTGATGATAAGTGTTGCAGCTGGCCATGAACATGACGGCGATACCGCAAATTAGTAAAAGTCTGAATTTCTTCATGTTGATTTGATTTAATGTTGATGATTTATGATTAATAATTTAAGGTTATTTGTTTTCTTTCGGGCCGCAAAGATAGGACAATATTACATTCATTCAGCAAAACCTAAAGATTCTTTCAATGTTTCACCAAAAAATCAATCAGTTTTTTAGTTGCCCGACCACGGTGGCTGATGGCGTTTTTGGCTTCGTTGCCCAGCTCGGCGAAAGTCTGATCGTAGCCGTCAGGCATAAAGATGGGGTCGTAGCCGAAGCCTCCGTCACCGCGCTGCTCCTCGGTGATTTGTCCGGCGCAAACACCTTCAAAGTAATAGGATTTCCCATTCAGGTTCAAGGCGATGACGGTGCGGAAAGCCGCTTTGCGGTTAGTCTGCCCTTTCATGGTGGCGAGCATTTTGTCCACATTGTCCTGATAGCTGCAATGCTCACCGGCATAACGCGCCGAATACACACCGGGTGCACCGCCTAAGGCCTCCACTTCAAGACCAGTGTCGTCGGCAAAGCAGTCCACATGGTATTTGTTTGTTACAAAATCCGCCTTGATTTTGGCGTTGCCTACGATGGTATCGGCGTCCTCAATGATTTCCTCGTGGCAGCCAATATCGCTGAGGCTCAATACCTCATAATAGCCGTCCATGATTTCGCGCATTTCGCGCAACTTATTATTGTTATTCGTTGCAAAGACAATCTGTTTCATAAGTTCCAATCTATTGGTTCTATTCCATTTTGAATCAGGTAATTGTTCGTTTGTGAAAAATGACGGCAACCGAAGAAACCTCGGCTGGCCGACAGGGGCGAAGGGTGCACCGACTTGAGGATCAAATGCTTGAATGGGTCAATCAAAGCTTGTTTCGCGATGGCATAATTGCCCCAGAGGATGAAAACGACGTGTTCCCGCTGCTCAGAGAGGGCGCGGATGGCGGCATCGGTGAACTGTTCCCAACCATGCCGCGCGTGTGAGGCCGCCTGCCCGGCGCGCACCGTCAACGAGGCGTTGAGCAACAAAACTCCTCCCCTCGCCCATTTCTCAAGATTGCCCGAACGCGCCAAGGGCACGCCAAGGTCATCGTGCAACTCCTTAAAGATGTTTTGCAAACTCGGAGGAAACGGCACGCCGTCAGGCACCGAGAACGAGAGACCGTGGGCTTGTCTCGGACCATGATACGGGTCTTGTCCTAAGATGACAACCTTCACTTTGTCGAAAGGCGTAAGGTTGAAGGCGTTGAAAATCAAAGGGCCAGGAGGATAAACGGCGTATTGCAACTTCTCACTCACCAGAAACGACTTCAAATCAGCGAAATAAGGTGCCTCAAACTGCGGGCGCAGCACTTGGTACCAGCTTTCATCAATATTCGGTTTATTGACTTTCATATCTTTTCAGTTGTTCAGTTAATTCCACATTCCGTAAAAAGTTGTGCAAAGATGGTAATAATTCGCGAAAAAATCCGTTATTTTGCAAATCAAATTTCATAGCTATGAAGAAAAAACTTGCCATCGCATTGCTAATCGCCTTTGTTTCAGGCATCATTATGACATCATGTAGGTCCAACAAGACCTGCCCTGCCTACGGCGAATCGCAAAAGTTCATCAAGGAGACACGCTATTAATAAAATAGGTGTTGGGAGGCATTGCCATGACTGCCCTCGGACGACCCCTATTGCGCATTATCATGCTCACGCTTTTTGGAGCGTGCACATTTTTATTGCCAGCTCAAAACATTGATATTCAAAGCTATGACGACAAACCCGTAGAGGAAAAACTGGTTTACGGCCATCAGAACACCTTTAACATAGCCATCCACACACAAGGATTTGGGGCAGGATTCAAAATCGGGAGGATTAAGAGCATCAACCTTACACGAAACTGGGAAGCTGAGGTGTTGTCGTTGCGTTCGCTCAAGGAAATCAAGACCTTGAACATCTCCACCTTCAACATGCGGCCTTTCATCTACGGCAAGTTGAACTACGCCTATGTTGCCCGTTTCGGTTATGGCGAAGAACGACGCATTTTTGGAAAGCCTTACTGGGGTGGCATTGAGACCCGCTGGACATACGAATTTGGGGCTTCGTTGGCGTTACTCAAACCGTATTATTATTATGTGGTTACTTATATGCCCAACGGCTCGGGGGGATATTTCGAGACAGTGGCAGAACAAACCTTTGAGGAGGGCATCAACATCCTCGGACGGTCGGCTTTCACCAAAGGCCTTGCCGAGACCAAGCTCTCACCGGGTTTTCATGCCTCATTGGGACTTAGCTTCGACATCGCCAAGTCGCGCACCACGGTGCAAGCCATCAATGTGGACATCAAAGCAGAGTGTTTCCCGATAGGGGTTTCCCTTATGAACTCGGAGCGAAACAAGTGGCTTTTCGTTACCTTCATGCTGTCATACAACTGGGGCTCAAGGTTTAACAAATACTGATTTTGGGTTATTTAACCAGTAATGCAACAGTCGGGCAAAAAAACCGAAAAAAAATCCCGTTTTTTCTTGTGGCATTCAAAAAATGCGTATTTTTGCAGCCGTTATCAGTGCCCAATGGTGTAATTGGCAACACGACTGACTCTGGATCAGTAAAGTCCAGGTTCGAACCCTGGTTGGGCAACATAAGACCTCCTTTAGTGGAGGTCTTTTTGTATCAAAACCATGCTTCCGTCAGATTCTCATCAATTATTAATATCCTTTTGCGCTGCCAAAAGCATTGAATAATCCGATAGCAGCATATTTTACAACAAGCTTTTGGGCTTCCATAACCAATTTTTTCATCTTTTTTTACAAAATCGCCCAAGAAAAGTACATGATTTTGTGTTTTTCCTAAATTTGCGGTCAGTTTTTATGACTCAAAATTCATTTCTGATATGTACAAAATCGAGCAACACCCTATCTTGGACATTCCGCAAGAAGACCTTGTGGAATTCCAATATGAAGGCAAGACCGTGCGCGGTCAGCGGGGCGCAACCATTGCCTCCGCCCTTCACCAAGCGGGCTATCCCATTCACAGCCACAGCATTGCAGGTCGCAACCGAAGCCTCGAATGCGGCATCGGCAAATGCGGTGCCTGCGAGATGCTCGTCGACGGCAATATCCGCCGTATCTGCATCACTCAAGTGGACGGCGTGAAGGAAGTCCGCGAAATCCCCAAGGGCTACCAACCCGAGCCTTCAGAGAACCCGCAGCGCGAAGTAAAAATCTACAAGACCACCGTCGCCATCATCGGCGCGGGCCCTGCGGGTCTGGCTTGCCGCGAGAAACTCATCGAACTCAGCATCCCAAATATAGTCATCGACAACAACGCCACCATCGGTGGACAGTTCAATATGCAAACGCACCAGTTCTTCTTTTTCGAGAAGGAAAAGAAATTTGGCGGCATGCGTGGCTTCGACATCGCCAAAACATTGGCTGGCGACAACCACGAAGGCATACTTTTGAACAACACCGTTTGGGATCTCTTAGAAGGCAAGCGCATTGCACTGAAGAATGTAGTCACACAAGAAGTCAGTTATTTGGACGCTGAACATCTTGTGGTGGCCACGGGTGCCGTGCCTTTCATGCCGACCTTCGAGAACGACGATGTGCCCGGCGTTTACACTGCCGCAGTGTTCCAAAAAATGATGAACCAAGAGCACACCCTGCTGGGCAAGAAAGTCCTCACCGTAGGTGCCGGCAACATCGGCTACCTGACCTCCTATCAAGGCATGCAGGCTGGCGCGACCATCAAGGCCATTATTGAGGGCATGGACCATGAGGGCGGCTTCCCCGTGCAGGCCAACCGCGTGCGCCGTCTCGGTATCCCCATCATGACCTCACATGTGCTGCTGAAGGCCATCCCAAACAAAGACCACACCGGCGTTGAAGGCGCCGTCATCGCCGAATGCAAGAACTTCAAACCCATCCCGGGCACGGAGAAAATCATTGACGACATCGACATCATCAACATTTGCACCGGCCTTGTCCCCGACGACCAGATCCTCACCAAGGGCAAGCAGGTCTTCGGCCTCTACACCTACGGCTGTGGCGATGCCGTCCGCATTGGTGAGGGCACCAGCGCCGTGCTGCGTGGCAAACAGGCCGCCTTCGAGGTAGCCCAAAACCTTGGCGTGCGCTACAACTACGACGAATACCTTGAGATTTCGAGACAGTATATCGACTCGCAACAGCACCCCGTGCGCATTTTGGACAAACCCAACCTGCCCGACCACGACAGAATGTTTGCCAAGCCTTTCGTGCAACTCGATTGCCTCTATGGATTTGCTTGCAACCCCTGCTCTTTCAGCTGTCCACACGGTGCCGTCACCAAGGCTTCTACCAACACTGTGCCCGTCGTGGATTACACGAAGTGCATTGGCTGTATGCAGTGCGTCAACCACTGCCCGGGTCTGGCCATCTTCGGCTACGACCTCAACAAGAACACGCTCTTCCTGCCCGTTGAATATGATGTGGAAGAAGGCAAGGAAGTGTTCCTCATCGACAACAACGGCAAGAAGGTCGGCGAGGGCCGCATTGAGAAAGTGCTGCGCAAGGACAACAAGACTCATGTGGTGCGTGTGAAAGCAAATGCGGAATGCAACATGTGGAATGCAGACCATAAAATGACCGATGTTAAGGGATTCATCCTGAAAGAGAGATACCCAAAACCCATCGAGTTCAAGCCCAGCAATGAGACCATATTGACCGAAGACGCTTATGTCTGCCATTGCGAGGATGTGGATTTGAAGACCATCCTCAAAGCCGTCGGCAACCGCAAGTTCATCTCCGTGGACGAACTGAAGCACATCACGCGCATGGGCATGGGCCCCTGCCGTGGCAAGCGCTGCGTATCACGCGCCAAGCAAATTCTTCGCGGCTACGGCATCGAAGTCGTAGGCGAGTCGTCGCCACGCGCACCTTTAGCCAACCAAGTCACCTTGGGCGACGTCTACAACCCGAAGGTTAAGGAGACCTTCGTCTTCCAGACCGGCAGCGATGTGAAGCACGAGGCCGTTGAAGTGCTCATCGCCGGCGGTGGCATCGCGGGCAGCGCGGCCTTCCGTTATTTCGCCGAGGCGGGCAAAAAAACTGTTTTGGTCAACTATGACCGTGGTTCCACTTGGCGTTGCATCGCGGGTGGCCGTCCAGCCTTTTCCAACCCCGACATCTCCGATATTGCTAACCACAACCTCGAAATCTTTAAGGAGATACAAAAAGCGCACAACATCGACTTCAAGATGACGCGCTATGTCAACCTCGCTCACGATGAGGCCACCTACAAGGCCCTTGACGCCTCACGCGCATGGAGCAATGCCTACATGATTGACAAGAAAGACTTCCGCAAGGAGATTTCACCGCTGTGGAACATGGACAGCCAAACCTATTCGCACGCCCTAATCTCCAACAACTGCTGGCAGGCCTCGCCCGGCCGCACCATCGACTACATCCGTGGCATAGCCATCGAAAAGGGCGGCACACTGATGGAAGACTGCCAACTGGTCTTCGTGCAGAAAAACGGCGACAAGTTTGTGGCTATCGTCCGCACCCACGACAAGCAGTTTGTGGAGTTCACCTGCGACCACTTCGTCAACGCGATGGGCAGTGGCGCCGAGAAGTTCACCGACATGCTCGGTATCGACACCCAGCTCTACCCTGTGAAGCACCAAGCCTTCATCACACGACGTCTACCCAACCTCGGTGTCAACGGCGACTCGCTCGATATGATCATCGACCGCCGTCACTACAAAGGTTTTAGCGCTGTGTATGGACAGCAGTTCCTGCACACGGGGCAAATTATCGGTTGCGCCTCTCCCGACTGCGACGCCTTTGAGTCTCGTCAGAACCTGAAGTACAACAGCAAAGAGTTCCTGCAAATCTGTAGCGAAGTCTTCGCCGACTGGATTCCGAACCTCGCCAGCGTAGGTTTCCACGCGGTGTGGGCCGGCTACTATGTGGAGCCGCGCTACATCGTCGACCCTGAGGTTGGCATGCTCACCGGCTTGCGCGGCCACGGCTTCATGCTCGGCCAATACTTGGCAAAGATTTATGTGGACAAGTATTTGGGCAAACCCGTTCCAAGCTACATGAAAGACCTCGCCCTCTCCGGCAAGGGACTGAGCGAGGATGCTTTCAAGTAAGTTGAGAATTAAAAATTAGGGCTGTCGTGGTTTGCGACAGCCCTTTGTTTTTCTAAGGTTGAAATTGATTTACAAAGTTGTGTTTCACAGAGTTATGGAACACAATATTGTGTGCAGAATTACCACTCGATACCTATGCGCAGGGAAATACCTGACGGACTAATTTTTTCCTTACTGTGGGAGGAATAAACATACTCCTCGATTTTGTCATAATAAGTACCAGCTACCAACACACTGACGGCGAAATCGCGCTTGGTGGCGAAACGCGCGCCAAAGGCAAGGTCGCCGTAGGCACCTACCTCGTCGCCGATGAAGGAGCCAAGGCGCAGACTGATGATGGGGCTGACCAGCTTGGTGTTGTTGAACTGATAACGCAGATTGGTGTAGAAAGGCACTAAAGAAACATCCTTGTTGAAATCGATTCCCATGCCCACACCGACATAGATGTGGCCGTTGAAATAGAAGCCGTGAGTGGTAGATAGGCTAATGCTGTTCCGCATGTTCTTGTCGAAATGCCATGTGTTGCCTTGTTCGATGAAGCCCTGATAGCCGCTGGGGACACGGATTTTGGGTTCTTGTTCTTGTGCGAACATGCTCACTGCCATGAGGAGCATGACGGCTGATAAGATTACTTTCTTCATAATTGATAAGATTTAGGGTTGTTAAATGTGATTATTTTTCCATTTTTCAATGTTTGTGATCATAGTGTCGGTTTCGATGGTGTTGTACGCATAATGACAATAAATCACTGCTCCGCCGGCGCGAATAACTTCATCCGCACGGGGTTGCCGTTTTTCAAGACTCCCCGAAGCACGAAGGTGATACCCGTCTCGTCTTCGGTGAGCAACATCTTGCCGCTCTCGAAAGGCGATTCATCGGAATACTCTATTTTCTTGTCATTAACCAAATCGTAAATCACACCGCTCACGCCCTCTGGAGAAGAAGTCCATTCCACTTTGCGGGTAAGTTCAAAACTCAGCGAAAGATCCGATTTCTCCGTCAGATCGATTGTCTTTCCCAACATCTCATAAGGGATGTTCATAAATTTGAATGAAACCAAAGGGCCAAAGAACTCTGATTTGGAAACCGCCTTAATGGAATAATTGTCGTAAAAAGGGGGAGCGAAACGAACATCCATCGCAAAACGACTGTTGTTAAAAAGGAGCTCGTTCTCATCGACACGAATGTGCCGCAGATACTCAGGGTCTTTCACACAGGAGCCAAGTGTTGCTAAAACAAGCAGCAAGAAGCAGGTTTTCAATGTTGTTTTCATAAGCTCAGAGGTTTAAAAATGATGTTCATATCCTACAGAAAGAAGGAAATTCAAAAACGAAATACAAGTCCAGCGTTCTTTTTCTCCAAAGTCGTTATGATAGGTGATGCGATCCTGCCCCAATTGGTTTTGCAGGCCCAAACGGAGGCGATTGTTTTCAGACAAGCGAATGCGTCCTCCAATTTCAGACACCATACCGAATCCAATATCCTCATGGCTGTCTTCATATAACCAAGGGTTTGTTGCCCGCTCGATAAAAGAGCCTGAATTCAAATAAAACCATTTGTGAGAAAACTCGATACGCATGGGAATTCGAAAGTAATGGTGATAACCTGACCCCAATTTCGCCATATAATCCGGGTTGTCCGAATTGTCGGTTCTAAATTCATATTCAATACCAGCCAGCAAAGACCAATGTTTATTGAAACTGTACTTGGCGTCCACGCCCACCTCACCGCGGAATCTCACTTCGTAAGGTGCATACAGGAAGTCAAGTGCTGAACCCGATTTCACATAGGGAATCAATGACCATCCCTTTGTATTTCGAGCCGATGCCGACAACATGCAGCACAACAGACCCAGCATCAATGCTATTTTTTTCATATTACTATGATCTCTGATTAGTATCTTGAATAACTACAATTATCGTACCACAAATTTCCGTGTTTCGCCTGCAAGGGTAATAAAATACATACCCTTGGGCAAATTGGACACATCAATCTGTTGGGTTTCAAAGGGTAGAGACGAAGCGTGCTGCATCTTTATGGTGAGGACGGTTTGGCCCATCATATTGGTGATACGGTATTCGTTGCTGGTCGGAGACGTTTCAGGAAACGTCTCTACAAAGAGGATACCATTTGTAGGATTCGGATAAACATTGAATTGGGTTTCAACGGGTTCCTCAATACCATAATGGATTTGTTCATACACCGCATAGCAGTCCCTGTCGCCGTATTTGAACACCAGCTCGCCATCAATCCAATAGCAACGGATGCCTTCCACGCGGTAGGCTTTGCCGCGCGTCATCAGCCTTTCGGGGAAGAAACTCGTCAAGTGGCCGATGCCGCTCACTATAGTGCCACTGAAGATGTCATCTGCATCTCGTACATGCAGTGTCTTGTATTGTCGACCATCATATTCGTACAACTCAACCGCATTAACATGCACCGTAATACTTTCCGTGCCCACTTTGATTTCCCATTCGTTACCCTCTCTGGCATCATAGTCGTAAAGCACTGTAAACTCCTGCAAAGTCGAATTCCACCAATAGACCCGGCAATCTTCTTCATAGATATATTCCCGAGACATTTCGGTATGCCCGTCCTTGTCATAAAGTGTGTTGGTACGGATAATAATCTTCACGTCTTTATGGTTGACCGTCGTGTCAGCCACATATTCCAAATGCTGGTAGGTGACGCCTCCATTCTCGTTCAGGACTTCATAGTACCACTCCGACCTCGGCAGCCTACCGTCACCCTCAATGAAATTGGTGAAATAATTCCAGACATTATGTGCCTGATATGCACACAAGGAACCATTGGGAATATATACAGGGATATCATTAGGAATGGAATCAAACGCCCATTCTTGGGTGGAAGGTGGGAGGTAGGCATCAATTGTGATGGAGCGAAGATTTGTGCATCGAGCAAAGCCAAAGAAAGATATGCCTCTCAAGGTGCTGGGCAATATCAACGCTTCCAACTGATTGCAACGATTGAACACGCCGTCACGAATAAATACGAGCGAATCAGGAATGACAAGAGTATCGCTAAACTGACAACCCGAAAAGGCTTCCGAGCCAATTTCAGTCATTGTATCTGGAAGACGAAGCCTGCCAGTGAACGGACAATTCATAAATGTATTATGACCAAGTTTTTGCAAACGATTGGGAATTGTAAGACTACCATCGAAGCGACAATCCTTGAAAGCTACGGCACCGATGGAATCCACTGAGTTGGGAATGACCAATGATCCCGTAAAGCCACATTCAGCAAACGCAGCCAAACCTATAGTGGTCAAACCGTCAGGAAGTGTTAATGTGCCATTCATGTTACTGCATTTACTGAAAGTCTCCTCGCCTATCGTCAACAGATTGTCGGACAAAGTCAATTCAGTCAAATCAAGACATTCGTAAAAGGCACGGTCACCAATTCTAACCACCGAATTAGGAATGGACAATGGTCCAGTGAAGGCCGTATAATCAAATGCATAAGAACCAATTTCCGTCACTGTGTTCGGGATGACTAACTCATGCCTCCATTTTCTCCAATATCTGAAAGCACTGTTACCAATTTTTGTCACCGTAAACTCAAGGCCATAATAATTCACTGTTTCAGGGATGACCAAAGTCGCCGGACCTTCACCACCCTCTCTCACACCTTCGAGACATACCATTGCTGGGTCAAAACTAATGACAGAATAACTCAGATCGTCCACCACAAAGTTATTCAAACCAGGCCCCACATTATTACCAATACGCGGAAAGCCGTCATTCCAGCCGCTATTGTAATCTTCTAACCAAACCGTCAAATAGGGATATTGAGGCACAGAATCAAAGACGATTACTGCCCCATAGTTCAATGCTTCCAAAAGGTCGGTGGTGCCGTATTGAGGCAAATCAAGCTGCCACATCGTGGACGTCATCCCGTTCTGGAATGCAGAAGAGCAGTGCAATTCAGGTTGGCTAACATTGCCGCAGGCCGGCATATCATTGTCAAGCCAATAAGCATTGAGGTATCGGCAGTCTTCTGTTCCGTAACCAATGATATTGCCGTATCCAAACAATACATTTGGGAATGCAGACACGTCCGGTCCTGTAACCGTGCCTGTGTTATAGACATTATAGATAATAGCATCAGGCGTGCCGATAATGCCACCTGCGAAAAGCCAGTTGAGCGTGTCGTCAGGTTCATCATAGGCGGCGGTCACATTGCCTCGATTGTAGCAATTAGTCACAAAGCAGGAACAATCTCCCACAATGCCTCCCACCGAACCTGAATACCCCGCAGTTGACGATACATTACCCTTGTTGACACAACGGGTGATGAGAGAAGCCCCAATGCCGACAATGCCTCCAACAAAGGTGCCTGAAGTTGTATTATGACCTGTGACCGTGCCATAATTCGTACAGCCTATGACATAGAGGAAAGGGCTCCATTGGGAAGAAGCACGCCCAACGATGCCGGCAGAAGCATATTCCCCGACAACCTCACCATAATAGGAGTAGCTGAGATCTCCGTTAATGCATTGCGAGACGGTGACGTGTTCCGCCTCACCCACAATGCCTCCCACACCATAAGTACTCGCACCGATGACCTTGTATTGATTCTTACAATCCGTAATCGTACCATTGGTCATTCGCCCGACAATACCACCTGCCGCAGATTCACTTTGGATGTAGAAGGATTGGTAATACTGAAGCGTAGAGCAGTTGGAAATCTCACAAGGTGCTTGCGAAAGCGAATAGTCCTTGTTGACTTCTCCCACAATGCCACCTGTAGCCCATGAGCCTTGTACCGTCACTGCCTGTCGCACATAGCAGTTCGTGAGGTGAATTGTCTGTTCACTCACACCATGTCTGCCAAATGGCATTCCAGCAAAACCAATCAAGCCACCAGCCACACCGTTCCAATGGTTCGTAACGACAGAAGAACCATAAGAAATGCTACATCCAGTTATGTCGGTCTGACCTGCATGGCCCACCAATCCTCCCACATATTTTCCGTTTCCGGTTACGCTACATTGCAGCAGTCGGACACTTTTAATCTCAGCATCATCGGTACAGCCAAACAAACCACCCACGGGTTCCAACTCGCCATTTTCAATGATTTGGCGCATCCCAAATATGGAATGGTCTTGTCCATCGAAATGACCCGTAAAATAACGATATGTGGTATCGAGCGAGCCATTGCCAGATGTCAAGACAGGCATTCCGATAGGTGTCCATTCCGAAAAAACACCAGTGCAACCTGAAAGGCTGATATCCTCAGTAAGAACATAATAAGCATCACCACCTGTGCCATTGTTGGTTTGCTGTGCAAGCAAAGCCAGTTGTTGCGAAGTCGCAATTTGGTATGGGTTGTTGGCCGTTCCATCGCCGCTTGCATAGGACTCAGCAATGGTACCGTCCCAACAATAGCCATATTCATCGCAATCATAATTGCCAAAGTGGTAAAGCATCTCACCATCAACAAGATAGCAACGGAGATAATCAGGATACTGGCCATCGTAAATCGAGCCATTACACGCATCTGGATAAGGGAATAGTCCACGGAGCTCGCCGATACCCTCAACGATTGTACCTTCAAGGGAATAATACAACTCATAATTACCCCAACCATAGACCTGTTGCACTCGATAGGTATGCCCTTCCCAGGTAAGTTGATAAACACTACTCACATAGACTTCGAAAGTACATGAATCGACCTCGCAAATCCAAGAATCCCCTTCATCGGCATTAAAGTCGTAAAGCGTTGTGAAAGCTTGTAAAGTCTGGTTGTACCAATACACCTTGCCATTATCCTCATAAACATATTGGTTTATTCCATTTCCACCCAAATATTGCGGTGAGATTACACTGCATTGGTGGCCTTGAATAATCGTATCGCCTAGCACCTCCATGTGATAATAGGAAACGGGGCTGCCCATAAAGGAACTGAGATTGAAATACCATTCCGCACCCTGAGGAGCGAAACCGCCTGTCTGCGCCATGCCGCCGAGGGCAATGGCCATCAAGAAAAGGGTTAATAATGTCTTTTTCATTGTTGTATGTTTTTGATTGTTATTTTTCCACCACAAATTTCTGCGTTGCCTCGCCGATGCCGATGAAATACGTCCCCTGCGGCAGGCCAGTGACATCAACCTGCTGGTTCTCGGCGTTGATGCCGCCTGTGAGAACATTCTGATCCATGAGGTTGGTGATACGGTATGTTTGGTCTGGTTGTGATGCACGGCCGTGAGCCTCAACGACCAAAACGCCTTCGGTCGGGTTGGGATAGATCACCACGCTTCCTGGGCCTGTCGAATGGCCATCCGCCTCGATGCCGTCATGGTATTCCTGATACACCTCGTCGCAATCCTTGTCACCGTATTTGAACACCAGTTCGCCATCAATCCGGAGGGTAAGGGTACCTGAAATCCCAATACAATAACTAAATGCGCCCTTGCTTATGATAGACAAAGAGTCGTTCAAGGCCAGACCCGTGAGACCAAAGCATCCTTTAAACGCATACGCATAGATGGCTTTCAGGCCTTCGGGCATCACAAGGTCGCCAGTCAGTCGGGTACAACCTTCAAAGCAGTGAGGTCCAATGGCATCCAACGCCTGCGAAAAAACAAGATGGTCGAAACAATCGGCGAATGTCGAGACAGGTTCAGGCATACTCAAGTAACCAGAATAAATGGTATTACCCACCTCAACCACCGAATTAGGAAGAACGAGGTCGCCAGAAAAGCCCGCGCAGTTAGCATAAGCACCGTATTTGGCACGTGTCACAGTTGATGGGAAATCGAGCATTCCCATAAGGCCAGTGCAGTTTCTGAATGCAAATTCGCGAACCTTCAACGACCCTTGGTGCATAACCAATCCTGTTAGACTAGGACAATCGTATAATGCTTGTTCATCAATAATCTTTATCGTTTCAAGAATGGCAAGACTACCCGTCAAACCACTGCAACGGCGGAAAGCAAGCGGACCAATCTCCGTCACCGTGTTAGTCCCCCCTTCATAGTCCACCGTTTCCGGGATGACGAGTTCGCCTTGCGCGTTTTCGCTGTCCACACGGCCTGCAACGCTCACACAAGGCGGGTTAGCACTGATAATGATGTATAGCAGATTCCCAGATTGAAAATCATGGGCCAAGGCTTGCAGGGCAAAGCCGGCCAAACATGCTATGGATAAAACTAACTTTATCATTGTTCTCAGTATTAATTGTTAATTATTTAATTCCAAATTCAAGATTTAAGACTTAAAGATTCAGATTGCATTCACGATTTCCTCAAAGGTCCGTGTGTCCTCGCTGAGGTTCATCTTCATCTGCTTGATGCGGGTCTTTCGTCGGTAGTACGACTCGGTTTGGGTGTCAAGCAGGATGGAAATCACCTGGTTTGAGAAGCCGTTCTTGGAGAGGCAGCAGATGCGCACGTCCCACTTGCCGAGTTTGGGGTAGAGTTCCCAAAGGCGTTGCGAGAAACCGTCGTACACCAAGTCGGTCAGGCTGATGAAGTCGGCCCAGTCATCGTCGCTGAGGTTGAAGCTCATCGTGTCGGCGGTCACCTGCTCGCTAAGGGCTTGCGCCGTGGCAAAGACCTTGTTGCGCGACATGATTTTATTGGTCATCAGCAGTTCTTTCTGCGAGAGTGTCTGACGGTCGCGGCGCAAGTCGTCGTTGGTACGGATGAGAGTTTCCATGTCGCTCACCAGCTCGTGGATGCGGTTTTGGTCGCGCTCCACCTGACTGCGGAACTGCTCTACAGCTATCTTGTGGTCGCTCACTTTCTTCCTTACTATTAGCACGATAACCAACAGCGCAATCACTGCCAAAGCGATGATGAGCCAAAGTTTGAGGTTGCGGTTGCGGAGCATACTCTCCATCTCGCTCTTCTGCGCCTTTAGCTCATATTCCGCTTTCAGGCGTTGCAGGTTCTCGCTGGCGTGTTCTTGGTCGCTCTTTATCATGTTCTGTGTGAAGAGGTCTTGGTATTCAATGGCTTTCGCGTAGTCGCCTTCGTTGTAAGCGATAGCGTAGAGCGTTTGGTATACTGACATCTTCAGTCCGGCCCGCTCGCTGCGGAGGGCGGCTTCGAGGCAAGGCTTGGCTTCAGCGTAATTATCGGTGTAATAGTACAGCACACCCATTGTCATATTGGCGATGTCGGTGCTGTTGTCGTCAAGCTCGCCCTCCAAAGCACGAGTCACGCAGGCCATGGCCTCAGGATAGTTGCCGACGGGCAGGTAGTAGTCGCGACCGATTTCGAGGTATAGGTCGCTCTGCATCGTTTCATCTTTTAATAAGGTGGCGATGTGGAAAGCTAAGTCGTAGTATTGTTTGGCTTGGGCGAATTGTTCCAGCATCTTCGCTGCACGACCGCCGTTGCGCCATGCCGTCATCATCCCCACCGAGTCGGGCACCTGCCGGAAACACTCGATGGCTTCGTCATGCATGGCGAGTGCATCGTTGAAGAGGCCATGCTTGTTGTACATGGCACCGAGGTTGTCCTTGAGTTGCCCTTCGAGCTGCAGGTTCTCTCTGGTGCGCTCGCAGCCTTGCATGACGTTGAGGCCTTGCATGAAGCACTCGGCGGCCTCCTCCGAGAGGCGTTGTTCGCGCAGCCGCACACCCTCTTCATAAAGGGTGCGGGCTTGCTGCCGACGCTTGGCAGGCGTGTCGCACGAAGCGAGTGCCAGAACAAGTGCAGCGACGAGCAGTGTGAAATATATCCGTTTCATTTTCACGACAAATCATTCTTTTGATGCAAAAATAGGAAGAAAAAAGACTTGTCAAGAGGTTTAGGGGGTATCTCTAAATAGATGTCCATGCCTTTCCCTATTGTCTGATTTTATATCATTGACAATCAATTTTATAAAATCGATAGGGACAAAATTTTGTCCCTATAAAAAAATGGGCGTTTCTCGAAAAAAATCGAGAAACGCCCATTACACCGCAGGTTCAAATAGCAAGTGCAAAAATAGAGAAAGTTTAGTTGCATAGTTCAAAGAACCTGTTTTTTGGTGTGTCGAACATCAGTTTTTCCCTTGGTCTCCTGTTGATTTTGTACTGTACTTGCTTGAGGGCATCATTGG
>JBHACT010000133.1:0-5000 GCA_041854745.1 Candidatus Limimorpha sp. | reverse complement strand
GTGTTCTCCTTGTCAAATAGTCCAACATCTTGATCCTTACGGTATTTCATACATGATACGCTTTTCTGTTAATACTGCAAAAATACGAAGAATTATTGATATAACTAATTAAATTCTAATGGTTTAATTTATAGAACTCCTCAGTAATCTTTATGAAAGATACCATCACCCAAAACAGTGCTACGGATTAATGGCACGGTTGTGGCGCCGCCGAAAGACAAAAAATAACGGTCCAAGAAACGCCTGTTTCCACCGGCGTTTCTTTGTTTATAATCATTCTAAATCATACCGGTTTTGCCAACATTTTTCAAAAAGCACTTGACAAAGGCAGTATGTATGTTATAACTTTGCAGCGATAAACTACGAAGCATGAAAAGCAGGAAGCACATATCGGACTTTTTCCGCAAACTCCGCGAAAAAGCGGGGACACCATTGTCCAATTTTGTGCAGATTTGGGCGGTTCGCATGTTTCCAGCATTGCCGTTATTTCTAATCATTTTACAAGGCACATATCCCGTAAGCAGTGTGTACACACAAAACGGTACCACTTTAGTAAAAGTCCTATCCTACTAATACATGAAAAAGCAATACTTTGCGGTTTTAGCCATCACCACCTTATTCCTAACTTCTTGCGTGATTCCGCGTGAAGTGCTGTGGGATATGGTGGTGATGCCTTTCTCAGGGATGGACAAGAATCAGGTACACAACATTGACAAATTCATACCCGACTGTCCTTATGCCCAGTATGAGTTTGACATTACCTACGACGACAGCCTGAAACGAAACGAGTGTTATTTCCTCAATGCGGAAAGCGCAAAGAGAGAAACCTATTCTCTTATTCAAACTCGAATGTATGATTCCTCCGGACATCTTGTTGGTGGCTACGAGATTTGCATGGGTAACGCAATTCTTCTTGAAATTTTCGAGAACGTACCTATCAGCAGCAAATTCGAGCAAGTAAATGAGTGTGTCAATCCTAAAGTCTGTTTTCAGAACGATGTTCGATTTATTATTGCCACCGAACAAGAAAAACAATTGCTTACCAAAGAAATCTCGAAATTCGATTACACCATCGTGGTGACTTGGCCAAGCAGTTCCCGTTATTACACGAAAAGGCATTTGCGGCAAGTTCGGCAATATGTAAAGCGTTTTGGACATGATTATAGATTTAGGGTAATTTATGTACATCTGCCCTAAAAATGAAAATGCTGACGAAACCGTGTTTTTTTGTTTTCTTCATTTTTGGGTCGGAATATTTGTTACCTTTGCCGCCAAAATAATGGTAAACCATGAACAAGCACATCGTTTTCTTATTGGGACTCTTGGCTTTCAGCCTCGGTATTTCAAGCGTTTCCGCGCAAGAGCAGCAAGCCTACAAGGTCGGTTTGGTTGGCTTCTACAACCTTGAGAACCTCTTCGACACCATCAACGACCCAAACATAAACGATGAGGAGTTCCTGCCCCAAGGCGCCAACCAGTGGAACACTGAAAAATACCTGACCAAGCTCCACAACATGGCCTACGCCATCTCCACCATCGGCACCAACATCACCCCCGACGGTGTGGCCGTTCTCGGCATGTCGGAGATGGAAAACCGCAAGGTTTTGGAAGACCTTGTGGCCCAGCCCGAAATCAGAGATCGCAACTACCAAATTGTGCACTACGACTCACCCGACCGCCGTGGCGTGGATGTGGCCTTGATTTACAATCCAAAGTATTTCAAGCTGACAAGCAGCAAATCATACCGCACCATCGTTCCCAACGACCCTGACTTCCTCACCCGCGACCAACTGTTGGTCTCAGGCCTCTTCGACGGCGAGATGATGCACTTCATCGTCATGCACTGGCCTTCGCGCTACGGTGGCGAGAAACGCTCCATGCCCGGCCGTGTGGCTGCCGCCACCTTGTGCCGCCACATCGCCGACTCCATTTTGAGGAACGACCAAAACGTCAAAATCATCATGATGGGCGACTTCAACGACTACCCCGACAACAAGAGCGTGACGGAATACCTGCGTGCCTCTGGCAACATGAACAACCTTCGCGACGGTGAGTTCTTCAACCCCATGTACGAACTTCACAAAAAAGGCATCGGCACCAACTACTACCGCGATGTGCCCGGTGTCCTCGACCAAACGGTCATCACCCCCGGCCTGCTGCCCACCGACTATAGCACCTACCAATACAAGAATGTGAAAGTCCACAACAAGGAATTTTTGAAACAGCACGGCGGCAGATACAACGGCTATCCTCTCCGTACCTTCGCAGGTGGCGTGTGGATGGGTGGCTACAGTGACCACTTTCCTGTGTATGTGATTTTGCTGAAGAAAGTGGAATGACTTTTATGCAATAATCACCAAACCTCAATCTCATCCACAAAAATCCAAGCCGGATGGCCATAACCGCTATGGTCTTCGGGCAAGTCGTGTCCTGTAATCACGACTTCCACAAAGCGTGCTTTAATAGGCTCAAACCCAACTTCGTAGGCAAAAATGCCGTCCCTGTCGGCCCAAGTGGAAATCGGTATTTCTTTTTGCGCCACCTCGCTAAACATCTCGCCATCGTCGGACACAAGCACCTTGACTTGGCTCGGGTTGTAGATCCATGAGCCTTTGTTCACCAAAGCACGGAAACGCAGGTGGCTCATTTCGGCCGCTTGCTCCAAGTCGATGACGGCATCCAAAGGATAACCTCTGAAGCCGAGCCAACGCCCTGAGTTATAGGCACCACGACCCAATTCGCAATCGTTGAGCACAGCAGCTCCGCCATAAGTGTATTGCTCAGCAGGCTGCTCGCGCAGGGTGATGGGCTTGTGGCTGGCCAAATTCGCCGCAACGGTATCCGACCAGACCTGCGGGTTGAAGATATGCGTGGCGTAGTTATAACGATAGAGGTCATAAAGCTGCACCATCTTACGGCAACGCTCGACAAGCGCCTTAAAATCACGCTGTTCAGGATTGTTCCATTGCAGTTCCGCCAAAGCATCCATACGCGGCATGGCCATATACTGCACATGACGGAATGAGGCGATGTTTTCCGTCCAGATGTTGGCCTGCACGCCGATGATGTGCTGTTGTTCCTTTGGCGTTAGTTCTTTAGGTAAAGGCTGGAACTCAAACACGCGCTCCACGGGCAGGTAGCCGCCGATACAGGCAGGCTCGCTGGCGATGTCTTCGCTCTGGTAGTAGTCGAAATAGAGGTGCGACGAGGGGGTCATAATCACATCGTGGCCCTTCCGTGCCGCCTCAATGCCGCCTTCCGTACCGCGCCAACTCATGATGATGGCGGTCTCGGAAATATCGCCCTCCAATATCTCATCCCAACCGATGACACGACGACCGCGCGCCTCCACGACCTTCGCCATACGGTTCATTACATAACTTTGGAGGTAGTCCTCTGCGGAAAATCTTTCATCCGCTTTCAGGCCCAATTCTTTGATTTTGGCTTGGCATTTTGGGCATTGCTCCCAACGCACCTTGGGACACTCGTCACCACCAATGTGGATATAAGGCGATGGGAAAATGTCCATCACCTCATTGAGCACATCCTCAACAAATTGCATAGCCGCTTCGTTACCCGCGCAAAGCACCTCATCGGAGATACCCCAACGCTGCCACACCTCGTAGGGACCGCCCGTGCAGCCCAATTCGGGGTAGCAGGCCAAGGCCGCCTGCATGTGGCCCGGCAGGTCGATTTCGGGAATGATGTTGATGTGTCGCTCGGCAGCATACCGGATGAGGTCGCGAAGCTCGTCTTGGGAATAGAAACCGCCGTGGCGGACGGTGTCGTACAAATTTCTGTTGTGCCCGATGACCGTGCCGCTACGATAGGCACCAATCTCCGTCAGTTCAGGATATTTTTTGATTTCCATACGCCAGCCTTGATCCTCACTGAGGTGGAAATGGAACTGGTTCATGTTGTGCAGTGCCATCATATCCAAGTAAATCCTTACCGAATCCAAGTCGATGAAATGGCGGCAAGGGTCGAGGTGCATACCCCGATAGGCGAAGTTGGGCCAGTCGCGGATGGTGCCGCAGGGCAGCGCCGCCCCTCCTGTTTCCTCTCCTATCGGCAGGCTCTTGCGCAAAGTCTGGATACCGTAAAACACGCCAGCCTCATCGGCACCTTGAATTGCAATCTGCTTCGGCTTGATATTGATTTCGTATGCTTCTGTTTGGTCGAAATTTTCAGGAACAAGTTTCAGCACGATGCCATCGGGCTGGCCTTGGTATTCTTGCACATTCAATGCATAGCCCATGATGTCGTTCACATATTCACTGAATAATTGGGCCTCATGCTGCAGACCAGCTTCATAATAGACCGTCGTTTTCCCTTGCAGCGTAAAATGCTTTTCATCATTCAGTTGCACCTCCTTAGGTTGCGGGATGATGTCGTATGAGGCTTGGGGGAACTGTTGTGTGCAGGAGGACAGGATGAATGCTGCAAATAATACTATGGATAGGTTTTTCATAAAAATTGAATTTAGTAATCGTTGCCCAAATCATAAAACGGCAAAGGCCAGCCATAACGCTTGCGGAATTCCGTTGTAGCAGCTCGCCACACGCCAATCTCTGAGGCCAAATCCTCAAAATACATTGTCAACCTAATGGCCTCTTCTTTCATTGTTTCCCTATCTCTATCAAAGAAATCGGAAACATCCGACCTTTGGATGCAGTCAAGCACCTTGTCGGCAAGGTCAGCATAAAAGTTATCCACCTCATTGGGTGCCCTATACGGATGGCTTTTCACCCAATCTATTGGATAAATGGTTTTTCTTCGCATGGAGTTGCCTTTTTTTGAAGGGGCAAAGGTATTGATTATTTCTGTAAACACAAAAAAACCTTCAGCTTTTTCTCACTCGCAGGTTCAAATAGCAAGTGCAAAAATAGAGAAAGTTTAGCTGCATAGTTCAAAGAACCTGTTTTTTGGTGTGTCGAACATCAGTTTTTCCCTTGGTCTCCTGTTGATTTTGTACTGTACTTGCTTGAGGGCATCATTGG
>JBHACT010000132.1:0-14824 GCA_041854745.1 Candidatus Limimorpha sp. | reverse complement strand
TTGAACTTTTGGACGGAGGCAAAGATAGGCATTTATCCGGCTCAAACAGGGGGAGGGGTTTTCTCCTCTCTCTCGTTTGAGTAAAATATGTTTCACCTCGTGCCTCCGAAAAAGTTGCATTTATGTGTTGAATTTAGGTAAAAAAGAAATTATCTTTGCACCGAAAACACAAAACAATCTGATCATGAAACACTTCAAATTGCTTTTGCTCGCATTAATGCTGTCGGGGCAGGCCTTGGCACAAGAGCATTACCTTTGGCCCATCGAAGGCGAAACCGCAGGCAACAACATGCTTTACAAACCTCAATCCTACATCGGGCAGGAATTGAACGCAACCGACCTCATTGTTGCGGCGCCTCTGAATACCAATATTTTGGCTCCTGTTGATGGTACGGTTACTACTTTCAATTATGTCAAAAAGTCAACCATGAGCTACAGCACCATGTACGGCAAAACGCCCACGGATTTTCATCAAGATTCGCTGTATTTTGCCGAATTGGGCGAAAGCGATGTGCGGTTTATAAACCTTAGCATAGGAATAGAAACCGCTGAAAAATCAATGGTTTACATCACAGGCTTGCGCCCCACAACCCTATTCAAGACAGGACAGAAAGTGCGGCGCGGCGAGGTCATAGGCACGGCGGGCTATTATTACAAGAAAATCAACGAACCCTGTATCTGCATTGCGATTTCCCAAAAAAGCATTGCTGCCGACCCGATGTCGCCTTTCGGCCTGAAAACGACTTTTATAGAACCCAACCTGAAACGAAAATCCGCTTTCACCAAAGAAGAAGCCACCGAAGATTACAACATCTTCGTTGGTGCCCTGAAAGAAGGCTTTCCTGGACTGTACGACTATATTCCGGAAGCCGAATTCGAGCAGTTTACGGCTTCAAAACGGGAAGGTTTTGGCGAAACGGTGAGTGCCTTCGAATTGGAAAAAGCCCTCAATGTCACGATCGGCCTCATCCGCGATAGCCACTCTGCGCTG
The DNA here is from genome assembly GCA_041854745.1 of Candidatus Limimorpha sp. Lineage (GTDB taxonomy): Bacteria > Bacteroidota > Bacteroidia > Bacteroidales > F082 > Limimorpha. The sequence continues at coordinate 13,833 of JBHACT010000132.1, read as the reverse complement.
ATGAATCCAACTGAAAACAACAATTCCCGCCGCTTTTCCTCCATCTATTTCGGCATTCAAGGCGATTCAATGGTGGCGACCCGATCGCTTATTACCTACAGCAATTATGTAGGGAAGAAGGTTCTGACCGTTGACGGCATCCCATGCGATTCGATGAAAGCCATCATGCAGAATTATATCAAACATTTTGATGGATTCGTAGAAAGTTATCCCGACTTTAACAACCTCTGCGAAATCAGTTTGTGGTACTGCTACTACATCCAACCCGAAACGAGCAATTATGACTTGTTGATTGAGTTTGCCGATGGCGAGACTAAACTTTTTAAAGGAGGAAAGTATAAACCCGGAAAATGCATTCCCAAAACGCCCAGATGGCAGAATTGGTATCTCACCAACCAATTGGAACCCGTCAATTTTCGCATGATTTCGGACACGACGGCTTATTTGGGTATCAGCAATTTTTTCTTGAATCAAGTTGAGGTTGAGCAAATCAGGAAACATTTCGCTCAAATGGTCAACGACAGCGTTACGAACCTGATTATCGACTTGCGCAACAATGGCGGTGGGGATCAAAATGTTATGGCGGAGATTTATTCCTTTTTCGCACAAGAGCCTTTTCGACAGGACATCTACCAAAAAGTGAACAAACGCGGCAATTTCGACTTTTTCCGCTACAGCAGCAACCATGTCGAAGGCCAAATCCTGTTTCCTGAATATCAGCCTTCTGCCGATGGCAACGGCTTGGTTCTCGACCTATCCAACCAATGGCACCAGTCTGACACGGCGGTGAATTATAAGGGGAAAGTCTATCTACTTGTCAATGAGCGCTCTTTCTCCGCCTCGGCAGTCTTCGCGGGATGGGTGAAGAAACAATGGCGCGGAGCCATCGTAGGTCGCGAGACAGGCTCCACCTACCATCAGATGAAAGCCATCAAGTTCGAGGATCTAATGCTGCCCAACTCGAAATACATCATACATTTTCCTTTGGTGAAGACGGTGATGGACACCGTGGTCAACGCGCGTTTCCCATACGGTCGCGGTGTGCTGCCCGACTACGAGGTGAGTTTGACTTTGGATGAACTATCCAGCACCAACGACACAATCTTGGACTACACCTTGCAGCTCATCGAAAACGGAGATTATGTAACACCTATTCCAGAAAACCACGAAACCGCTCAGAAAGTCGACACCGATAAAGAAAAGAATATCAACCTTTGGATTTGGGCATTGGTCGGCCTTGGGGTCATCGGAATAATCTCCTTGATTATCAAGAGGTCAAGGAAATAAATCGGAATGATTTTGTATATTGGAGGGTGGCAAAGCTTTATTCGATTATCAACTGCTCCAACCGAATTTTTGGCACATATTGCACCCCGTTTTCGTCGCGGTAATACGCTAATTTGCTACCTTCATCCACAGGCAGCAACTTGATTGTTTCCTTGCCTTTGCCGATGGCCAGTATCAGCAGCGGCTCGTATGGCAGTTGGAAGGCCTCGGTGATTTTTGCCTTATTGAAAGCACCTATCATGATACCGTTCAGCCCCATCTCGGTGGCTTTCAGCAACATGCTCTGTGCCGCAATACCGAGGTCGATGTCGACAAACTTATTCTCAGGCACGGTGCTACAAATGATGATGAAGGCTTCAGGCTCAGTACCAGAGAAGGGAAGGTGTAGCTCGGGCAGCAGGCCGCCGAGTTTCATATTTTGCACGATGATGTCGGCACCTGTTTCTTTGGTCACCAGTTTAAAACGCAGCACTTGCTGGTTCTTCGCGGAAGCCACCTTGGTATTGACAACCACAATGCGCTCCAGCATGTCGCGTTTCACCACAAAATCCTGATTATAACCGCGATAGCTGCGGTTTTTCTCCATTAATGTTTCAACCGAAGTATGTTTGACAACCGTTTTCCTCGCGCCTTTGCCAAAGACTTCCTCGTAGCGTTTTTCCAAATATCCGTCGGCCATAGGGACAATATGATTTATTTCGCGAAATTACAAAAACTTCAAATACCTCAAACTATTTTCGTATTTTTGCGGCATGAAAAAGCGTTTGCTACAAATCGGTTCCCTTCTGATGGCCTTTTTGGTGCTGTTCGTCTCGGTAGGCTGGGATGTATGCTTCCACTATTGCACGACAAGCAAAACGTTTTCTAGCCACATTGGGGCGGGGACATCGATCCATGCGCAATGTTACGACCATAGCCACTGTCTTGGGGAAACACACGAAAATCATTTGGATGTGCTCCATTTTGACGAGAAAGGCTGCTGTGAGGATTTCGACAAACGAATTCAGTTTACTGACACTTTCACTTTCTCGTTCGACAAGCAACAACTTACACATTTTCATCCCATTACCTTGGCTCATCTCGACACGCAATGTCTTTCGTTCGAGTTGAATCAAGTCATCAACAGTTTAAGGATATGGAAAATTCCCTTCTTGCCTGTAGGTAAAGCATGGTTGATTTTCCTGTCGAGTTTGAAACTCAATCCCTTGGTTTTCTGAGATTTTTGACCCGCTTTGCGTTCCCAAAAATAGAGGAAGTTTGGATGGGCGGCGAAGTCAAAACGCCCATAGTCGGTCTTGACTTCCTCCTGCCGCTTCTCAAGAGAAAAACTACGCAAAGCGATGAACGGACAACGATTTTTTTTGGCTGCCACGGTGTGACAGCCCAACTAATCTAATACTAATTTTACAATCTTTAATTCGATGAAAACCAATAAAATAACAATAATTTTCTTTTTATTAATGGCCTTTGCAACGGGCGCTTTTGCCCAGCAATTCATTGAAGGCACTGTTTACGAAGAAGCCGAAAACGGCGAGCGTACACCTTTGCCGGGCGTGAATGTGTATTGGAAAATCGTCAACGAAGGCACTGTAACCGATGCCAACGGACATTACAAAATCCCGCTTCACGACCGCATAGGCTGTCTCGTATTCAGTTGCATTAGCTATGAGAATGACACAGTGCACCACATGACCGAGACAAACCACTATGACCATATATTTTCGAGCATTCACATGCTCAACGAGGTGGAGATAGCAGCCCGACAGAAAGCTTCTTTCATCAACCCAATAAAAGCGATGGCCGTGCAGAACATCACTTCGGAGAGCCTAAAGCGTGCCGCCTGCTGCACCCTCGCCGAGAGTTTTGAAACCAACGCCTCGGTAGATGTCTCTTACAGCGATGCCGTTACAGGTGCAAAACAAATTGAGCTGTTAGGTTTGAGTGGCCTCTACACCCAGATGATGGCCGAAAACATGCCCAATTTCCGAGGTCTGGCCTCAGCCTTTGGCCTAAACTATGTGCCAGGCACTTGGATGAACGCCATCCAAATCTCGAAGGGAACTTCCTCCGTCAGAAACGGTTACGAGTCCATCAGCGGACAAATCAATGTGGACTACAAGAAACCCGAGAAAGGCGAGAGCGAAAAACTGTTTGTCAACCTCTACGGTAACTCTATGACCATGACGGATTTCAACTTCAACACCCGCTGGAATGTCGGCGAACACGGTAGCATGATGATCCTCGGCCACACCAACTACAACTTCCTGCCTTTTGACGATAACGGCGATGGGTTCATAGACGACCCGATGGCAACCCAAGGCAACCTGTTCTTACGCTATAACTACGCAAAAGACTGGTTTGAAGGCATGTGGGGCGTGAAGGCACTGAGCGAACGGCGTTATGGAGGCATAATAGGCGGCAATCCTTTCGTAGAACCCATGGATGACAAGTTCAAAATCAGCACCACGCGCTACGAGGCCTTCTCCAAGACAGGTTTCCTCTTCGACCGCGACAACACCAGCCTCGGCATTCAACAACAGTTTACCTATCACGATTTGGGTTCGACCTACTTCGGCAGAACCAGCTACAACGCAACCCAACTTTCCTATTATGGCAATGTGCTGTTCGACTCCTACATCGTCAATGACCATCACACCTATTCAGTGGGTGCCAGTTATACCTACGACAAATATGATGAACAATTGAACGACAGCATTTTACAGCGCATCGAGCAAGTCCCCGGCGCCTTTGCCGAATATGTCTTCAACGACGAGCACCACTGGAGCATTATCGCGGGCTTCCGTGCCGACTACAACAGCTATTACCAAAAAATGCTCTACACGCCCCGTCTGCATGTACGCTTCAAGACACACGAAGAGTTTACGCTGCGCCTTTCGGCGGGCAAGGGCTACCGATCGCCCAACATTTTGGCCGAAAACTCCACCATGCTGGCTTCATCGAGAGTCGTCCGTTTCTTGGAGACGCCCAAGATGGAAGAGGCTTGGAACTACGGCATCAACCTGACCAAGGGTATCGACATCGGATGGCGTGAAATTGTCCTGCAAGCCGATTTCTACCGCACCGATTTCGTCAACCAAATCGTCCTTGACCGCGATGCCAACGCCCACGAAGTCCGTATCTACAACCTCAACGGGAAATCCTATTCCAATAGTGCCCAAATTGAGGCCAACTGTGAGATTTTCAAGGACTTTGACCTGACCTTGGCTTTCCGCTACAACGATGTGAAGATGACCATCAACGACACGCTGCGCGAGAAACCTTTCGTCAACCGATACAAGGGTCTGGTAACCTTCTCCTACGCGCCCAAGACATGGCAGTTCGATTTCACGACCCAGTTCAACGGCGACAGCCGCGTGCCCGACCTGAGCGGCAACGCCACTGCCGTGACCAACCATCAGAACATCGAACGCTCGCCCTCATATATTATCATGAATGCACAGATTACCAAGAAGTTGGGTAAGTATTGGGAAGTCTATGTCGGCGGCGAGAACCTGACCAACTACAAGCAGGATTATCCTATCATCTCGGCTGAAAACCCGAATAGCGACGACTTCGATGCTTCGATGGTGTGGGGACCGTTGAGCGGCGTTCGAGCTTATATGGGCGTTCGGTTCCAAGTGAAGTGATTGCTCCACATACCCGCTTCGCGACATAGCGAAACACGAAGCCATTCAGAAAAGACAAGTATCTGGATGGCTTCGTCGTTCCTCTTCGCAATGACTGGAGTGGTGAAAAACAGGCTTTGTCGAATCTGAGTATTCTGCATGAGAAAATAATTGTATTTTTGCAGTCCAAAATCAGACGAAAATGAAAAAAATCCTATTGGTATTTGCCACTGCGCTGATGATGGCTTCGTGCGGTCAGAACGACAACAAGGAACAGTCCCAAGTGAAGTCAGAACAGGGAAACGAGTACATTCCTACGGGTGTGCCCGTTGCCCCAGTGCCTCAGATTGAACTCCAAAAAAATGCTGAGTTTGATTTTACCACCTCGGGCAACCCTAATGGGCCAATCTTGAAGATGGAGGAAGGCAAGCCTTTGGACTTCAACCAACTCCACAATACGGGCATGTCAATATCGGTGGGAGACCAAGTAGCCTCACAGATTGACAGTATCCGTTACAAGGCAGAGAATGGCGATGCCAAGTTCCAGTATGCCTACGGTGTGTGTTACGAGAAAGGATGGGGCGTAGAGCAAAACCCAAAAGAGGCGCTGTCATGGTACAGAAAAGCAGCTGCCCAAGAAAACGGTTCCGCCTACAACTCCATCGGCAACTTCTACCGCACCGGAACTGGCGTGACAGCCGACCCGAAACAAGCCTTTGAATGGTACCAGAAAGGTGCTCAAACCAAAGATACCCAAGCCATGCTGAACCTCGGCAACTGCTATTATTACGGCATGGGCACGAAAAAGGACGACCAAACTGCGGTAAAATGGTGGAAAGAGGCCGCCAATAACGGCAACGCCTATGCGCAGGCACAGATGGGCGACAGCTACTATTTCGGTCTCGGCGTGGAACAAAACTTGGCCAAAGCCATCGAATATTATACTCCTGCCGTCGATAAGAACATATCCAGTGCGCAATATCGCTTGGGTTTGCTGTATTACTCCGGCAACGGCGTAGAGCAAGACCAAACCTACGCCAAACTCCTCATGCAGAAAGCCCGCGACGGCGGCATGAAAGAAGCTGAAGATTTTTTGGAGAAGAACTTCGAGAAATAAGGCCAATTTAACTTTTTTCATAATGAATGGAGAAGAAACACGGTCTTCTCCATTTTTTTATTCCTCGCAGGGGGAAGCAATTTTGGCACGGTATTTGCGAAAATAACATACTGTAATTTCAAAATCAACGAGTTATGAAAACGATTGGTTTCAACAAGCGCTTCTTGGTCATTCTGGCCATCGCTTTCTTTTTCTGTTTTGAGGCAAAGGCACAAATCAAACCATCGGTGTATGCCGGGTGGGGAAACTACACCAACTTAGGCGGAACTGTTGGGATAGGAACCGAAATTCGGTACAAAAGTTTCTCTGCCAACGCCGCCATAGGAAGCACTTTCTACAACGGAGCTTTTAAAGATGTGGAAACCATTGGGGACAATCCCTATTTGGGGTTCGATGTCGGCCTGAAATGCTATTTCATCAAAGGTTTTTTTGGTGGTGTGAATTATGGTCTTCTTGGCAGATACCGCTTTGCGGAGACGCAAAAACGAGTAAAGCTTGAGAACTTTTATGGTTTCTCGTTTACTTTGGGTTATAAATGGCACTTCTATAAAGGCTTATATGGCATGACCTATTTGGGCACGACTTCCAATAAAGACGCAAATAACTGGTTAGGAGATTTCGATGGATTTGAACCCAGATTGGGATTGACCTTGGGTTATGAATTTAATCATTAAAAATCAAATAGTTATGAAAACAACAATCAAATCAATCGTGATAATTGCTGTCATGCTGCTTTGCGGCTCGTGTAGTAAATTAGTGTCGGTACTCCCCGAACAAATCACCGTTATCGGTCAAGTGACCGATAAGGATGGACAACCTATGGAAGGCGTCCATGTTGAAGTGAATTCCAATTCTTTTATGAGTATGACCTTTCCTGTGGGTGAAACTCAAAACACTGATGAGAATGGCTTTTATGAAGTTACTTTCGCACCAAAGAAAGGCCATACTTTTTCAGTTACTTATAGAATCAACAAAGACGATTATTTTTACTACTCTCATTACAGTGTGGATTCGTGGGTAGCCGTACAGGAACACAATGTCGTTTTGAAGAAAGTAGGGGAGTAATGTTTAAATTTCTGTAGAACAACAAACACTAAAGCCATCGAAAACAAGATTTTCGATGGCTTTATTTATGTTAGACTTGTGTAAAATTTGCTTCCTTAAGCCTTCACCAAAGCCGCAGCGCCAAGGATGGCCGCGTGGTTGTCGGGCAATTCGGAGACGCGGATGTCCACACTGCCCTTGAAGATGAAGCAGAGATGTTCCTCAAACGACTTGCGCACGGGGTTGAGCAACACATCGCCAGCCTTCACAGGACCGCCAAACAGGAAGACAGCCTCGGGACCGCTGAAAGTCACCGCGTTGGCCATGGCGATACCCAACAGATAGCCCGTCTTTTCAAACACCTTGATAGCCAAGGGGTCGCCATATTTGGCCGCGTCGCCCACCATCTTGCTGGTGAGTTCCTCGGGGGCAACTTTGCGAAGCGCGCCGTCATATTCAGGCATATTTCCCATCATTTCCAAGGCCGTGCGGCGGATACCCGTGGCCGAGCAATAGGTCTCAAGACAGCCTTTGTTGCCGCAGCCGCATTGACGCCCTTCGGGAATCAAAACGGCATGACCCAACTCGCCTGCACCGCCCGTCTTGCCCAGCACCAATTTGCCGTCAACCACCACACCGCTGCCCACACCCGTGCCGAGTGTGAACATGATGAAGTGCTTCATGCCCTTGGCGCCGCCATAGACGAGTTCGCCGTAAGCCGCAGCATTGGCATCGTTGGAAACCACCACAGGCACATTGATATGCGCCCCGAAAAGTGCTTTGAGGTCGACAATGCCTTTGAAGTTGAGGTTGGAGGCATTCTCAATACAACCCGTGTAGTAGTTGCCCACCGGTGCCGCAATGCCAATGCCGTCGATGGCACTCGTACCGTTTTCTTTCGTCAACAACTTGATTTGGTTGTAAATATCTGCAACATAAAGGTCTGCATCGAAATACTTGTTGGTGGGCAGGTTTTTCTTGGCTATGCAACGGCCGTCGTCGCGCACCAAACCGATGTCGGTGTTGGTGCCGCCAATGTCGATTCCTATGGAATAAGTGTTTGTCATGATGTTGTCGTTATTTGAGTGGGCTAAAATACGGATTTTTGTTGAAAGGGGATGAAAAAACGGCCATATATGGCGAAATTTTTTCACCCATAACGACAAAATTGTAGTGTAAAACCTATATTTGCAGCCTCAACGACAAACCCATGAAAACCAAACGAACCTTTCTCGCCTTCTCCATTCCATGCAGTACCGAGTTTCCTGCGCTCATCGAGAGGCTGAAGAAAAACCTAAGGCATGAGAATTACATCAACTATGTGAAGACCAATCAGATACATCTGACCTTGAAATTCCTTGGCAGTACGCACGAAGACGACATCCCCGCCATCATCGAGGCATGCCAACAAGTGGCGAAACGGCATCAGCCCTTCACCATGTACTTCGACCGCACTGGACTTTTCGGCAGCAACCGTGTGCCCCGTGTGCTTTGGCTCGGCATGAACGACCAACCCAAAGCCTTAATCGACCTCGAATCAGACCTCTTAGACGCTTTTGACGACTTAGGCTACCTCCGCGACCGTCAAAACTTCGTGCCCCACCTCACCGTTTGCCGTATCAAGCAACTGGTCGACAAGCCGTTTTTCATGCAAATATATAATTCCATCGAACAAAAGACCTATCTCCATGCCGATGTGAAGGAACTCGTGTATTTCCAAAGCTTCCTACAGCCTACAGGGCCTTTCTATAAGATACTGAAGAAAATACCATTGGGGTGATTTGGCACTAAATTTGCTGAAAAAATCACGCATGCAACGAAAAAAAAGCACTACTTTTGCAATTTATTTGGTCGATTTAAGTTATTTAGATATTGAAAAGAGACGAAAAACAGTTTCTAAATCTTTGAAAATCATTAAATTTTGAAATCAGAAATCAGAAATGTCATAAAACGATGAAGAGAAAAATCACAACCGTCATGATGGTGCTGCTGGCCGTAGTCATCACACTGGGAGGTACCACCAGCTGCAAGAGCAAGAAAAGACTTGCACGCGAAGCCGCTGAGGCAGAGTACAAATCAAGAATCGAACAAGCCGTGAAGGACTTGAACGGCATCCTCGACGACGAGACCCTATGGAGCCTCGAAGAGAAGGAAGCCCGCGTAAAGACCATCAAGGATTGGAACTTGCAAAACGCTGAAGTCGACGACCTGCTCTTCCAAGTGGAGAAAAAACTGGCTCGCGAACGCGCTCAGAAAGAGGAAGAAGAACGAAACAAACAAGAGGCACAAGACGTCAACATCACCCTCGAACGCAACTTCGGCACCATAGCCCGTTCGGGCAATGTCACACAAGCCAACCGCACCATTAATGAAACGCTCGGCCTTTTCGAGTCGCCCAATGTGCCAGTGCTCATCATCATCAACCAAAATGCAGGCTTCAACGACTACGACCGCCCGACCACCATCGAGAGGTATCTCAACTACCTGAAAGACCAGAAGATTTCGCCCAACAAGGTACACGAAATCAAATACAACACCAACGGAAAGATTAACGAACTTGAACTGATAAAGAAATGAAAAAGATCATCGCCACATTAGTGATAATCATGTGCGTGGCGGGTAGCGCCATGGCACAGGACGAACTGAGTTTTGAACGCAAGCAGGCCATTGACAGCCTTGCCTTGGAGAAGGTGAGAGACCTGAGCAAATACATCAAAATCGTCGGCTCGAAAGAAACGCCTTTCAGCGAAGCCAACCGCGTCATCGACCGCGCCGAGGAGCTTTTCATGAGCGATGCCGAAATCGGTGTTTCCTCACTGAGTTCCAACCAAATTACCTACTATCGCGTCCGCAAGTATTTCGAACATCTCATGCGCCTCAATTACGACCGTGTTGAGATTGAATGGTACAACATCGAATATGTCAGCGACTTGCAACGCCAACCCGATGGTACCTATGTGGGTGTCATCACCATCTTCCAGACCTTTAGAGGCTATGATAAGGAGGGTAATCTCGTCTACAAGGACACCACAAAAAAAGACATCACCGTTTATGTGAAGCGCAAAGAGACCCAAATCGGTGGCCGCACCATCGGCTTCTGGGATGTGTTGCTCGGCGACATGCGTGTCAAGGAAACGACAAACAGATAATTTGACTATGACTTGTGACCATGACCGAAGCCACTACGAAAGTGGTCTTGGTCATGGTCATAGTGCGTAGTCATTGTTGCATAAATGAGAACGCTAATTCGACATATTGCGCTTTTGGCTTTGGCCCTACTTTTGACGGTTAGTGGCTTTGCCCAAACGATAGGCGATTTTAAGATGGACGAGACCGAGCTCTACGCCATGACCAAACAAATGGGACAGTTCATGCGCCGCTTCAACTACGAAGAAGACCAATTTGGAGAAAAGCTCAACCCAAAAGACCCCAAATACCGCAGCAACGAAATGCGCCGCAAGTCGCTACCCATCCTCTTCGACCAACAGAAGTATGGCACACAAACCGACCTGCAACGCTATTTCATTGAGGATGTTACCAAAAGTGATTCCACCTTTATGACCTTCCTCGGCGGCAGATGGTACTCCGAAGTGTCGTGCACCTTCCGCTACAACGGCAAAGAGGCCAAGGTGGTGCTCTTCCTCGCCATCGAAAAAGAAGGCTTGGGCTCTAAATGGGTGCTTACCAATGTGTATTTTTCGGAGTTCAACAAACGCTTCCCCATCGGCGAGATAGCTGAGCGGGAAAAGCATTTCCTGCACCCCATGAGCCACGAACTCGACTTCATGAACATCTACAAAGCCTTCCAAAACCCTGAAGTCATCGAATATTACGCCTCAAAAGAATTCCAACCCGATTACCTGACCTTGTTCTTCTACGAAATCAAGCAGGGAAAACTGGTGTTCCAACATGTCGACTCGGTCAAATTCCATGTGTTACAAATCAAGGATTGGTACTTCGAAGTGTCGTGGTTCAACCGCTCCGGACTGAACTCAGGTTGGCTCATGTCGAATGTGCTCTACATGCCAGAAAAGGAAAAAAACAATCTTATCAAATTCTATCAACCATGAAAAAGACAGCCCTAATTTCCATATTGCTATTGGGCTTTGCCTTGGGTGCTCAAGCCCAAAAAAAACTCTCCAAAGACGAAGCGGCCAAGTATGAGAACGAAATCAACAGCATGATCTCGTATCTGGCGGAAACGATGAACTTCCTCGGCGACAGCACCACTTCGGCTTTAGAAAAGGAAATTGTGTTTACTGAAAGTTGGAGCAAAATCTTCATCGACGACAAAGTCCAAATTGAGGACGACCTCGATGTGAACCGCAAAACACCTATCAACAAAGACATACAAGCCTACCTGAAAGACATCGACTTTTTCTTCAAATGGGCTGATTTCAAGCTCGACCTGCAAAGCATTGCCAACAGCACCAGAGAGGATGGCAGCATCTTCTTCAAGGCCACGCTGACACGGCACCTGACCGCCACAACCATCACCGACGAACAAATCGACAATGTCAAAACCCGTTTCGTTGAAATCAACCTCGACCGACAGAACAACAGCCTCAAAATTGCCAGCATTTACACCTCAAAAATTAATGAGAAAGAGGCGCTTCGCAACTGGTGGGGCTCGCTTTCGGGCAAATGGAAAAACCGTCTGGGGAAAGGCATCATGCTTTACGACAGCATTCCTTTGGAAACCGTCGGCCTGATCACCAGTTTCGACTTCATAGCTTCCTATCCTGCCGTTGACCCCATTACGGGCGACACTGTGTTGCGCGACAAGTTTTTCAAGAACGACATGGCCGAGCTTGATGCCAAATTGAAACTCGTTACCCAAAAACAGCGTATCGATCTTTCCGGCTTACGCGAAATCATCTCTCTCGAACCGCTCAGCGAACTGTCAGACCTCACTTGGCTTGATGTCTCCGAAACTTCCATCGAAGACCTTGCGCCGGTGCGTAATCTCAACAAATTGAAAGTGTTGCGTGCCAATTCCACCTTAATCGAAGACCTCACCGCACTGAAATACAACATCACCCTTGAGGAACTCGAAGTGGCCAATACCACCATCGAAGACTTGAGTGTGTTATCTACCCTGAGGAACCTCCAAAAACTCAACATCAACAACACGCAGGTCAGCCGTATCTCCAATTTGAAGAGTTGTCCCAACCTCACCAGCCTCAACTTGGGCGGCACACGCATCGCCAACATTGGTATCCTGCAAGAGCTTGTGCAGCTCAAAAATGTTGACATCAGCAACTCTGCCGTCCGCGATTTGGGGTCGCTCCGCAACATGAAAGACCTGCAAAGCCTCAATATTTCAGGCTCGGCGGTCAGCAACTTACAGGCTTTGAGTGAGTTGGAAAACCTGCGCGAACTCTATTGCAGCAACACCTCCATCAGCGACCTAACTCCCTTGAAAGGCAACCGCCACTTAAGCAAAATCTATTGCGACAACTCAGGTATCCACGATGCCGAGGCCAGCGCATTCACCAAAGACAACCGCTTTGCATTGGTCATCTACGACACCGAAACTTTGAAAACTTGGTGGCGCGATCTGCCCATCTATTGGAAAGCGGTGTTCTCCAAGCAGATAAAAGTGGACTCGGAGCCGACCACTGAACAGCTGCACCAAATCATCAATATGCAGGAACTCGACCTCTCGGGCAACACCTTCATGCAAAACCTAATGCCCGTCAGCCGCTTGACCAACCTCCGCTCGCTCAACATTGCGAACACTGAGATAGTCTTCCTGCAACCCATCCAAGGCTTGGCCAATTTGGAGTCGCTCAACATCGCACACACCTACATCAGGGATCTCAAGCCCTTGCAGGACATGGCCAACCTCAAGTACCTCAACATCACGAACACACCCGTCAACGACCTCTTGCCTTTGGTCAACGATGGCAATATCGAAGTCGTCGAAGCCGACAGCACTACCATCGGCAGGAGCCAAGTCATAGCACTGAAGGAAAAGCAAAGACAGGTGACGGTCGTATATCAAACCGAGGCACTAAAAAACTGGTGGAACAGCCTCGACCCCATCTGGCAGGCCATCTTCCGCAATGCCACCACCACACAAACGGAAATGCCCAACGCCCTTGAGTTGCAACAAATCCTTGATTTGAGAGAACTTGAAATCGCCCCCGAATATCCCATCATCTCCGTCGGGCCGTTGACCAGTTTGATGTGGCTCGAACGCCTCACTATCAACAACCAAGGCGTGAGCGACTTGAGACCTTTGGCCAACAAAGCGTTTTTGGTTGAACTCAACGCGCAAAACAATCCCATCAGCAGTCTGCTGCCCATTGAGAGCAGCACCTTGCTGGAATTGATCAATATTGAGAACACCCAAGTCGGCGACTTGGCACCGCTCTCGAAAATGAATAACCTCGTCACGCTCAACGCCAGCGGCACACCCGTGAAATCGCTGAAACCGCTTTCGGGCCTGCAAAAGTTGGAGAACCTCTTTGTCAACAACACCAATGTACGCAGCATATCACCCGTAGAAAACATCCCTGCGTTGAAGCAGCTGAAGGTATATAACACCAAAGTGAAAAAACGCGCCGTCGAGTCCTTGCAACAAAAACGGTTAGATTTGAATATCATTTATTATTGATAAGTAAATGTTCAAAATTAGTTTTCTATTAATACTATTATGCTGCGATTCTCGTTATCTCAGTACAAACCTTATAGGATATGAGAAAAGCAGTACGATTAGAACTAAGCGAAGCCCATCGGATGGAACTCGAGAGT
>JBHACT010000131.1:0-17974 GCA_041854745.1 Candidatus Limimorpha sp. | reverse complement strand
TCTCGTAAAAGCCCACACCATTAATATAATGGGCGCGGGCGGCGAGGGAGACGGGGTCGTTTCGTGTAGGTGTGGCAGAGACGGTGCATGCACCGTCTGGACAAACATCGTCAATATTGTTCTGTGAGACGGTGCGTGCACCGTCTCTACGGCAGGTGTCAAAATAGGGTAAAAGGCGTGCCAACGCGCTGTCGGGCTGCTGCCACATCAGGCTGTCGATGGCAGACAGTTCAGAAGAAGGTTCTTCGGCAGGTTCAGGAGCCTGTCTTAACCGAAGGGTACAAGCAGACTGACAGATTAATACAATCAATAGCCATGTTGCATATCTACTCATGCTCCAATTCTGGATATTGACCGCAAAAGTAATAAAATAAAGTCATAGCGATGGCCTTTTAGGATTTGGGAATGAAGTTTTTTTTGCCACAAACCACAAAAATCCCTATTTTTGTCCTTTCCTAAACCGCCTATGCCATGAAAAACATGCTCCTACTCCTGCTTTTGTTGCCGTTTTCACTGTTTGCCCAAGTTACCGACGACTTTTCAGACGGCGATTTCAGCCAGAATCCTACTTGGACGGGCACCACGGACAAATTTATTGTCAACAGCAACAAACAATTGCAACTCAACGCGGAAGGAGAGGGCACAGCCTTTCTTTCTTTGCCCATCACCGAATTTGAATCGATGGAATGGCAGTTTTGGATACGCGAAGCCTTTGCCCCTTCGGGTAACAATTATGCGGATGTGTGGCTCAGTGCCGACAATACCGACTTGCAGCAGGCCACGCAGGGCTATTTTCTTCGTTTTGGTGAGGGTGGCAGCAACGATGCTATTGAGTTGTTCCGCAAGGGCACAGACGGACAGCAGAGTATCTGTCGCGGCGCTGAAGGCGCCATCGCCTCCTCGTTTGCGGTCGCCGTCAAAGTAACCTGCGACCGCGAAGGCCACTGGATGTTGCAGACCTGTTACGACAATTCAGGTGTTTATCTCATTGAAGCTCAAGGTGCTGACGATACCTATGGTCGTGGTGGCCACTTTGGGTTTTGGTCCAAGTTCACTTCTAGCAACGCCAAGAAGTTCTATTTTGATGATGTCTATGTCGGCCCGCGCATTGCCGACCACGAGCCGCCCCAACTCATGGCCAGCGAAGTGCTGGATGTAACACACTTGCGGTTGGCCTTCAACGAGGCCCTTGACGAGAATACCGCGTTGAATTCCTCCAATTATTCCATCGACAACGGCTTGGGTCATCCGGTTTCGGTCAGTTTCGGCGACAATTTGGCCACTGTCGTGCTGCAACTGGAGCGTGAAATCGGCAACGGCGTGAATTACACCCTGACGGTTAGCGGTGTCCAAGACCTGTGGAACAACACAATGGAGCCAACCACACTGGCTTTTTCCATCTACGAAGCCTCGGAATACGACATCGTCATTAATGAAATCTTGGCTGACCCGAACCCTGCGGTTGGCTTGCCCGAATGGGAGTTTGTTGAACTGTACAACACCACTGAATTCAGTATCGACATGAAAGATTGGCAGATACGGATCGGCGCGAACGACAATACCTTTGGGAGTTTCGTCCTTGCTCCGCATGGCTATGTCATTCTTTGCCATAATGATGCCGTGCCCGAACTGCGGCAGTATAGCCACTGTATCGGCTTCGGCAGTTTCTCGGTGGGCAACACCTCGTCGGCGATGTATCTCTACAGCAAGGAAGGCCTTCTGATTTCGCGTGTTAATTTCAGCAACACATGGTATCACGACCCCGACAAGGCCAATGGAGGCTGGACGGTGGAGCAAATCGACCCGCTCAACCCTTGCGCAGGTGCTTCCAACTGGACGGCTTCGATGGATGTGTCGGGCGGCACGCCGGGACGGCTCAACTCGGTGAATGGCGAGAACAATATGCCACCCAAGGTGGAGCGCCTGAGCATGTTTGGCAACCAAATTGTCCAGCTTTGGTTCGACCAACAAATGAATCCTGCCGACCTTTTGGAAACACAGCATTTTCTTGTGGAGGAAACCAACGGACATCCTCAGCAGACCGTCGTCAATCCTCTTGACGGCACCTATGTGGAACTCCATTTCGACCACGGCTTTGAGGAGGGTGTCGTTTACACTTTGGTCATTAATGGTGCCACCAACTGCGTGGGCACGACCATCGAAGCCGACACTAAGGTGCAATTTGGTATCCCGAACGAAATCGCCGAGGGCGAAATACTAATCAACGAAATCCTGTTTGATCCCATTGCCCCGGGCGTGGACTATGTGGAACTCTACAACAACACAGACAAGACCTTCGACATCAGCACTTTAATGCTCGGTGTCGTCAAAAAAAGTTTTCCCAATCCGGCCGACACTACCTTGAAGGAAATAACCGCCGACAGCAGGTTGTTTTTGCCTCATACTTATGTCTTGCTCTCCGCCAACAGTGAGATGGTGGGCCAGCAGTATGACTGTCCTACGGACAACTTCGTGCAGATGGCTTCCTTCCCAAGCTATGCCAATGCAGGCGGTACGGCCATCCTGATGGGCAAGGACGGCACCGTGATTGATGCGATGGCCTTCTCTGAAAAAATGCACTATCCGCTGCTTAAGGTTACCAAAGGCGTTTCCTTGGAGCGTGTCAGTTTCCAACAGCCTTCCATGAATGCCGACAACTGGCATTCCGCCGCCGAGCGGGTGCATTTCGGCACACCGGGCTATGAAAACTCGATGGCGCAACATGCGGATGACTCCAATGACGAGATTTCCATCACGCCCGACATTTTCTCACCCGACGGTGACGGCTCCGAGGATGCTTGTTTCGTCAACTACCGCTTCGATGAGGCGGGCTACACAATGAACATTTACATTTTCAATGTGGCCGGACAATTGGTCCGTCATCTGGCCAAAGGCGAGCTGGTGGGGCAGGAGGGTCGCGTAATTTGGAACGGATTGGACGGCAACGGCAACAAGCTCCCTGTCGGGGTCTATATTGTCATGACCGAGGTCTTCAATTTTGGAGGCAAGGTGAAACAGTTCAAGAACGCGGTGGTAGTGGGAACGCGCTAAATCAAAAATCTAAGCACAGCCGTAGCTGTCGGGGGACAATCAAGCGTTGTGGTTTCAGAATAAGTTATTGAGGTTCAGTGATTTGTATTCTTTACGCAGGTGTCTCTTAAAACTCCAACGCACATCGGAGATCCAACGGCGGAACAGTTCGTTGTAGTCGACGAAAACGGAGTAGGAGAAAAAGAGCAGTACGGTGCCGCATAAGGCCCAGTACCAAGGTAGGTTGCAGAACATGACGATGCTTCCGGCAACAAAGATGATGGGGAAGAGTACAAACCTGATGCCGAAGGTGACCGTATTGCCAAAGGCAGGGTCTTTCAGTCGGCCACGGATAATCCAAGTGGTGAGCCACACGGGCAAGTTGACTACAGCCGAGGCCAAATAGTGCGGCAGGCCCAAAAGCAGCTGGACTAACATCCACAAGGAATTGAGCAAGGGGCGTTTCTTCGCCACCGACATGACCGAAATCTTTTCTTTTCGTCGGCGCTTGGCAAATTCCATGACCCGCTCAAACAGGTTCTTGGCCTCTTCCGGTTGTTCTTCTCTGTATTTCAATACTTTCTCAACCGTGTTGCGGTTGCGCAACATCTTCTTGTATAGCCCACCGGCGCGTTTCTCGTTTTTCATCTTCACGATTTCCCAGATTGCATCATAATCCTCGTTATCAGGGATATAGGTGAAGAGTTTGGAGATTTCCTCGTGGAGCTTGTCTTTCAGCAGGTTGATATTGGTGGCATCGTTCTCCTCGGTGGTGTTTTTGAAAAACTCGGTTACGTTGATAGGCTCGCCGAAGTTGATCATCGCCGTAGAGCGGTAACGGAAGTAGTCGCCATATTCGATGGCTGTTGGGATGATGTAAACAGGGCTACGGTCACCGAATTGCTTGTTGGCGTCAACCGCGATGTGGAACAAACCCTTGCCCAAGCGCATCAAAGAGTGTTTGGTGCGGTGTGTACCTTCGGGAAAGAGGTAAAGGTCAACATGGTCGCGGATGACATCAATGGCCTTGTTGATAGAGTCATCGTTCTGCCGCACCGCCGCCACCCCATTGCGGATGCGGAAGATGGGCAGGATGCGCAGGAAATGCAGTATCTTGGCCACTGCCGGATTCTTGAAGATGTCGCCTCGCGCGATGAAGACTTTTCTTATGTTGTTGGCCGAAAGCAATACCAAGGCATCCATCAGCGTGTTGCTGTGGTTGACCCCAAAAATCAGCGCAGCCCCCTTGGGGATAAGCTTCTTCCCGTGTACCTCAAATCTGCTGTACGCCCGCCGTGTATGCCAGTTGACGTATGGTAACAGGAAGGAGTACCAAAAATCAGGATCTTGTATTTTCTTGGCCATTTCAATTGTAAAATATAGCCGCAAAAGTACATCTTTTCATAAAACACCCTGTGTTTTTTTCAACCAAATGATATTTTTTACTACTTTTACCGCCTCTAAGGTGTACGAAATGAAGATAAAGACTCTTTCTATCCTCGGATTGTTTATGTTAGGTTTGGCTTTTCCCGCATGTCACAACGGATCGAAACATAAAAAAAATGGCCTTGACCCCTGCGACACCCTGACGGTATTGCAGTGTGTGCAGAAAAAAGGTCGGCTGATTGCGGTAACCAATTGTGAAGTAATTAATTACAATACGGAAAATGCAACGCCATCGGGCTTTGAATATGAGCTTTTGAGCGACTTTTGCCATGATTATGACCTCGAGCTTGAGATGATTGTCAACGAGAACTTGGACTCGTGTTATATGCTCCTCGATTCTTCCAAAGTTGACATCGTGGCGGTAGGCATTGGAGCCAATAAGGACATGAAACGCCGTTTCCTGCTCACCAATCCCATCCTTATGCAGCGTAGCGTACTCGTCCAACGCCTTCCTAAGGACTGGAGCCAAATGTCGACAGCCAACGAGGTGGAAAACCAACTGCTGCGCTCGTCGGTCGATCTGGCAGGCAAGACCATACACCTGCCCCAAGGCAGCCATGAAGTGAAGCTTTTGCAGCATCTGTCGGACCAGATTGGTGATACCATCTACATCATGGAATGCGACAGCCTCAACAGTGTTGATTTGGTGAAAGCCGTCTCCTCTGGCCTCATCGACTACACTGTCGTTGAGGAATATGTGGCCAGCATGGCTTCCATCGGGCTGAAAGGCTTGGACACCAAACTCGATGTCAGTGTTGAACAGCCCTTGGGCTGGGCCGTTGCCAAACACAAGGGTGACTCGTCGCTGCTTCTGGCCCTCAACGACTGGATTGATGGTTTTGAACAGCGCAGGCTCAACCGTATCTTAGCCAAATACATCACCAAAGGCAAT
Source organism: Candidatus Limimorpha sp. (assembly GCA_041854745.1). Lineage (GTDB taxonomy): Bacteria > Bacteroidota > Bacteroidia > Bacteroidales > F082 > Limimorpha. Next base: position 12,606 of record JBHACT010000131.1, on the reverse strand, counting down.
GCGTTCTCTACGAAGAGGCTCTCCACCGGGCATATCTCTTTCTTTGACGACATCATCAAGAAAACCGCCAAGGAGATTGGTTGGGACTGGCGCCTGCTGGCTTCCCTCATCTATCAGGAGTCGCGCTTCAAACTCGACCTCGAAAGCGACAGAGGGGCTTTCGGCCTTATGCAACTCATGCCCGTGGTGATGGAAAAATATGGTATCGACTATGACGCCACACCCGAGGAACAGCTTCGGGCTGGCGGACAACTGATAGATCACCTGAACAAGTGTTTTGAAGACAAGGTGAGCGATAGCGTGGAACGGGTGAAGTTTGTGCTGGCGGCTTACAATTCGGGTATCGGCCATGTATATGATGCTCAACGACTTGCGGCGAAATATGGCAAACACCCCGATGTATGGGATAACAATGTTGACTATTTCATCCTTAACAAGTCGAAGAAACAATACTACAACGACACTTGCTGCCGTGCAGGCTACCTGCGTGGCACTGAGACCTTCCGCTTTGTGGAGGAGGTGCTCGACCGCTATTATCAGTATCAAGCCACTATCGATTAATGGGTAATCTTAGGACAGCGAAAGCCGCGAGCATCAGTATATAGCAAAACGAAAAACGATTGGAGACCGAGAAAAAACACTATCTTTGCCGTCTGAATGAAGAAGATATTAAGATGAAAAACACAAAAATCATATTGATTGTCAGTGCCTTGCTTTTGTTTCCTTTTACAAAAGTCTTTGCCCAGTCGTTCAATGCGGGCTTGTTGGCTGGCGCCACCTTCTGCCAAGTGGACGGTGACACATATGCAGGGTATCATAAACTTGGTTGGACCGCTGGTGGGTATGTTAATCTTCCTGTTGCTGAGCATTTTGCTTTGCAAATGGAATTGAAATACACGCAAATGGGGGCGCATTCATCGGCAGAGGAATGGCAATATGGAGATTCTTATAATCTTGTTTTGCATTATGCTGAAATTCCTTTGATGCTACGGTACGACTTTGGACATTTCACTGTTAATGGCAAATCGTTAGATTTTATTATGTTGGAGGCTGGCTTTAGCTTGGATTTCTTACTGAAACATTATGGAGAGTTGGATGCAATCTCACAATCGTGGAGATTGAATTTCTTTTCTGTTTCAGGAAATTATGGTTTGCATTTCAACATAACCGACCACTGGGGTCTTGGGGCGAGGATGATGTATTCTATTACCCCTATGCAGACAAATCCAACACCGCAATGGTTCTTCGACCATTCCTATAATAAAGTCATACAACTTACTGTTACCTACAACATCAATTCTCCCCTGAGATAAATTTTATGTTGCGCTTCAGGCCTTTGTATCCGGCGCGTTGCACGGCGGAGTGTTTGAATAGGGCCTCAAAGGTGGTCTCGTCCAAATTTTTCCAGTCGTTTTCACGCATGGCTAAAAGTCGTTTCGAGGGCTGAAACTCAGGTTCTATATTAGGCAGCGCGAAACGGTTGTACGGGCACACATCCTGACAGATGTCGCAGCCATACATCCAGCCTTTGAAGGTCTTTGGGTCAAGGTCGTCGAGGCTGCCTTTGTATTCTATGGTGAGGTAGGAAATACATTTGCGTGCGTCAATACGGAAAGGAGCCTCCAATGCACCTGTGGGACAGGCATCTATGCATTTGGTGCAGCGCCCGCAGCGGTTGTTCAAAGGTTGGCCTGTCTCGTCCAATTCAAGCGGAAGGAAAAGATGTCCAATAAAGAAAAAAGACCCCTGTCGTTGACTGCGTCCCGCAGTCGACATAACTTCACCTTCCTGCCCATTTCCCGCAGTCAAGTTTGTTTCGTGCTGACTGCGGAACGCAGTCAGTGACTTGTTTGTTGTGTTTTTCCCGATGAAGTCCGGTCCGCAGCGCATGGCCCAAGCACGGTCCAAAACCGGTGCCGGGTCTGCAAAAACGCGGGTGTCTTCCAACTTTCCCGCAGTCGACACAACTTTACTTTCTTGTTCCCGACTGCGTCCCGCAGTCGAAATAATCTTATCCTCCTGCCCACTTTCTGTAGTCAGGATTGGTTCGTGCTGACTGCGGGACGCAGTCAGTGACTTGCTTGGATGGATGAGCATCGTGTTTTTCCCGATGAAGCCCAATCCGCAACGCACGGCCCAAGCACGGTCTAAAACCGGTGCCGAGTCTACAAAAACGCGGGTGCCTTCCAACTTTCCCGTCCGTGCCTCAATGCGTTCCAATAGTTGTCGCATCTTGCGTTTCATCACATCATGGTAATCGGCACCATAGGCGTATTTGGCGATTTTGAACTTGTCGGAATCGCCAATGGTTTGTTGGGGAAAGTAGTTGTAAAGCACGGTAACGATAGACTTTGTGCCTTCAACGAGAATTCTGGGGTCGTAGCGTTTCTCCTTGTTGCGGGTCAGATAGCCCATCTCGCCTTCACGCTTGTCCTCAAGCCATTGCTCCACACGCGCCGACTCTTCTTCTAAAAGTGTCGCGCTGGCAATGCCACAAGCATCAAACCCCACGCTCTCGGCTTCGGCAATAATCCATTCTGACCTGACTTCCATGTGGAATTATAGTTCAAGGCAAGATACATTCACTTTTCCGCGCATATCATACCCGCCCACTATGAAAGTAGCGTATCTGTGCACGGAAAGATGCTGAATGGTAAGCCTTTGAATGCTATTAGAATGGTGCAAAGGTCAAGCCCACCGACAAGGGATGGAAGGTTGGCGCTTCATGCCCGACCGAAAACACAGGGCTGACTTGGTAGGCAGCGAAAGCACTCACCCATCTCCATCCTATGCGCAAGGTGGTCGAATAGACCATGCGCTCCACATTGTTGATGTAAAGGTATTTCTCGTGGATGGTGGCACCGCTTTCGTTGGCGAGGTTGTGATCTTGTCCATCGGGTCCGACAAACCTTGTTTTTGTGCCTATCATCAAGCCGACTTTGACACCTATGCCAATTTTTACGGCATCTTTGATGCGGAAACGGATCTCCAAAGGCACTTCGGCGTAGGTCGGGTTCACCTTGTAGCGCTTGAAACTTTCAACATCACGGTAGTTCTTGTATTCGAAGTTGCCGTTCGTATAGGGGTTCAGTATGCGCGTGTAGGAGTAATAGTTGTGCGACGACATGCCTGCACCGATACTTACGGTGTGTTTCGTGCTTTCGCCCAAAGGGAAGTTGTAGGTTAAGGCAAAGCCCACACCTTGGTTGAAGCCACGCGGATCCCAGTTGTCGCTCGGGGCAAGTTGGAAATCGCTGAAGAGGTCGAGGCCGAAGGTGATTCGTTTGTCGGTTTTGTTGGCGATGAGTTGGGCAAAAGCGGTCGTCGAAACGACTAATGCGATAAGGCTAAAAAGAACTTTCTTCATGGTTTATTGATTAACTGTTGATTCATTAATGTATTGGTTGAAGGTCTTCGATAGGTTCGGGATACTTTTTCTGTCTGAAAACAGAGTCTCCTGAGCCTGCGTTTGTCAAGCATATCCGAAGTGTCGAAGTGCTGATTTTATATTTCTAACTCTTTCATAATTGAAGTGCGCTCGTCCAAAAGCCGGTTGATTTCTTCGTCAGTGAGGTTGGGCTGGCGCAGCTGGTCGTCGATGGCGGCCAAGTGGGCTTCCATGTTTTCGGTCGTACCGGGAATGTCAGTTAGCTGTTTCTCTTTGTTGATGGGGGTCTCTATCGGTGTGGCAGATGGGTTTTCGGCGAGGTTTTTCAATTGGCCCATAACCATGCCCACCATTTGTTTCGTGAAAGGATCCAGCTTGTATATCTCGACTTTCATGTCGTTCTTCAGCTCATCAAAGTCCTCGAGAAACATTTTCAGCTGTTCCTTCTGTTCTTCGTTGATGCCGGGAATCGAATTGAGGTCTTGGCCTTCCATGAGCTTCTTGAACATGTTCAAGAGGTCGTCGAGTCCGTTATTGAAATTGTTATCTTCCATTTTCTTTTTTCATTTTTTCGTGAAACCCATTGTGGGCTTCGTCAGGCGGTCAAAAACCGTTCCGTTTGCAAAGAAACGCATTTTTTGCGAAATGATTGCGACAAATTGGCAAATTTTTGCGAATATTGCAGTTCCAAAAGAAAACGACAATGGATTTCAAAACAATAAAAATACAACTTGGCGAAAGTATGGCATGGGTCAATCTCGATCGCCCAGAGGTGCGTAATGCGCTGAATGCCGAAATGATACATGAGCTGACCGAGGCCTTCAACTGGCTCAATAGCCGCGACGACATCCGTGTCATCATCCTGAAAGGCAATGGCAAGGCTTTCTGCGCCGGCGCCGATCTAATCTATATGAAAGAGATGGCGGGCTTCAGCTTCAACCAGAATGTCGCCGATGCTGAACGACTGTCGAAACTGTTTCAGACCATTTATTTCTGCAACAAGGCCGTCATCGTTGATGTGCATGGCGCCTGTATCGGCGGGGCCAACGGCATTATTGCCGCCGCCGATATCGTGATTGCCGAAGCGTCGACGAAGTTTGCCTTTACTGAGGTGCGCTTGGGCCTTACGCCTTCCACCATTTCGCCTTTCGTGGTGAGCAAAATCGGGAATGCGACCGCCAAGGAACTCATGCTCACGGGTCGCCGTTTCACCGCCGACGAAGCCAAGGCCTTCGGCTTGGTGAATATCGTGGTCGAAGAGGCCGGAATGGTTGATGTGGAGCGTCAATACATCGACCATTTCATGCAGGCTTCGCCCGACGCCGTGGCCGAGTGCAAGCACCTGCTGCGCTTGGTGAGTGGCACTGCCGACCCCTTCAATCCCGTTTTCATGCAAACTTCTTTGGCTATTGCCAACCAACGCATCTCCGAAGCAGGGCAGGAGGGGATGAAGGCGTTTTTTGAGAAAAGGAAACCTGAGTGGGATTGTCATTGATTGTGCAAAAAGCAAAAGTAAACTACTACAAAAAGCAAAAATCTTCTTGCTTCAGTAATCAACAAAAAACTGTTAGGTTAGGTTGAGTTGCTTATTGATACGACTATTTTCTTTGCAAGAGCAAATTGAGGAAATTGAATTGGAATGATGCAATTGCCACTTTGGTAGCCCTCTTTTTGTCTTTCATTATATGGTTTTTGACTCCAATTTTGTCAAAATTGATATAAAACAAAGTCAATTTTTTGGTAAAATTGATTCTTATAAGTTGCAATTTTTTACAAAAACTGATTTCTATTACCTACAGATTTGTATCTTTGCAGCCGAAACGATAAAACAAAGACGCTATGGAAAGGTTGTGGCAACGCTATCAAGCGCAATTGGACAGGACAAAAACCGACTTTGTTCGCTATCTTCATGATGAAATTCGTTGGGAAGCACGGCTCAATGCCATCCTCGGTGCAAGGGGCGTCGGAAAAACCACTTTGCTGTTCCAGCACATCTTGCTCAGCGGTGAACGCCACGCATCTATTGTGGTTTTTGCCGATGACATTTATTTTTCGAAACATACCTTGCTCGATCTGGCCGACACATTTTACAAGAATGGCGGCAAGCATCTCTATATTGATGAGGTGCATAAGTATAAACAATGGTCGACGGAGATAAAGAACATTTACGACCAACTTCCTGATTTGCAAATCGTTTATACAGGCTCATCGATTCTCGACTTGGAGAAAGGCGGTGCCGACTTGTCACGCCGGCAGTTGAGAAACTATATGCACGGGATGTCGTTTCGCGAATGGCTGCAGATGACAAAAGGCATTGTGGTGCCAAAACTTACGCTTGACGAGATTCTTTCGGCAAAGGCTTCTTTCCCATACGCCGAGCATCGTCCGCTTTCTTTGTTCAAAGAATATCTTAAAACTGGTTATTTCCCGTTCTGCTGTGAAGAAGACTACCTTGAACGATTGAGCGCAGTAGTTGAGCAGACACTTGAAACCGACATACCCCAATTTGCGGGCCTCAGCGTCGGCGTGATGCACAAACTGAAGCAATTGATGCAAATCATCTCGCAGGTTTCACCTTTCAAACCCAATTATAGCGACCTTGCCCGTGACATTTCCGTGGCTCGCAACGACCTTAAGAACTATCTTTTCTATATGGAAAAATCGGGCATGATACAAAGCCTTCCCTCGCCAGCCTTTGGAATGACACGCTTGGCGAAGGTGGAGAAAATCTATTTGGACAACACCAACCTGATGTATGCTCTCAACGGCACGCAACCCGATACGGGCAACCTGCGGGAGACCTTCTTTTTAAACCAAATGCGGGTGCGCAACACGGTGACCGCCTCCGAAGTTTCAGACTTTTTGGTTGACGGTCATACCTTTGAAGTGGGAGGTCACAAGAAAGGACGCCGTCAGATTGTAAAAGTGCCTGATAGTTATGTGGTAAAGGATGATATTGAATATGCCACCCCAGGTGTTATCCCACTTTGGATGTTTGGACTGAATTATTGATTCAAAAATGAATCCTTTTTTGCGCTTCGCTGTCAGAAAACATGCTTCAACCCTGCGGAAACTATCAAAATAAAGCACTTTCCGCAGAGTTGAATGGGTGTTTTTCGGAAATCTTTGTACTGAATTTTGCAGTTTTGAAAGAAACTCTTTAATTTTGCACCCAATCCAAAGTATCTTTACCATGAAAAGATTTGCAGTAATCTTAGCAGGCTGCGGCCGTAAGGACGGCAGCGAAATCAACGAAGCCATCACGCTTCTGCTTTCTATTGAGCAGCACCATTGTGAATACCAATGTTTTGCGCCCAACCGTGCGCAAGCCGAGGTAATCGACCACCTGACAGACGAGAAGGTTGGCGAAGCGCGTAACATTCTCACCGAGGCCGCCCGTTTGGCCCGCAGTCGTATCTTGCCCATCGAGGACTACAAAGCCGCCGACTTCGACGGTCTGCTCTTCAGCGGCGGCTATGGCGTGGCCAAAAACCTCTGCGACTATGCCTACAAGGGCGCCGACATGGAGGTGCAGCCCGATGTGGCCCGCGCTATCATCGAGACCCGCGAGGCCAATAAACCCATTGGCGGCATGTGCATCTCCCCTGTAATGTTCGCCAAACTGCTGCCCGGCGTGTGTGTTACCTTAGGAAACGAAAGCACGCCTGATGCCGACAACATCCGTAAGATGGGTGCTTTCCATGTGCAAACCGAGCATGGCGATGTGTGTGCCGACAACGAACTGCTGGTGTTCACCACACCTGCCTACATGTTGGATGCTACGATGAAAGATGTTTACGACGGCGCCTACAATTTGGTGGCGGCCATCGTTGAAACCTTAGATGGAAAACGCGATTGATTGTGACTGTAGAGACGCGCCGCGGCACGTCTCTACAACCCCAATTAGTGCCGCGGCACGTCTCTACAATCACCAATTAGATTTTATCGCCGAAGGCGAGATCACCGGCATCGCCAAGGCCGGGGACGATGTATTTGTGCTCGTTCAGGATGGGGTCGATGGCAGCACACCACAGCGTGACATTGTCCAATGGGCGGAAGAGTTTCATCAGATTGTCGATACCGTCTTGGGCGGCGATAACGCAACATAAATGCAGCTGCTTGGGTATGCCTTTGGTGCAGAGTGCTTGGTATGCCAATTCCAAGCTGCCGCCTGTGGCCAACATGGGGTCGGCGATGATGAGCGTTTTGTCCGTCAGATCGGGGGCGGCCAAATATTCCACTTTGATACCCACATGTTCCTGTTTTTCATCCAAATAATAGCGGTAGGCCGACACGAAGGCGTTGCCCGCATGGTCGAACACATCCAAAAAGCCTTGGTGGAAGGGTAAACCCGCGCGAAACACGGTGGCCAGCACCACCTCGTCGTCGGGCGTGTTGGCCTGAGCCATAGCCAAAGGTGTTTGGATTTCTTTTTTGGAATAATGCAGCGTTTTGCTCACCTCGTAGGCCATCAATTGGCCGATACGCTGTAGGTTGTGGCGGAAGGTGTTGCGGTCCGACTGTATCTTAATGTCCCTCAGCTCAGCCACATATTGGTTGACGATGCTGTTGCTTTCTGCGAAATTGATGGTTTTCACGGCTTGAAAGATTTTCGCAAAAGTAGTAAAAAAACGAGGGCGAGCCAAGACTCGCCCTCGTTTTTTTCAATGCTTTCTCATTTTATCTGCGTCCGCTGCTTGAGCTTCTGCTTGAGTTGTTGCTCGTTCCGCTTGAGCGGCTGTTGCTATTTGAGCGGTTGTTGCTGCTGCTTGAGCTGCTGCTCGTTCCGCTGCTTGAGCGGTTGTTGCTGCTGCTGTTGTTCACTCGGCTGCTTGAGCTGCTGCTCGTTCCACTGTTGGGGCGGCTGTTGTTGCCGTTTGAGCTGTTCACTCGACCGTTTGAGCTGTTGTTTGTTCCGCTGTTAGGCACTCTGCTATTGCTATTTGAGCTGTTCACTCGACTGCTTGAGCTATTGTTTGTTCCGCTGTTAGGCGTTCTGCCGTTGCCGTTTGAGCTGTTCACTCGGCTGCTTGAGCTGCCACTGTTTGTTGAGGGTGCGGCTGGGTTGGTGGAGCCGCCGCTGTTGCCCGAGCTCATGCTGCCTCCGTTGGGCTTGGGCCTGACCGTGGCACCCGGTGCTACCCCGTTGTTGTTCGCGTTTGGGTATCCGCCGTTGTTGCGGTGGTAGTTATAGGTGTGGTGTCTCGGGTCCATCGGAGGAGGTGTTCCGTAGCCGTGGCCGTGAGGCGGCATAGGCGGACGATAGCCGTCGTAGTAGTAGCGGTAGATACCCGGACGGTGGTAGTGGCGAATGCGCGGAGGCACCGTAACGACCACCCAGCGCTCGGCGCGCGGCCCGTCCCAGAAGAAGCTGATGGGCTCGAAGTATTCGAAGGTGGTGAAGCTGTAGAGCTCGTCATCCAACTCGTAGTAGGGCATGATGGTGAAGGCATACCTTCTGTCGAGGCGATGAAGTGGGATGTTGATGGCGATCCTCTTGATTCTGCCGGGATACACTCTAACATATTTTTCGGCGTAGCTGTAGCCGTAGTCAGGGTTGAGGTAGAGGGAGACATAACCCCTATAGGTGTAGTCGCCGATATTCTCCACGTCGTAGTAGACCGTGACAGAGTTGTAGTTGTACACCATCACGGGCTGTGAGACCAAGGCGAGTTCAGGTGGATAACCGCTTGCTTTTGCTGCGATGGCTCCCGTCACTAACAGGAGGGTCATCAGGATGTTCTTGGCTTTCATAGTGGTGATTTTTTTAAGGGTTTGACATCTGTTGAATTTAGCGTTCACTTTGTTGCTTTACCAAAACCGTGCCAAAATGTCACTTCCCATTGCAAAGGCGTTGCGTTATGTCTCGTGGTGGTTGGGCAGGATACCATCCTCCACGGAAGGGACTTCTTATTTCTCTTGCACCCTCGATACTTTCCCGTAGTCAATATCGGGATGCTGGGCAAGGTATTCTAAGATGAGTTCGTTGGATGTGCGGAAGGTGGCGGTGCCCTCGTCTTCGTGTTCGAAGTCAAACACGCTGGCCATATAGCTGTTCATCACTATATAATATTTGGCCTGCATGTCTATGGGTTTGCCGTTTTCCAAGGTAACTTGGAGGTCGGTCATCTCACCGTTGTCGTCCATCTTGTATGAATAAGAGCAGCCTGAGCAGTAGATGGGGCCGCCGTCGGTGACGAAGCACGACTTCATCAGGCGGATGATTTCTTCGCCACTCAGCGTGAATGCAACAATCTCGTTGTCGAAGGGGTCGAGGGAGAAGATGTCTTTCAGTGTTATACAGCGTGCCGAGAGGGTGTCGAAGCGCACGCCGCCGGGATTCTGGAAGCCCATGTCGGCATTCAATGTATGGCGGATGGCGTCGGTCATCAGGCAGCCGAGCGCTTCAAAGTTGTTGATGGGCGTGACATTGTTGCCGACAACGGTGCGGAAATAGTCGTTGTTGTTGTATTTGTCAACCATAGCCTGCACCGTTTCGTTGCGTTTCTTGAAGTCCTTCACGGAGAGCAGTTGCATGTCCTTGTCAATGATTTTGCCGTTGCGAAAGGTGAAGGTACTGAGGGTTACAAATTTAACCTTGGCTTCAGCTTGGGTGACCATCACGCCGTTGACGAGTTGTTTTTCAGCTACGCGGGTGTGGCTGTGGCCGCCAAAGATGGCATCGAGTTCGGGAAAGCTCTCGGCCGTCATGCGGTCTTCTTCATAGCCGCAATGCGACAACAGGAATACAGCATTGCATTCTTCTCGGAGCTTGGGCAGGTATTCGGGCAGCACCTCGTCGAGAGGGCGGAAGTGAGATCCGGTGGCATTCTTTGGGTGGAAGTCGGGCAGGCCGTTGAGACCGAGTTGAATGCCGCCGATGACGCCTATCTTCAGGCCGCCAGTCTCAAATATATAATAAGGTGTTACCTCGGGCATTTGCAAGGTGTCGTCGAAGGTGACATTGGCGCATACGAAGGGGAATTGTGCCCAGCCAAGCACATCGCGCAAGGCGGCAGGACCGCTGTCCCACTCGTGGTTGCCTAAGGTGGAGAGGTCGAAGCCCACAGTGTTCATGAGTTCATACATGGGTTTGGAAGGCTCGGCGTAACGGTCGTTGATGGGGTTGCCCGAACGGTTGTCGCCCGCACTGAAAAGCAACAAGTCGGGATGTACTGTGCGTAGGCTGTCGATCAGGGCAGCCATCATGGGGAAGTTGTCGATGTTGGCGTGCATGTCGTTGGTGGAGACAATGTAAAGTTTCTGCTCTTTGGGTTGGCAGGCCGACAGTAGCACCACGAGGGATAACACCGTCAGCGTGAATTGTAGTGTTTTTTTCATGACTATTGGAATTTGATGTAAATTTTCGATTTGGGGCGCAGCGAGCCAGCGAGGTCGATGATGTTGCCGTAGGCGTCCTTCACCTCTATGCCCTCAAGGTTGAGGGGCAGATTATTCGCGCGGCAATAAGCCAGCACCGCTGATTTCACCTTCGCGCCGTAATAAGTGCGCATTTCGTCTTCGTTGACAAATATTTTCATGGTATGAGGTTATCTTGAATACAATGTTTGATGATATTAGGCCGGTTGTTTTGTTTTGAAACACGGTGCAAATATAATAAATTTTATTTTGGAAGACTTTGTTTTGGAAAACTTTGTGGATTGACTCCATCGAATCTTCGCATTGCTTCGTTCCTCGCAATGACGGCTCACAATGACTTTTGCAAGCGAATTCGATTTTGGACTGCAAGGATGTGAATAATTGCGTATTTTTGCGGCCAAAATGGAATTATTGATGAACACGACCTTAGAAGACCTGATGACACGCCGCAGTGTACGCAACTACACCGAAGAGATGCCTCCCAAGGAGGTGATTAAAGATATCTGCAAGGCGGGCATGAATGCGCCATCGGGCAAAAACCGTCAGAGCGCCATCATCCTTGCCGTCACCAATCGCGAGGTGCGCGACAAGCTGAGCCGGCTCAACGCTGTTGTTATCGGCAGAGACGACTTCGACCCCTTCTTTGGTGCTCCTGTGGTACTGGTGGTTTTAGCCGACACTACGGTCATCACATGGAAGGAGGACGGTGCCCTCGTGATGGGCAACATGCTCAATGCAGCCCATGCCAAAGGCCTCGGCTGCTGTTGGGTGCATCGTGCACGCGAGGTCTTCATGATTGATGAAGGCCGGGAGTTCCTGAAAGAGCTCGGCATTCCGGACAAATATGTTGGGATAGGTAACTGTGTCCTCGGCTATCCGAAGGGCGACTATCCTGAGGCCGCACCTCGCAAAGAGAATTATGTCTATTGGATTGAATAAGTTGTCAACATTTGTCGGACACCTCGCGTGTTTTGCAGCCTGTTGTGTCTTTGGGCTCGGTATTGTGTGCTGCTCCTGCCATACGCCGCAGTTCCAGTCTGGCGACCTGCTCTTCGTGGAAGGCCGCGCTTCGGGTGCTATGGAACAAGCCATCATGGGCAGCACGGGCGCGATGGTGCATGTGGGAATCATCGAAGTGAGGGGCGACAGCGTTTTCGTGATCGACGCCGCTCCGAAAACGGGGGTTTCCCGCCGTACTTACGCTGTCTTTTTGGAAGCCCAAAAGGACGGGCAAGGCAATATGCCCGCCATCAGGATAATGCGGTTAAAAGACAACAGCAACGCCCGTGACTATGTGGCCAAAGCGAAAAGCCTTTGCGGTGTGGAATACGATTTTACTTTTTTGCCCGACAATGGCCAATACTATTGCAGCGAGTTGGTGCATGACTGCTATGCCCGCGAAGGCAAGCCCCTGTTTGAGGCCGCTCCGATGAATTTCCGCAACGCCGAAGGCGGTTTTGACCCCTATTGGGTGGAATTGTTTGAGGCGCAGGGGATGGACATTCCTCAAGATGTTTTAGGGACGAACCCCGACGACCTGTTTCATTCACCCTTGCTGATTTCCGTATATTAGAAGAGATGTGCCTGACAAATAGGCTTCATTACGAAACCGACCGTCTATGCAATTCCACGAGGAATCTATAGACGGTCGGTTTACGGTTTATGAAAGCTGAATTATTCCTTCACAAACCTTTTGGTTACTGTGGCCTTATTGGTCGTCAGGCGGACAAAATAGATGCCTGATGGCAGACCGTCAGTGTTGATTTCCACTTTGTTAGCACAGTCATTTTGGCTGTACACCAAGGCACCCATTAGGTTGTAGATTTCTACAGTACCGA
>JBHACT010000130.1:0-18766 GCA_041854745.1 Candidatus Limimorpha sp. | reverse complement strand
TTCTGTAGGGCTGTCGTACCACGGCAGCCCCATAAAGATTATTATAGAGCCCGAAAGAGGTGATTGCCTTCCGATATTTGGGAAAACAATTCTGTAGGGCTGTCATATCACGGCAGCCCCATAAAGATTATTATAGAGCCCGAAAGAGGTGATTGCCTTCTGATATTTGGGAAAATAATTCTGTAGGGCTGTCGTACCACGGCAGCCTTATTGAAAGATTACCACGGCAGCCCTATTGAAAGATTATCCCGGCAGCCACGGTGTGACAGCCTTACAACCCAATTCACAATTTTAGCACATTTTTTGCGTTAACATGGGAAAATAGCCAACCCATGCACGCCCGACCATACCTTATTCTTATAATGTCCTTCGTAAGCCTCTTTGGCCACGCCCATACTGCGAACGAGAACGATGGCTATTACAAGGTGGAGCATACATGGAAATGCGACGGTAAGCAGTGTTCCATCGCGCTGAATGTCAGCACTGCATTATACGATTATTATCGTGAGGGCCGTGAACATTTGGCCTATCGATATAAATTCAATGGAGGTGAGATACCGCCGAATTATTATGGCTTCATGCTATCGGATCACGACCGCCCTGTGATACGAGCCTTGGCCGATGAGTTCAGATGCTATGTCGCGACAGAGAAGCAGCGAGTTCAATTGGCACTGACTTTTGTGCAGTCTTTGCCATACGCATACGATTCTGACACAAAAGGAGTGGACGAATATCTGCGTTATCCTATCGAGACACTGGTGGATGGTTGTGGCGATTGCGAAGATAAGGTGGCTTTATTGGCAGCGCTTCTTTATGAGATGAACATCGACTTCGTCCTGCTGGTCTTTCCTGAACATCTGGCCCTTGGCGTTCGTTGTGACGGGGTGGAGACGAGTCGTTATTTGCTTTTCCGTGATAAGAAATACTATTTTTTGGAGACGACTATGGAGGGCTGGCAAATCGGTCAAATTCCAGAAACTTATTATGATGCCGAATTGGAGGTTGTCCCTATTGATACAACACCGAATTTGCTCATTCGGGGGGTGTGGTTTGAATCGCAGCCATCTTTTGCTTTTGAGAAGGCGGTGTGCAACTTGGAATTCGACTTGCACAATCAGGGTCCGGGTAAGGTGACCGAACTTTGGGCACATGTGCGCTTAATAATGAAAGGCTCTCCTAACCGTGTGCTTGCCGAACAAAGGTATTCACTCAATGATCTGGCTGAAGGCGAGGCGCGTACAGAAAAACTTTCACTGAAAAGTCACATTAAGGAAAACAGTGTGTTGGAAGTGGAGCTGATAAGTGCCGAAGCCTCTGCCGAGTCTTATTCGTTGGAGTTAAATTACAGCAAGACAATTCGTTATTGATTACTCCACCATCACCTCGTCCATAAAAATCCAAGAATCATAACCCGCACCCGGCAGGCCTTCAGGCAACTTTCCGGGGTTTTTTACCACAATGCGGAGATACCGCGTTGAAAGGTTGGGCGTTTCAAACTTTTCGCGGAAGGTGTGGTTGCCTGTCAGTGGTATTTCGGTCGCGATGGAGAAGGTTTTGTAAGGCTTGTAGTTTCTGCCGTCGTTAGAGGTATAAACCTCAACCGCAGCAGGTTGTAAAATCCAATCGTGGGCATTGACTAAAAAACCGATGTTCAGCGCGTTGATTTTCTGAAGCTTGCCAAAGTCCAACTCAAGGTCGGCATCGATACCGTAAAAGCCTTGCCAACGGCCGTCTTTGTAGTCGTTGCTGCCGAGTGTGCCGTCAACGAGGGCATTGTCGCCGCCACCTGAGTATTCGGGACGGTAGTTGCCTGCTGGACTGTTGAGTTGCTTTAGCCGCCCCATGCCTTTGTGGTAACAGAAATAACGCTCGGTGCCAACGGCCTCATCCACCGCATTGTAGCAAGCTGCTTTGATGAGACAAGGCCGCTCCAAAACTATGGGTGTTTGGTAGATAGGGTCGTTTAACGCCACTTCCTTACCGTCAATGGTATAATGGATTTCCTTGTCGCCAAAGACAGTTTTTAACGCTATGGCGGCATTGCCTTGGTGGTCGGTTGTGGACTCAATAAACGGCAGATATTCAAGTTGTTGTAGCTCAAAAGCCATATCGTCGTATTTCTTCATATTGACATCGAGCCAATAGGGGCGGCTTTCGATGTTCCACACCTTGACATACTCTTTTTTCAAGTCGTGCAGTAAGGCAATAAGTTCTTGGATCATTTTTCGGCTTTCGGCAATATTGGTTTCGCTTGGGCTGTTGTAGGTGCGGAAAAGTTGGCAGCGGGCGATGTTTCGCTTGGCGCACCACTGCATACGATGTACGGCATATAAAGCGTTGTCGAAGATGTCGGCGTTTTGCTTCACTTGTTTTTTGTCGTTTATCAAGGTTTTCTCCAATGCGTATAAGGATACGAAAGCCTTCTGGTTCAAGGCCTTGATGGAATCACTGACGAGGGCGGGATAAAAGGGTATCATGGCTTCAGTCAAGGCGGTGAACTTGCCAATACCGTCGATTTTCGTCCATTCCGAGATCTCGTCGAGATGTTGGCAGGGCTTGTCAGAAAGGCTGCCCAAGAAATGGGCTGTGAAATTGGTTTCGGTACAGCGCTCTTGTTTTGTGCAGGGATTCCAACTCGTTTCGGCACCCAAAACCAAACCATATAAAGCACTGTTGGTCAGCGACTCGCCAAAGTCGTCCCAACAGGTGTTGAGGACACCAATTGCACCATTTTTATAGCCGTCGCGACAGAGGTTGATGATGTTCGACTTGAACTCGTAATGCATCGACCAAACCCGTTCGGAGAGGCTCACGCCGGGGGCAACAAAGAAATTACACCCCGATTTGACATAGGGCTGTAGGAAGTCGTTGAAATTGTCTTGACCCACATAGCTCCATGCGATAAGAAAGAGGTCATTGTCCAGATTGTCAAGGATTTCCGGGTACTTTTCGGCAATGTCACCCCACATCATCACGCGCTTGCGGTAGGGGCGTAGCATACGGTTGACACGGTTCACATGTTGGTAATAGACGGTCGCCGCCCCAAGGGAATCGACATAGGCCTTGGCATGACCTTGACCGAGGCTTTCGGTTTCATCGCAGTTAATGTTGAAATACGGTGATTTATAGGCTCTTGCTACCTCGCGCAAATGGTTTTCGAGGAATTTGTATGTGTCTTCCTTGGCGGGATTGAGGTTCCATTTTGTGTCGGCCAAATGGCTGTAGAAAGGGTTGCAGAGTATCTCCTCAAAATGCCCAAAACACTGTTGGTTGCCAATGATTTGGATGTGGTAAGGCCTACAAAAATCCTCCAATTCCTTGATTTCTTCGGCAGTGAAAGCGTCGGTGGGCGCGATGTCGGGATGGCATTTCGTTTTGAAAGTGTGTTCGGTGTAGAGTGAGAAGCAGTTGAGCTTGCATTCGGCCATCTGTGGGATGAGGCGTTTCAAATAGTCTATGCTGACGATGGGGCCGCGGCTGATGTCGTCCTGCCAGCCGCGCAGCTTGAAGTTGGGCCAGTCGGTGATGGTCATACATGGGATGGAGATTTCGCCTTTGTTTTTCAGGAAAGAATATCTATAGAGTTGTTTCAGGCTTTGGGTGGCGTAGAAAAGCCCCGTGGCGGTGGTGGCCTCCATGCGGATGAAGTTGCGGTTGACGGTCAGTTTGTAGGCTTGGTCCTCGTTTTCGCTGATACCGAGACGGTCGGTCTTGATAAGCTCAATGAAGTGTTTGCCCTTGATGACACCACGCGAAAACTGAACTTTCCTGCCGCTGATTTGGTCCAAATCATTGCGAAAGAGGGTTACAATTCGGTTGATTTCAGCATCGGAAGCATCGTAAGTCAAGACAACATGATCGTCCCAAACAAATTGACCCTCAAAGGTTTCTACCTGTTGTGGGGTAGGGAGGATGTGGACATTTTGCGCGAAGGTGTTTAGCGCGATAAGGCAAAAAATGAAAATAAAAAATTTGACCTTCATAGTTCTACGGCAATTCTATTTGAAATTTGCTGTAAAATTACAAAAATTTCGGTTTGTACAGGTGCTCTATCCGATATTTAATGTAAAATTAATACGAAATCTTTCATGAGTAATTTTCTTTATTCCACTGCAAAAATAGCGTTTTTTCCGCATTCCTTGTTCCTTTTCTGCCAACAAATCGAAGATTCAACGAAGTTAATTCTACAATTAAACACCCAACACTTCAACAATTTCAATATCTTTGCCCAAAATTTTGAAACTATGATACGATTGGAAATTTGTGCCAACGGCATCAAGTCGTTGCAGAACGCAATGGACGGCTGCGCCCAGTGCGTGGAGTTGTGCGAGTGCCTCGAAGTGGGTGGTGTTACCCCTTCGTTTGGCACATTGGCGAAGGCCATCGACATTTCGTTTATCCCTATGCGGGTGCTCATCCGTCCGCGACCGGGCAATTACATCTATGATGATGAGGAAATCGAGATGATGAAGACCGACATCATGCTTTGCAAGAAGTTGGGCTTCGAGGGTTTCGTCATCGGTGCCTTGAACGACAATGGAGAGCTTGATATTGAGGCAATTAAATCCCTTATGGAAGCTGGCGAGGGACTGAAGTTTACCTTCCACCGCGCCATCGATGCCTGCGTGAAGCCTTTGGAGGCTGTTGAAAAACTGATAGACCTCGGCTTCGACAAAATCCTGACCTCTGGTGGCAAGCCCACAGCTTTGGAAGGTGTCCCGATGATAGCGGAGATGCAGCTGCGCTATGGCGACAAGATTGCCATCATGCCCGGTGGTGGTATCAACCTCGGCAATGTGAAGGATATCCTCAACATGACGGGTGCGGTACATTGCCATGCCTCGCTCACCCATTGGGTGCCGCGCTTCAACGAGAAACTTTATCCCAACCAGAAAGACGCCACTGGAGCCACGATGGTTTGGACCGAGTCGAACCGCGATTTGATTTACGAAATGGAAAAAATGCTGAATCCGTTCTGACGACACGCGGCACTAAAACTGATACATAATGAAAAACCTCTTTCCATTTCTTTTGTTGCTTTTCGCATTCGTTGGTTGCCAAAAGACTGAAAAGCAGAATGTTGTCGTGCAGAGTCTCAATCAAGGCTGGACGCTCACAGGCGATACCTTATCTATTAATATGCAGGTTGAAGTGCCCTCGGTGGTGCAGCAAAGCCTCTATGAGAATGGCTTGATTTCACATCCTTACCTTGGTACGGTGGAGAACGACTTGCTTTGGATCTCAGACCGTCCGTGGGATTACACTTTATGCTTTGATACTGACAAAGAACTGCTTGAAAAAGAACAAATTGAATTGGTTTTTGAAGGTATTGATACCTATGCGGAAGTCCGCCTGAACGGACAGGATTTGTTCTTTGCCAATAACCAGTTCCGCACATGGAAACAAAAGGTGAAAAACGGGCTGAAAGAGAAGGACAATCTATTGGAAGTCAGTTTTATCCGTTACGACAGCACGCAACTTGCACTGTACGAAGAAACCTTTCCTCGCTTACCGGAAAAATATGCTGTTTCGCGTAAGGCTCCCTATCAGCATGGTTGGGACTGGGCGCCGAAGTACAAGAATGTGGGCATTTGGAAGCCTGTGAAGCTGGTCGGCTGGAACGGGGCGCGTTTGGAGAATGCCTATATCGTCACGCAAGCCGCCAACGCGGAGAAGGCAGAACTGATGTTGCATTTGGATTTGAATAGCAACATTGTCGAGAACGCAAAAGTGGAATTGTATGTCAATAGTCTGAAAAACAAAGAAATAGAAATCAATGTTGAAAAAGGGCAGGATCATAAGATTGTGCCGATCACACTTGATAACCCTCAACTTTGGTGGCCCAACGAAATGGGTGAGCAACCGCAGTATGATTTCGAGGTACGTCTGAAAAAAGGCAATAAAGTGTTGGATTCCAAGTCGTTCAAATCAGGTATTCGCACTTTCGAGATGGTTGATGAGCCTGACAGTATCGGTCGCGCCTTCTATTTCAAGGTGAACGGCGTGCCATTTTATGCCAAGGGCACCAACTATGTCCCTGAGGAGATGATTGAGACTTGGATAAAACCTGAAAATACCTTACGGTTGTTGCAGTCGGCCAAATCCACGCATTTCAATATGTTGCGTGTGTGGGGTGGAGGTGTGTATCCCTCCGACGACTTCTTCAACATTTGCGATTCGTTGGGCATCTTGGTTTGGGAGGACTTCATGTATGCGGGCACGATGTACCCATACGACGAGGCATTCTTGAAAAATGCTGAAATCGAAGCCGTTGAGCAGGTGAAACGCTTGGCATCGCATCCATCCTTGGCTTTGTGGTGTGGCGGCAACGAGATTTCGGAAGGCTACTACAACTGGAGCTGGCAGCAGTCCTTGGGCTGGAGCGAAGATGACGACAAGGCTATCAAGGCAGGCTACGACCGATTGTTTGAAGATATTCTGCCTCAAGCGGTGGCGCAATTTGATGGAGTGCGTCCCTATTGGCCAAGTTCGCCCTCGAAAGGCTGGGGCCGACCCGAAAGCCTGACCGAAGGCGATGTGCACTACTGGGGTGTTTGGTGGGGCGAGTTGCCCTACGAGATCTATCGCGAGAAGGTAGGCCGATTCAACAGCGAGTACGGCTACCAAAGTTATCCCGATTATCAGACCTTGCTGAGAATTGCGCAAGGCGAGCCGTTGCGCAAGGAAGCCGGAGTCATCGCGGCGCACCAGAAACATGCCCGTGGCATGCGACAGATTGACGACTTCATCAAAAAGTATTATCCGTATTCCGATGATTTTGAGCGGTATGTCTATCTGAGCCAACTCTCGCAGGCCTACGGTATGGAAATCGCCATCGAGGCGCACCGCACCGCAAAGCCCTATAATATGGGCACGCTCTATTGGCAACTCAACGATGCTTGGCCTGTAATATCTTGGTCGTCCATCGACTATTACGGCAACTGGAAAGCCTTGCAATACAAGCTGAAAACCTTGTATGCACCCGTCTTGCTTTCGCTTGACTCCAAGGACAATGGCATTTTCGTTACTTCCGACCTAATGCGTAACTTGAAGGGTGAATTGAATGTTAAAGTCGTTGATTTTGAAGGAAATGTATTGTTTGAGCAGGCCGTTGAAGTTGATCTTGACGCAAATCAAAACAAAAAGGTTAGCTGCGGCCTGCCTATCAAACCATCGGTTCGTCCAAACGAAGTCTATGTAAAACTTGAACTGTCTGAAAATGAATCACTTTTGGCCGAGCGTTATTGTTATTTGTCCTATCCCAAGGACTTGAAATTGCCAAAGGCCGCACCGAAACTGAAAGTAACCGAGGCGGACGGCAAGTTTTTCATAGAAGTTACGACGGATGTCTTCGCCAAGGATGTGCAAGTGTTCGTTGTTTCTGCCGACCCTGTCAAGCCGAGCGGCGATGAGAGCGGGTATATCTTTGGTCAGTCGGGCCTTTTCTCCGACAATTTCTTCGATTTGGAAGCAGGACAGAGCAAGCAAATCATCTTTGTCCCGACTGAAAAACAGGAAAAGTTCAGTTTTTCCGTCCGTTGCCTGTAACTTTTCCCGCGTTTCTCCGTATTACAGATGTTTTTCGCGAAGAACAATTGTAACAAGAGAAATAATTAAAAATGGATTGAAATGAAAACAAGAATGATTTTGGTGGCAATGCTGCTGCTGGCCTTCGGAACCTCGAAGGCGCAAGTGAACGAACCTCAACAACTGGAACCCAAGAACGACAGCACCGTGGTGCACGGAGAGCTCGATATGTTAATGCGTGAGCTGGGCGTGAATTTGGAATATCTTTCCGATTCGGTAGATTGGAAAAGTTTTGAGGAAGGTATGGAAAAATGGGAAAAAGACATGGAAAGAAGGGGGAAAGATGTAGAGAAAACGGTTCGAGAGATGGAGAAAAAGGCTCGCAAGATGGAAAAGAAAGCCAGAGAGATGGAGAAAAAGGCCCGCGAGATGGAGAAGAAAGCCCGCGAGATGGAAAAACACGGCAAACGCCAAGAGTATCACTACGGGTATCATAACGACCAATCAGCCCCGTCTGGTTGTGGTACTTGCGAGGCCAAGAAAAATTCCAAACGGAGCTTGCTTTTCGATTCCAACTGGAGTGGTTTCGAGGCTGGACTGAACATGCTGTTCAACACGCCTTCGGATGTGGCGAACGCCAACAATGTCGCCCAAAGTATGGAGCTCAGGCCTTTGAGAAGCTGGTATTTTGGCTTCAACATTGCCGATGTGGGTATCGCCTTCAACAGAAGACACACGGCAGGTTTGTTTACCGGTGTCGGTCTCGGTTGGAACAATTTCAGCTGGAACAACAGTATTACCGTCGAATACGACCCCGAAAATGCGGTGTACACCTTCGATCCTATTGTATCAGACCAAGTCGTCAAGAACAGCAAACATGGTGCTTTGTTCCTGCAAGTGCCGCTGATGATTGAAGTCAGGCCGACACGCAGCTTGTATATCGATGCAGGTGTGATGGGTGGTCTGCGTATCGCGCAATGGAATAGGGTGAAGTTTGCCGACGGCACGCGGATCAAACGCTATTATGGGTCAAATATCAACCATTTCAAGCTGGATGCTTCGCTCCGCGTGGGTAGCGACGATTTGGGCTTCTTCGCCAATTTTGCCTTGCTGCCGATCTTCGATATGAACAATACGAAAGTACACCCGATTAGTTTTGGATTCAGTATCAATTTCTGATGGTTTTTTTATATAGAACCATCTGAATACCAATAGTTTGTTAGGTTTTGCCTCGCATCATTGAGGCTGATTGTGACGAAGCAATCTGGGATTCCTCAGATTGCTTCGTTGCGTATGTAGAGACGGTGCACGCACCGTCTCCGCCAATAGAATAAATGTATGCAATATGTGTAAAGATGGTGTATACAGTCCCTACCAATTCTCTATTTACCTTGCCTGTACATCAATGATTGTAGAGACGGTGCATGCACCGTCTCTACTGATAAAATGAAGCATATCGCAACAGTTTCAAAATCGATTTTGTCGAAATGTTTCGCTTTCGGCGTGACAAATCTGCGGATTTTGCGTGAGAAGTCAATCACTCTCCCCGCTTCTCCTGCCAGTTTTCTTTCATCTCCCCAACGCGTTCGTCGGCGCGATGGTAAGCGGTCAAAGCCATATCGGTGGCGGCCAAGCTGATCTCTTTTCTGGCGGTGTATAGGCCGGAGGTGATGAGGCTCGCGAAGCTGTCGTGGCGCCCTTTGGTCAAGCGGAAGATAGCCCTGCCGATGAGCGAAAGGTCGTGCTCGTCTTCGGCATAACCTGCAAAGTCGTTTTCACCGTACTGGATGAAAGCGGGATTGGAATTCATGCGGTAAGCAATCAGTTCAAAATCAGGTTCTTTGTCGGGCGTTGTCATTAGGGCTATAGGTGTCCTTTTGGATTCTAATGGTTGCAAATCCGTCAAAAGTGTCGTCTCGGTTCTGGTGGCCTTGGGTTGTTTTTTCACGGCTGCCTGTGTCTTGGGGAAACTGACTGTGCGAGGTGGCAGCGCTTGGATTTCTTCAGAGGTTATCAAACGGGAGGGAAGGATGGGCCTCAATTCGGCTACCCGTTCCACTTCGGGCAACGACTTCCCCGGCCATAACCCGACAGTGAGCAGCAGTCCGGCGGCAGCGGCAGCCGAGGCGATTTTGACATAAAGCGGCATGAGAGCACCTTTCTTCTTCAGGCTTTCCTTGCCCTCGTATGCGATTTGCGGTGCTTCAAGGTGGGGCAAATCTTCAGTGAGTTCGTCCCAATCCAAACCTTGGGCCGCAACAAAGGCTTTCAGCTGCCTCGCCTCGTCGGGGCTGAGGCTGTTCTCCATGTAATCAAGGAGGTAGGCCTCATAATTGTCGGTGGTGATGTTTGTTTTCATGGCTCTATGTCGATGAGGTTGTCGATACTTTTCAGTTTGTTTTTCAGTGCGGTGCGGGCGCGGAAGATGTTGATTTTCACTTGCGCTTCGGTCATCCCCGTGAGATGGCCGATTTCTTGGTATGAGTAGCCTTCATAGTCGCGTAGCAGGATGGCATGGCGTTGCTTCTCAGGCAGGATGGCCAAGGCCTTGTGCAGAATGTCGTTGACATCGGGGTAGGGGTTTTGTGCTGTTTTCGCTTCGGTGGGTATAGGGTCTTCGGTGCTTGCAAAGCGCTGTTTGTGACGGACTTCGTCAATCATGGCATGGTGGGCGGTGGTGAAGAGGTAGGATTTCGCTTTGGCGAAGTCCACGGTCTTGAGCCTTTCCCAAACGCGGGCAAAACTTTCCTGCACCACATCCTCAGCCTCTTCGCGGTTGCGGAGGCTCGAGAACGCGAAGCGGAAAAGCTGGTCGGCATACTGCTCCACGCACTTGTTGTACTGACTTCTGTCCATCTTTGATAAAGATAATACGGAAATTAGGCGAAAAAGTTACACGATGATGATTATTTTTTTTCAGTTATGGCTCGCCTTTACCTCAGCGCAACCATAATCAACAATTAAACATCGAACAATTCAACAAATATTCTTACTTTTGCCAAAAATTTCAGATCATGCTATTCAATTACATCACTTGGAATGTTGACCCCGTTCTTTTCTCCTTGGGCAGTCATCAAGTCCGTTGGTACGGCCTTTTGTGGGCACTAGGCTTTTTTGTGGGCTATTTTGTCATGAAGCGTATCTATAGGCGCGAGAAGATGTCTGACGATTCGTTAGACAAGCTGCTGATTTATATGCTGCTTTTCACTGTTTTAGGTGCTCGTTTGGGGCATTGCCTGTTTTATGAACCTGAATATTATCTTTCCCATCCGCTGAAAATGTTGGCCGTGTGGGAAGGTGGTCTTGCCAGCCACGGCGGTGCCATCGGCATTCTTCTTGGACTTTGGATTTATGTGCGCAGCTACAACAAGTCGACCAAGAAGACGAAGGACGACCTGCAGCGTATCAACTACCTCTGGATTCTCGACCGTATCGTTATCCCTGTCTGCCTCGTTGGGGCACTGATTCGTGTGGGCAATGTGATCAACCATGAGATTTACGGTACGCCCACTTCCTTGCCTTGGGGGTTTGTTTTCATGCGCGGACAAGAGCAGTTTTGCGGTACTGCCGACAATTACATACCTTGCTCACCGGGCAACTGCTGTCCGCCAAGCGAGTGGTTGCCCTGCCACCCAACAGGTCTCTATGAAGCTTTCTTCTGCCTCGTGGCGATGGCTATTCTGCTGTGGATGTACTACAAGCGCGACCTTGGCCACAAACAGCCCGGCCTGATGTTCGGCACCTTCCTCGTCATTATCTTCGGTTCGCGTATCCTTATCGAGTTCCTGAAAAATGTGCAAGTCGAATTTGAGCGCAATATGACCTTCGACATGGGCCAATGGCTCAGCGTTCCCTTTGTCGTCATCGGCATTGCGATGATTGTTTGGAGCTTTGTGCATAGGAAGAGGTTAGAAGGTAAATAACGATATGAGGAATAGATGGTGCTTTGGCCTATTGATGGTGGCGGTTTTTTATGGCTGCCTGCAACACGCCCACGCGCGAGGCGCGGCGCATGGTGAAGCGGGCTGCACTGTTGGCCGACGCCCTGTTCGGTTGTAGAGACGTTTCCCGAAACGTCTCGAAAAACAACAATGAAAATATGAAGGGAGACGTTTCAGGAAACGTCTCTACCATCTCGCCCGTGATGGACGACGATTTCTTCAACGGCCAAGCCACCCTTACCACCAGCCCCGAACTGGAGCGTGCAGCCGCCTATTATGCCCGCAAGAAACAATACGCCAAGGCTGCCCATGCCGCACTTTACAGCGGCTTTGTGCAGCAGCACTACAACGAGAAGGAGGCCGCCATGCGCTCGTTTAAGGAGGCGAAACACAGGGCAAAAGCCAACATTGCGTTGACAAACCTCGCCTACAATATGTGCCGACTGGTGCAACTCAAGAAATACCAACCTAATTTAATTGCGATACAATAAACGGAATATCAAACAATTACCCCCTCCCCCCCCCGTCAAAAATATAGCAAATAATTTATTGTCAAATGATAAAACAGTCGTATCTTTGCACCTGTAAACCAAATGTTAAACAGCGGTTGTCCGGCAGATTAATGGGTTCTGTCTGTTTTGATGCCCAAAAAGTGAATGAATAGAACCCACCTTAATTAATGTATGATAAACGGAAATTTTTATATTTTTGCGGAATAAATAATTGATAACTAAAATAAAAGACCATGAAAATCCATCGCTTTTTTCAAATCATGTTATGTCTGCCCCTGATGATGTTCGTCGCGGCAGAATCATTTGCCCAGCAGCCCGACTTCCTGTTTGAGCAACAGTATCCTTTCGAGTGGACATACGCAGGTACGCATTCCCTTGAAATACGCAATGACGAAAGCGAAACGGAGTGCTATTTTGTAGCCGCTTGCGACCTTGGCACGATTGGATATTTAGTTGGAAGTAAAGGTCTTACAAGAGATAATATGCAGCCGGCCAAAGTGCTGAAATTGTCGCCTGAAGGCGAGTTGCTTGGCGAAATGTCGATGAACGAAGAAGGAAGGTACTCATCCATCATCAAGCTTTATCATGATCCTTTCAATTCCAAGTATTGTCTTGCTTGTGGAGTAATTATAGATAGCACCGTAAGCTGTGGCAGGCCATATTTGGCTAAATTTGATCTCGACTTGAATATGGTTTGGTTGAAGGAAATAGAGCTTCCGGAAGATTACTGCTATTTATTAGGCGGAAGAAGCCTTATGGACAGCAATGGTGACATTGTCTTCTGCTCTTGGCCACTCCATGTCTTCCCGAATGGTTATTCTGAATTTTCTAATATGTTGTATCTCCGTCTTTCGCCCGATGGGGAATTGTTGGCAATGGGAGAATCGCCATTCATCAGTTGGTTGCTTCTTTCAGCTCAGGGCGACTTGTTTGAGTATAAGGATGGTAGCGGTGACTATGGACAAACCTATGTAGGTGTGCCCGAAGGATTTGGCAATCCGCCAGTCTTTCTTGTTCGGATGGATAGGGACTTTACAGATTTCCGCTCAAAAGATTTGCTTGAAAATATTCTTGTGCCTGGAACCGATGATGGCATTTTTATCGGGAGCTATTATTCAGAAGCGTTTACAACCTCCTTGCTTGATGGATCCAAATTTATGAGTGTCAGAGGATCCCGTTATGATTGTTGGAATCCGGAATTATGGGATGAAGTGATTGTGTCCATGAAATTGGACTTAAACGACAGCATTGTTGCGTTGTCGTATATTCCCCATGACAATGATAGCGTTAGGACATTGGCTTTCTGCCACGGTATGGATGGGCCGGATAACGGAATGTTTTTTATTTGCAATGGCGTTTATGACCCAAAAGCATGGACGTGGTATGGCGAAATAGGCGGAAAGAACCATTTTGAGGTGGCCAAAAAAGATGCCGATGCCAATATCATTTGGAGTCGTTTTTATGAAGACGGAGAGCATGTGTTTCAGCCTTGCTCGGTAATGTCAACGAGCGATGGAGGCTGTTTGGTCACGGGACGCTGCTGGATAGAGGACCAGTCAGAAGCCGAGCTTTTTGTCCTCAAGTTCTTCGCCGACGGCTCGCTTTCCGTTCCTGAACTGAAAACTTTTGTGCGCCCCTACACTTTCTATCCCAACCCTGTGAAGGAGCAGTTGCGAATGCAATTCTCGCCCGATGTGCAGCCCACCCAAATGGAGCTTTACGACCTGCAAGGACGATTGGTGCGCACGCAGCGTAGCACCTTCGAGAGCATAGATCTAAGCCGACTGCCCGCAGGTACCTACACAATGCGCGTTACCTTTGAGGATGGCAAGATTTATGAGGATAAGGTGGTGAAGGAATAGTGCTTTTCTCTATTATACAAACAAAGCCAGCGTTCGGGCCTCCGAACGCTGGCTTTCTATTCGTACCTCAATGTGTTTGGCCGTTTCAGCATGAAACTTCGTATCGGGTTGTCTCCTGACACTTCGTATCGGGTTGTGCTCGCGTCGCCCTTTCAGGGCTTTGCTTGGGTCGCTGCGGGGTGTGGTCAGGATAATCCCGTAGGGATTTCCGCTCGGTAAAAACCTAATCCCAAATCTCCTACATCCCGTTAGGGATGTGCCAATTAGAAAGTGCGCACCGGTTATCTTTGGTGTTCGTTTCAGAAATAAGGCAATGAGGAAAATAGATGAAAGCCAGCGTTCGAGCCTCCGAACGCTGGCTTTCCATTGCATTTCCGACCAAACCTTATTCGTAATATAAGGAGAGGTACTCCATCATGCGGTCCGAGATTTCTTGTGCCAACTTGTTGCGCTCATATTTCTTGGCTGTGTCGCCGAGGAGTTTGAGTATACTCATGCCCTCGTCAATCTCGTCTTCATAGTATTTTTTGAACTTGGGCTTCATCTTGCCATAATACATAATCTTGTCGCTGTAATTGTTGGCTAAGTTCATGAGGTAGGTATCGCCCTTTTCAGTGGCACCGCAGACATAGTACATCTCGGGGAACTGATAGGTGCGAATCTCGGCCGGGAACTTCTCGTTGGGGAAGAATTCCTGATATTTGTCCATCACAATCACGGCAGAGTCGAATTGGTTGTGGTTGACCAAACTCTGCGCCAGTCGAGAATAGGCCAACTGGGCATAGCTTATGTTGCGTGCACTCTCGCGGTCGGGCACCACATTGTCTTGGTTCATGCTGCCCCAATTGACGATACCTTCGTTGGCCTTGGTAACCAACAGATCGTAGCTGCCGTCGCGATACACGCCTCCGCGATAGGCCCTGGAATAATCCTCGGCCTCAACGGGAATGAAGCGGTAGGCCAAACCTTCCAAGTGCAGGTATTTGTCGATACCTAATATGTTTGACATGTCGCTGAACGAGGTGAAATACACGGGGCGTTCCCAGTTGTTGGTGGCCATGAAGTCCAAAAGCATGAGGGCGTTCTTTTGGAGGTATCTTCCCTTGATTTCCCAGGTGATTTGGTCCACTATTTGGTCTTTCATGCTCTCGGGCACGATTCCGTTGCGGACACAGGCTTCCTTGTCGACGGTGAGCTTCAGGTTGCGGCAGGGCACATAGTTGTAGCTGGTACCCATAGCACGTTTCACCGCCTTGGGGTTGTGAATGAAGTCGATGACCTGCTTTAGCTCCACTTGCTTACCCTTGAAATATTCTTCCTCCTCAATATAGATGGATTCGTTGACACCATTGTCGTATTCTTTTGGACTTAAGGTAAGGGGAAGCCTGTCGGACTCATACACTTTGCGTCCCATTTGGTGGACATACCAGTATCCGCCTGAGAGCATGTAGTTGCAAACACGCACATCGGTGCGGAAGCCCTCTACCTCCTGCACATACCACAGGGGGAAGGTGTCGTTGTCGCCACGGGTGAAGATGACGGCGTTGGGCGGCAATTGCGCGAGGTAGTTTCGCGCCCAGTCGCGGGCCGAGGTCTTGCCCGAACGGTTATGTCCTTCCCAACCGTTGGAGGCCAATACGCAAGGCACGGCGAGGAAACAAGCCAAACCCACAGCCATTGCGTTGACGAGGCTGCTCTTCTTCGTCAGTTTGTTGACGATGTCGATGAGGGCAATCACACCGAAACCGATCCAGATGGCAAAGGCATAGAACGAACCTGCATAGCTGTAGTCGCGCTCGCGGGGCTGGTTGGGCGATTGGTTCAAATAAATGACGATGGCCAAACCCGTCATGAAGAAGAGCAGGAAGATAATCCAACTTTGCTTCAGGTCTTTGCTGAGCAGCCAAATCAGTCCGATGAGGCCTAAGATGAGCGGCAGGAAATAATAGGTTGTGCGGCCGGGGTTTTTCATGCTGGCAGGAATGTCGCTTTGGTCGCCCAACCTTGCACTGTCAATGAAGTTGATACCACTGATCCAGTTGCCGTGGGTGAGCTCGCCTTGGCTCTCAATATCGTTCTGGCGGCCCACAAAGTTCCACATGAAGTAGCGCCAATACATCCAGTTGCATTGGTAGTCGATGAAGAACTTCAGGTTTTGACCGAAAGTGGGCTTGCTGATGTTGACAAGCTCACCTCGATAGTCCCTGATCGGCACATTGTTGCCTGTAACCACACCGTTTTTATTCTTGCGGTATCTTTCGTACATCTCTGAGTGTGAGCCTCTTTGCGTACTCCACATGCGGGGAAACAGGGTTTTTAGCTCGTCGGGATATTCATACACGGTGCGTTTGCCGTCTTCGGTGATGACATAGCGGCGGGCTTCTTTGTCTTTGACATAGATGGGATTGCCGTCCTTAAGATCCGAAGCGGGCGCGTTGTAGTAGGGGCCATAAAGCAAAGGCCAGCTGCCGTACTGGTCGCGGTTGATGTAGGACAACATCGAAAGGGCTTCCTTGGGCTCGTTCTCGTTGATGGGCGTGTTGGTGTTGGCACGGATAATCAGCATGAAGAACGAAGAATAGCCAATCAGGATGAACATGAGGGAGAGGATGGCGGTGTTCCAAATCACCTTGCCGCGCTTGGCGGTGAACCACAGTCCCCAAACGATTAATCCGATGATAATGGCGAAATAGACGATGGAGCCGACATTGAACGGTGCCCCGAGCGAGTTCACGAAAAACAGCTCCGTTTTGCCTGCCAAGTTGATGACTTGCGGCACAAGGAACATGTTGAGGAACCAAAGCAACACTATCGAGACCACGCCTGCCAGCACAAAGCCCCAGAAAGAGGTTTTTTCCCATTTCTTGAAATAAACCACATATACAAAGGCGGGCACACAAAGCAGGTTGAGCAGGTGTACGCCGATGGAAAGGCCGATGAGGAAAGCAATGAAGACAATCCATACCGTGCTCCTCGGATCGTCGGAGACCCGTTCCCATTTCAGGATGGCCCAGAAAGTAACGGCAGTGAAGAATGACGACATGGCATACACTTCGCCCTCCACGGCGTTGAACCAGAAGGATTCGGTGAAAATATAAGCCACCGCGCCGACAAAGCCGGCCACTATCACGCCAATCTTATTTACCTCAGGTGCTTCTTCTCCTTCTTTCATCCACACCTTGCGGGCCATCATCGTGATGGTCCAGAAAAGGAACACGATGGTGAGGCCGCTACAAATGGCCGACATCACATTAATCATCATGGCCACCTTGGTAACATCGCCGCCCGCGAAAAGCGAGAAGAACCGCCCAATCATCTGGAACAGCGGTGCCCCGGGCGGGTGGCCCACTTGCAGTTTGTAAGCCGTTGAAATGTACTCTCCGCAGTCCCACCAGCTGACGGTAGGCTCCAGCGTGAGGAAATACACGATGGTGGCTATCAAACCTGCCGCCCATCCTGTAATGTTGTTTAACCTTTTGAAAGTCATAATGATATAAAAACTTTTTGTTGATTATCGCTTCGATTTGGCCTTTGCCAAACGGCAAAAATAGGGAATTTTGTCATATAATGTGCTTTTTTCCCCGTGATTTTGACTGTGGTATTCTTTTTTTTTTATTTTTGCCCCGTAACAAAAACTATTAACCATGAAAAAGACACATTTATTATTATTATTGGCATTGTCCTTCTGCATGATGGACGGCGTTTTTGCGCAGCAAACGCAAACAAAAGAGTATTACCCTTTGATTCCTGCAAATGGTGAAAAACAATGGGATGTAAGGGTTGATTTTATCTGGGGCGACACCGAATATCATGTGGCCCGTTTCGGCGAGGAAATAGAATTAGATGGCCTGTTGTATAGGAAAATGATGTATGCGCAAGACCACACTGATATGGGATTGATGGGTGCCCTCCGCGAAGAGAATAAGAAGGTGTATGTCAGATGGTGGCAGTCTGGACTTCAGCATTTTAATGAAGAACAATTATACTACGATTTCAATCTGCAAGTGGGCGATTGGTTTATGGTGAGCGAAGTGGAGACCCTTTCTTATGTCCAGTTGGAAGCTATCGAGGAGGTTGTTATGGAGGATGGTTCAGTGCGCAACAAGTATATTTTCAATGATGGTTGGGGTGAAGACAAGGAAGTTTGGATCGAAGGCATTGGCAGCTTGGCGGGTGTTCATCGTCGTTTCAATCCAGATATGATATCGAGCAGTTTCTCTTATTTGCAGTGCTATTTTGAGGAAAACGACCTCGTTTGGACCGATGGTGAATGTTGGGACATTACTGATGAAACAGCCGTAGAAACCTTTAGCGCACATCCCAATCCTACTGAAGGTGTGGTGAATATTGAGGCCAAGAACCTGCTGAAAGTGGTGGTTCTGAATACTATGGGCCAATCCATACTGACCTCAGACCAATCTCAAATCGATCTTTCAGGCATTCCTTCGGGCGTTTATTTTCTGCGTATCTGCGATGGCGAAGGCCGTGTGAGGGTGCAGAAAATCATCAAAGAATGATGTTCAAGGCGTTTTTTTTGGAAAAAAATCGAAAAATCGCTTGCGCATAACAAAATTAGTTGTACTTTTGCAGCCGCATTCGGGAACGGATGATGTCGAGTGGTGTAACGGCAGCACTGCAGATTTTGGTTCTGCCTGTCAAGGTTCGAATCCTTGCTCGACAACTTGAGGTGGAAGAAAAAAACCTGCTACTTTGAGTAACAGGTTTTTTTATTTGGAGTTTGGAAGTAGTGGGAAGTTGAGAAGTAGTAGTTTGAAGCTCCCGGCAGGCGTCCCCCTTCAAAGGGGGTGCCCGAAGGGCGGGGGATTTTGAAGCTCCCGGCAGGCATCTCCCCGTCAAAGGAGTAGCAAGCCACGCAAAAAGAAGCCCCCGGCAGGCGTCCCCCTTCAAAGGTGGTGCCCGAAGG
>JBHACT010000129.1:0-23597 GCA_041854745.1 Candidatus Limimorpha sp. | reverse complement strand
GATGTAGGCCTTGATTTGGCTTTCGTTGTTGCCACCAACCTCGGCCACACTTACCATCGTGGTGGGACGGCCCGATTGGTTTTTCCAATCCACGAACGGCTGCATGGCTTCCATATATTGCTCGGGGCAGATGACAAGCATCTCACCGCGGTCTTCCACGAAATTGTATCGGGTTATGCTCTCCTTGTAGTTGATGAAGCGGTGGTCGTAGGCAGCCTTCAGCTCTGGCGACATTTTGGCTTGGGCCTTGCGGGCCGATTTCTGGTTCACTCCATTGTCGCTTACTTTGTTCATGGCAATAGTCATGTTGTGGTAAACACGAAGGGTCTTGGTGACGGGGTTATAGGCGAAAGGACGCACCATGATGTTCTGTCCGCGGAAATCGCGGAGGATGTAAGGTGTGTCAAGATAGGCCTGTGCAGCAGGATAGAAAGCATCCTTGCTATACATCTCGCCATAGGTGTAGGCCACGCTTTCGGGATCGATCTGACGGCTGAAATTGCCTTTTGAAGGGGCAATTTCAACGTTTTCATAATCGGTGAAGTCGCTCAGGGTCACACTGACTTGCATCTCAGCCATGTTTCCGATGATGGCGGGGACGGGGAATTGGGGAAGGTCGGGAGCACCGACATCAAGCATCGAGGCCATTTGGGGCACGGAAACGATTTGTTGTGTGCCGTTCGGGGTGCTTACTCTGGTCAGGTAGAATCCGCCTAGCGAGAAGTCGATGACGACTTGCTGCTCGCTGCTCGAAACCAACTTGACCTCAGGACCGGCAGGAGCATTGCTGCTGATGCTCGTCCATTGCTGGGCGAATGTCATCGCAGACAACGCCGCAAACAGGAGGGAAAAAAGAATTTTTTTCATTTGGTGATAGATTAAAATGTTACATAAGTTAAAAGGTGGCAAAGATACGAATCTTTTCCCGTACAATGGGCTTTTCAGAAGATTTTTTTTTCAACTTTCTTGCTGTTTTTTTGTGTACCTTTGCCGCCTGATACATGCATAATGCTATGGGTTGTTTTTCAAAGATTGTTTTGTTTGGCCTTGGTTGGGCTTTTACTCAAAATCCAATAGGAGGCATCATTGCCGTGGCCCTGGGAAGCATTTTTTCTGGTAGCAGACCTCGGGTTATCCGTTCAGAAGTGACCGAAACCTTTGGCAATACGGAGGAAAAACGCGACTTTAATGTGACCTTGCTCGTGCTCTCAGCCGCTGTGATGAAGGCTGACGGCAATGTAAAGCGCTCGGAACTGGATTATGTGAAACGCTTCTTCTTGCAGAATTTCGGTCAGGCAAGGACAGAAAACTATATCAAGATGCTCCGCGAGATTCTGGATAAGGATTACAATATCTATGAAGTGAGCCAACAGGTGGGCCGATACATGGACTATTCTACCCGACTACAACTGCTTCATTATCTGTTTGGTATAGCAGAATCTGATGATGCGGTTTCGCCTAAGGAATTGGGCGTCATCAACACAATCTCCGATTATATGGGGGTTACGAGCAGTGACTTCCAATCAGTGAAGGCCATGTTTATCAAGGAAACGGACAGCGCATACAAGATTCTCGGCATTGAGCCTTCCGCGACTGATGAGGAGGTGAAGAGGGCCTACCGTGAGATGGCCAAGAAGAATCACCCCGACTTGGTGAGTAACTTGGGCGATGAGGTGCGTCAGGCCGCTGAGAAGAAGTTTCAGGAAATCAACGCCGCATACGAGGCAGTCAAGAAACAGCGTGGGATGTGATTCTACGCCACGGAAAAAGCACAACTCGCATTGGCCTCATCTCCCCGCTAATCTTCCGTGTTTTACGCGAGACAAAAAAGAAGGTCGCCCCCGAAGGAGCGACCTTTCTTGATGCATTTTTGCTCATTAGTTATTCCACAACAACCTTTTCCACACGCATTTGCGTGCCCGTGGTGATGCGGAGGTAGTAGATACCCTTGGCCATGTCGCTGACATTGACCTGCTCAGAGCCTTGGGCTTTGCCGTTGGCAACCATCTGGCCCATGCCGTTGAACAGCACATAGCTGAACTCGGTGTTGCCACCGTTGATGTTGAGCGTGTTGTTGGCAGGATTGGGATAGATGCCGAACTCTTTCACATTCATTTCTTCAACGCCGACGGTGCCGACGTTGACGGTAACGAATGCAGGAGCTGAATAATGGCCGTTGCCGTCGGTGGCGATGACACTATAAGTATATATTCCGTCTCCCGACAAATTATCGTTGTACGAAGTACCCGACTGGTTGGCAATCTCTTCACCGTTGCGGTTGATGATATAGGCAGTAGCGTCATCGGAGCCAGACCAAGTCAGGGCGACACTGTAGCCGTTGACGTTTGCCTCAAGGTTGGTAACAGGATTGAGTGAGAGGATGACACTGGTTGGCGGGAACTGGATGTCGTCGACCCAGGCACAGTCGCTGCCGCTGCTTTGACTGTAGTCTTTCTTGTATGTCCACTTGAAAGTGTGGGTGCCAGCGGTCACGGGATAGGATTCCTTGCTCCATGCCACATTGCCCGACCAGTTGCCCTTTTCCATATCGTCTATGTAGAAGAAGAGTTTGTCGTAGTTGGTTTCAGAAGAAACCTTCTTGTAGAAGCTGACTTCTCCGTTGGCAAGGATTTCAGTGGTCAGTGAAAGGACAGTCTGCTGATTGTCCGAGATGGTACCCGACTTGGCACTGTAGGTGCCTGAATTGGCTTCGTTGTTCACGATGGTCCAGTTGGCGGGGCCGCCGAATTGCCAGTCATACATGCTGAAGTCACCCGATTCAAAACCTTCTACGATGTTGCCAACGGTGGCGGAATAAGAACCTGCCAATGAATAGTGGCCGCATGTCATGAGGTAGGAAAGTTCATAGGTTGTTCCGATTTCAACACCGCTACCCACAGTGAGGTTGACGGGGATGGTGATGTTTTCACCGGCAGCGATGGCATTGATCTGGATGGTGTTGCTCTCCAACGTGATGTCGTTCGAGCTGGAGTACACCTCCAAGATGCAGTTCTCGGCATTTGCAGCACCCGCGTTGGTGAGGTCGAAGTTAAGTGTTCCATTACCACCGGGTTGCAGTTGGGTGTTGCTGATGTTATTCATGACGAATTCAGGAGCGCCGAAAGTGAGGTCGAACTTGCTTTCCCAAACATCGGAGCCGGAAGTGCAGGTCAAGAAGAAACGCACCTTGGTATTATTGGGGATGTTGACGGCCACATCAAAATCAAAAGTGTTGGCGATCTCATAGATGGCATCGGGGGCAATTGAGGGAACGGTGGCCGTGGTGTGTGTGAGGTTGATATATTCAGATTCAGTGCTCAACACGACATTGATATTGTTGGCAGTTTGAATGCCAACGTTTTTCAGAGAAACTGTAGGAACCACATGTGCGCCAGTGATTAAAGGCTGTTCGCACTGCACACCGTTGCAGGCGATATAAGCGCCTTCCATGGCGGCTGCGGGAACCTCGCTGATGTAGGGAACATGTTGCGGATGGGTTACGCAGATGGTGACGTCGCCACCGCTAGTGATGGGCTCGATCGGAATGTCAGCAGTGCCGCTTTCGCCGATGAGGCCTGCGCCATGCAGTACGCCATCCTTGGTAATGCCTACGTATGAACCGGGTGCAGCACTTACGGTGTAGAAATCCAGACCGATAGGCAGGGTAGGAAGGTGGGTGACGTCATTGGGAGTAGGTTGCACGCGGAAAGGCATAATGGAACCATCACCCAGCACGTGATAGGCTTGCCAGCAGTAAAGGGTGTTGATGTGCAGCTCGTAGCCCAGGGCTTGGGCGGCGTTGCTGGCCAAGTTGCCAATGAACGGGATGGCGCAAGCGGTGTTGAAGGCATCGTCTGTCCAAATGGCATCGTAGCAGCCCATGGTGGTCTCTTCCATCGTAGGCATGGTGCCGTCGGCATGGCTTGTGGCTCCTACGGCAAAGTAGTAGTCGTTGAGCCAATAGGTGGAAGGACATGAGCCGATGTAGGCGTAGGCGGCCTTGTTCTCGGCACGAACCATGGCCTCTCCAAAGCAGCTGCCGCTGATGCCCCAGTCGGCGGCTTGGCAGCAGTTGCCCATGGCGAGGAAGTACTTGTGCTCGTTGGTCAGGTTGTTGACATCGCTGATGGTTAATTGCGGATCAGCCCAGCTGGTGTTGGAGCCGTGGGCAGTGTAGTTGACGAAACCTACGCCTTCGTTAAGCCAGTCGTAGCAGCCGCTGTAGGTGCCGTGGCTGTATTCGTGTACTTGATTGAAACCATGTTCTGTGTTGTAGTAATAGTTGGTGGCGTACCAAATGGTGGGACGGCCTACGGTGATACCCCAGCCGGGGTCCGCGCCGGCGATGAGCAACACATTGCTCAGATAGCTCGGGTCGGGCATGGTGAATTGTTCGTATTCAAGCGCCTTGTTGAGCATAGCCTGCATCTGACCGACAGTTTCGGCGGGGAAACGGCTGTGGAAGATGTCGGCAAACTCGTCGTTGTCAACACTCATATAATAAAGGTCGGTAACGCAGCTGGTCTGGTTGCCGGTCGCGGAAGGTGCCACTTGGTTCTTGTCGCCCATAATCATGACGAAAGTGGGAGCGTCTTCATTGTATTTCTGTTGGATGAAGCTGCGGATGGCCGAAGCGTTGTTGCCGATTTCATCGGTGTAGTTCACATCCATGTAGAAACCTTTCTTGGTCTTCCAAGCAATCCATTCTTGCATACATTCCTCAAACATACGATCAGCTATGACCAACATCTTGACAGGGGCCTGCCAGAGGTCGGGGTGCTCATCGTACACATCGTTGCGCCAGTTGAACATCTGGCTGTAGATACCGGCGAAATAAGGGCTGAAAGTTCTGGCAAACTCGTTGTAGGAAGCCGATTTGTCATATTGGCTATAGCTGACTTCAACCTCGATGTCGTTGTAAACACGGATACTATTGGTGGCAGCATCGTATTGCACGGGGTTAACGGTCAAGGCACCGACTTGGATGCCACGCAGCGTGCCTTGGATTTTGACCTCAGCGATGGGGCGCTCGGCAAAGCCTTTGGCATTGTAGGCCTTCTCGTTGTAAGCAAAGGGAAGGTCGCCGGGCTTCTGGTCCTTGCGGAGCAGCGGCTGCTGGGGATAAAGGGTCTTGATGCCGAAGTCGGCAAGAGAATACACCGTGGTGGTGAAGCTCTTCACCTCAACGGAGATGTTGCCTACGCCGTAAGGAATAGCGAGCAGCTTGTTGACGGCGGGCAGGGTGGGATCGCCGAGCATGCCGGAAGGGTAGGTGTTTTCCATGGTGATGTTGGAGAACACGCCCTTTTCGGCGGTTACTTCAGCAGATTCGATGCTGCTGAAAGAGAATGTGGCTGAAAAGCCTTCATCAGTCATGTTGGCACAGTTTTGCGCCGACTTGGCTCCACCCAAGTCGATGCGGCCTTGGGCCATGACTTGCGAGCCAAACAACATTCCCATCAGAAGGAATGCTGCGGTGATAATAGTGAATTTCTTCATTTGTAAATGTTTAAGTTATTGTTGTTGTAAATGACACCGCAAAAATAGAAAAATTTCCTTTTTTGGAGGCATTAATCTTGCGAAAAACTATTTTCCTTTCAAGATATTTTTGTATTGCTTCTCATTTCCAAGGATTTCCAAGGCCTTCTGTATGCCCGGGTCGACTGTGGCCATCACTTGATAGTATTGCTGCGTTTCCCAAACATTTCTGGCTATCAAAGCCTTCATTTGCAGAAGCAGGAATTTCTCGGAGTGTGCAAACTGTTCGTCGTTCCACTCCACTTTGGTTTCCTCGGCGACTGCTTTGAGCCCGTTGATGAAGTCGTCGCCTATGGTGAAGTCTTTGTTGAAATGTTCAAAATCAACATATTGTGCCTTGATTTCTTCGCGGTGTTTCAGACCGTACTCGGTGGTGAAACGGTTTAAGGCACCCTTGCGGACGAGGTTGGTGTAGAGCTTGCTGTTGAAGGCTGTATCGACAGGGATGAAAATGTCGGGCATGACACCGCCGCCGCCGTACACAGTGCGCCCGGCATCGGTCTTGTATTTCAGCGAGTCGGGGAAGTGTATGCTGTCGGCATGGAAGTATTCGCCGTTTTTAAGGCGTTTGGTCATCTCCTTGGCGTAGTCCTCTGCACCGTTTTCGTAGGGCCGTTGGATGCAGCGCCCCGAAGGGGTGTGGTAGCGCGAGGTGGTGAGGCGGATTTGCGCGCCGTCAGGCAAATTGAAAGGCCTTTGCACTAAGCCCTTGCCAAACGAACGCCGCCCGATGACAACGCCACGATCGTGGTCTTGGATGGCACCCGATAGGATTTCACTGGCTGAGGCCGAGCCTTCGTCAATCAACACAACCAACTTCCCAAGGGCGTAAAGGCCGGCTTTCGTGCTGCGCCATTCTTGGCGGGGCGAGTGTAGGCCTTCTGTGAAGACGATGAGACGGTTCTCGGTGAGGAACTGGTCGACGAGCTCGATGGCGGTGTTGAGGTAGCCGCCCGTGTTGCCGCGCAGGTCGAAGATGAGCGACTCCATGCCTTGGGCTTGCAGTTTGGCGAAGGCTTCCTTAAACTCGGCGGTCGACTCTTGGGCGAAGCGGTCAAGTTTGATGTAGCCCACATGATTGTCAAGCATATAGGCCGCGTTAATGCTGTTCAAGGGAATCTTGTCGCGAATGATTTCAAAATCAAGGAGTTCCGTGGCGTTGCCGCGTTTTACGCTTACGGTAACTTTGGTGCCTTTCTTGCCACGCAAGTGCTTCTGTACATATTCGTTGTCGACTTTCTTGCCAAAGGCTTCCTCGCCGTCAATTTTGATGAATTGGTCGCCGGCCATGATGCCGACCTTCTCCGACGGGCCTCCCGCTGTGGGACCGATGACGGTGATGGTGTCGCGGATGAGCTGGAAGGTTACTCCAATGCCTTCAAAACTGCCCACGAGTGGCTCGTTGGCTTTCTCCACATCCTTCTTGGAGATGTAGGCTGAATGCGGGTCGAGTTCCTTTAATGCAGCGATGATGGCGTCTTCCACCACCTTCTCGCTGTTGGCGGTATCCACATAGAAGTTATCAATAAGGTAAAGCGTCGTGGCAAACTTTTGGGCATTCATCTGCGCTTTCGATTGGGGCTGCTGGTTTTGGGCTGTTGCTGCCATCGCCACAAGGCAACCGACAGCCAAGAAAAACATTTTCAGTGATTTCATAAGTCGGAACGATGTTTTAGGGGCGCAAAGATAGTGAAAAAATCGGAAAGGTTATTGCCTCAAAATCTCAAAAGTGTTGTCCTCGTTGAGTTTGATGATGGTGGAACACTTGGGCTTGGCGAAGCTGTCGTGGTAGAGCTGTACCACATAATCGACCGCCTGCTTGATTTCCTCGCTGATGTCGCCGAAAGTCATGGCCGAGGGCTGCCCCGATAGGTTGGCCGAAGTGGAGGTGATGGGCTTCCCGAGGCGGCGGATGACCTCCTTGCAGAAGTCGTTGTTCACCACGCGGATACATACCGATCGGTCGGAAGAGATGTTTTTCGCGAGATTTTTGCTCTGCGCATAAACGATGCTCAACGGATTGGTGCTATGAGCGATAAGGTCGTAGGCAATGGCTGGTAAGTTGACGACATAGTCTTTCAGCCGCTCCACTGTATCAACGAGCACGATGAGACTTTTGCTGTCGGGTCTTTGCTTCACTTCATAGACGCGCTCGCAGGCCTTGCTGTTGGTGGCGTCGCAGCCCACGCCCCAGATGGTGTCAGTAGGGTAGAGGATGGTCTTACCCGCTTTCAGGACGGCCACCGTGCGTTCCACTTCTTCTTCAAATTGCTTATCCATTTTGCTTGATTTTCTTTTGTAACAGATTGTATTTGTGTCGGTTGGCTTGTGTCATCGTGCGGCAGATGTAAAATCCTGTCTTGCCTTCGAGGAAGCCTCCTTTTATAATATAGGTGCGGATGAAATTAATGCTCGGGCTGAACAGCCAAGGCATGATACCTGTCTTTTTGCCGCGTTCGTAGTACGACTGCGCACCCAACTCCGCGAAGCGGAACAACTGTTTGCGGAAGGCTTCGGGCGTGTCCCATGAATAATGCAGCAGGTCGCCGCGCAATAGGGTCTTTTTCGGCTCGCTTTCAAACTTCAGCCATTCGTGGATGAGGCCTTCCCATTGGGCGAAACCGCGCCGCCAGATGCGGATTTTGGTCTCTGGGTAGAGGCCACAACGCTTCACCCACCGACCGCAATAATTGTTGAGGCGGTTCATGGCAAACACTTCATTGCCAGCAATTTCCTTTTCCTTGAGCACGGCTATGGACTGTCCCAGTTCGTCGGATAGGGCTTCGTCGGCGTCAATGGAGAAGATGAGGTCGCAGGTGGCGAGGTCGTTGGCGAGGTTTTTCTGGTCGGAATAACCAAGCCAGTCTTGCGAGAAGAACTTTACCCCATAGCGTTCGCAGATGGTTTCGGTCGCGTCGGTGGAATGCGAGTCCACGACGATGATTTCGTCGGCTATGTCCTTAACGGAATCAAGGCATTGCGCGATTTTTTCTTCCTCGTTGAAGGTGATGATGACGACCGAAAGCGTTTGCATGGCTTAAATTTTCTGCAAAGGTAGTGTTTTCTTTGTTTATGGGGGGTGCTTCGCAAGGAATTCGAAAACTATTTACATGAAAGATTACATAAAAAGGCAAGATGGATTTGGAGTTTTTTTCTTACTTTTGCGGCAAATTAGCATAAACCCATGAGTCACGCCGACATTCTTCACCAAATCCAACAAATTGGCAGACAAGTTCTTCCACAAGACGCGTATTTGTTGCTTTATGGTTCGCGTGCACGAGGCGATTACCATGAGGATTCCGATTGGGATTTGTTTATTTTGCTCAATCGTTTGCAAGAAGCAACTGATTTTCAGAATATTGTCTATCCAATCATGGAACTTGGATTTGACTTGGGTGCGTATTTTAGTGTGCAAACCTATTCACGGCAGGAATGGAATGCGATGAGTTTTTTGCCCTATTACAAGAATGTTGAACAGGATAAAATTGTATTGGTATAATCCATGCCCATCGGAATTCCCATCTGGATGTTAGCCTTAGTGCTGCTGGCAGGTCTGGCAGCGGCCACGGTGTTGTATTTCCGTAACAAGAAACAGCACTATGGCAAAGCCTTGACAGCCATTCTGTTCGCACTTCGAACTTTGATGGTGGGATTGGTGGTTTTGCTGCTGTTCAATCCGCTTATTCGGCAGAAGTTCAGTTCGGTGGAGACCCCGACAATCATTCTTGCGCACGACAATTCCTCTTCCATCGCCCTTTGTAAGGATTCGGCGTTCTATAAAAACGACTATCTGACACAATTTGAAGCCTTCGAAAAGGATTTGAACACTGATTTTCAGGTCGATGAATACCTTTTCGGCGAGGAGGTCCGCGATTTCGGCCAACTCGATTTCTCTGACCAACTCACCGACCTTTCCTCGCTGTTGAACACCCTCGACCGCCGTTATTACAAGCGCAATGTCGGTGCGGTGCTGCTCTTTTCCGACGGTATCTACAACCGTGGCTTCGAGCCGGAGTTGTTGGCCGAGAACTTTCCTTATCCCATCCACGCCTTAGTCTTGGGCGACACGGTGGCCTATCCCGATTTCGCTGTCCGCGAAGTGCATTATAATAAGGTGGTGTCGCTCGGTGCGACTTTTCCCGTCCGCGTGACGGTGGCCGCCCGCGACTTGGCAGGACACAAGGCCCAACTGACACTCAAAGAAAGCGGCCGCGTCATCGATAAACGCGATGTGGAGATTCCTTCCAACCGCTTCTCCAAGGAAATCGACTTCATGCTCGAAGCCACCAAGAAGGGCGTGATGGCCATCGACATCGAGGTGAGTGGCATTGCCGAGGATGAGCAACTGCTTAACAATGTGCGACATATCTATGTTGAGGTACTCGACCAGAAATATAAACTGCTGTGTGTGGCGGCCTCGCCACATCCTGACCTGTCGGCCTTGCGCAGCGTGCTCAACGACAATTACGAAGTGGACTTCTGCTTTGGTAAGGAGACCTTGCCTGAGTTTGACAATTATGACTTGGTCATCCTGCACCAGATGCCCTCGGCGCATTCGGACTTTGCGGCTTTGAAAGCGCAGCTGGACAAGAATGTAAAACTGCCCGCTTTCTTCATCATCGGCAACGATACCGACCGCGACTTGCTCAATAAGTTGCAGAATGTGTACGACTTGCGTTTAGGCGCGACCAATACTTTGATGGACATCAAGGCGCACCAAAACAAGGCTTTCTCGACCTTCACTTTTGTTGCGAACTCGGAACAACTCATCGCGAAATACCCGCCTCTGGCCTTGCCGCATTTGGAAATCAACGCCTTGAAGTCGCACGACGACCTGCTGCTGCAGGAGGTAATGGGTATCAAATCGGGGCTGCCGCTGTTGAGTTTCGCCCACGATGGGCGCAAGGTGGCTTTCCTGTTTGGCACCAACATTTGGCGCTGGCGGCTGTTCGAGTACTACCAGTCAAAGAACCACGAAGTGTTTGATGAAATGTTCTCCAAGTCGCTGAAATACTTGCTGTTGTCGGCCAACGACGGCTCAGCCATTTACGCCAAGGAGACCTATTACAGCAACGAGCCGGTCATTATCACGGCTGAGTTGCGCAACCCGAACAACGAACTCGTGACCGACCCCGACATGACAATTCAGATGGAGAACAAACTGACGGGCGAAACCTACGACTACACTTTCTCGAAGCGCGGCCACGACTATGAGCTGGACGCGGGTCTTTTGCCCGAGGGCCTATATTTATATAAGGTGCAAGCGCAGATGGGTGAACGGCGCATCAGCGTGAGCGGTACCTTTAGTGTGGTGGCCATTGGCATTGAAGAACAGCAACTTACCGCCGAAATTGACCGAATGCGCACCTTGGCCCGATTGACCAACGGAAATTGGTATACCGCCCGCCAACTTGACCAACTCGCAGCGGATTTGCGCAACGACACGCGCATCGCCTCTGTGGAGCACCATGAGAGCCGTTTCGAGGATCTGATTCATTCCAAATGGATTTTCTTTGTCCTCATCGGCTTGGCTGCGTTGGAATGGATACTTCGGAAAATGTTTGGTAGCTATTAAGTTATGATGATGAAAGACCTATGATAGAAATAATTATGCTCCCGGCTAATGATTGATCGCTTTTTGTTCAGCAGCTATCAAGTTAATAGCGAAAGGTAAAGAGCTCAATAAGTCAGAAGCCAATTGCAATGAAATAAATCGTTAAATCTTAACATATTATGAAAATTCAAGATCAAACCGTCGTTACCATGACCTATGTCTTGCGCGAGAACGACGAAAACGGTCCCGTCTTACAGGAGACCACCAACGAGAATCCCTTTGTGTGCATTTTCGGTATGCACCAGTTGTTGCCCAAGTTTGAGGAGAACCTGATGGGCAAAGAGCCTGGCGACAAATATGCTTTCCACCTGACTCCCGAAGAGGGTTACGGTGTGCGTAACGAGGACTATATTATGGACCTCGAAAAGAGTATGTTCATGCAGAATGGTGTGCTGATGGACCAAGTGAAGGTTGGTGCCCAGCTGATGATGCAGACCTCCGACGGTCGTCCGATTGCCGGTGTCATTCGTGAGATTGGCGACCAACATGTGAAGATGGACTTCAACCACGACATGGCGGGCAAGCACCTCCACTTCTCGGGCGAAATCATTGATGTCCGCGAGTCAACCGACGAAGATTTTAACGTTGGCGGTTGCAGCGGTTGCGGTGGTGATTGCGGTGATAACGAATGCTGCTCCAGCTGTGGCGGAGGATGCGATTGATTCCACAATTCGTTAAAACGATAAAAAGCCGACGATGTCGGCTTTTTTAATGGGATTTTGACAAAACTCTGGGAAAAAATCAAAGTTTTTATGATTTTTCCATGGAGTTTTGTTTGTTTTTGGTGTTTGTTCTGGTACGATTTTTGATATTTTTTGAGCTGTAATAAATGGGTTTATTATGAACAAATGTTATCTGTTTCTTTGCCTTGCGGCACTTATGAGTTTTTCAAGTTGCATGGACACCAAGTATGTCACCAAGAAGTCAACCTTTGACCATGTGGTCTCTCAGGTACGGGAAGAGATGGCCACACAAGGTTTTGACCTGTCGGGAACCAGCTCGGAAACGAAGAACGATCTTGTTGTATTAGAAACTTCTTATTCCAAAGCAGACGAATATAGGAGCGAATTGGCTAACAACTTCGTCACCCGCGACACTTATCGTTTTACCAACGCTTCGGGTCATACGATGAGCTATACAGTGTCGTATTTGCTGAGGGAAACGAGGAAGGGCGAACAGTATGTCGATGGCGTTGAGATTGCCGGTTGTGAGGTCAGTGATCCGGCGGATTATGAAAAGATGTGCGGTCCCCTATCTCCTCTCTACCAAGTCAATGACATGGAAAAGGATCAGGCGATTAAAGTGGGAAATGGTAGAAAGACACTTTACTTGGCCTCAGGCCTGACATTGGCCGGATTGATTTTGCTGTTGATAGGCGGCATGGCGCACTAAAAAAAACGGGCTTCGCCGGCAAAGGATGAAGCCCGATTTTGTCTTGTAGAGACGGTGCACGCACCGTCTCTATATCGATTATCATTTCCTCAGCCCCGCCAGTTGCTGCTCAATCATGTCAATCTTGGCTTCGGCTTTTATGGATTTGTTGTTTCAGGAATCTCCTTGTTGTGGCCTTTTATCTCTAACGCCTTTTTGTCAGAAGCATTGAGAGTTGAAACGGCTTCCAATCCCGTTTCTCTTTCGTATTCCTGTTTGGCCGAATTCGCCACTTTTCCACCTCGGATGGCTACTTTCTTGTTCTCGTCAAAGGTTTGGGGCTGCTCTTGGC
The DNA here is from genome assembly GCA_041854745.1 of Candidatus Limimorpha sp. Classification (GTDB taxonomy): domain Bacteria; phylum Bacteroidota; class Bacteroidia; order Bacteroidales; family F082; genus Limimorpha. The sequence continues at coordinate 10,722 of JBHACT010000129.1, read as the reverse complement.
GTGATATGGATGTAGCAGTGACTTCAGCCAACATTTTCAAAACCAGTTCAATGTTGGTCATATTGTCGCGCAAGTTCTCTTTTTCAATCCCTTGATGGCCTTATATTCTTTTACCGAAAGGCCGCTCCATGCTTTGGTCATTTCGTTGGTAAAAATGGCATAGTCTTTTTCTTCTTCGATTCCTCTTGCCTTCCATTCGTCGGTGAGTTCCTTCCGCATTTCAATGGCTTGCAAACGCTGGTTAATCCAGCCTTCCGTATAGCCTTTTGCACGATAATAGCCGGCACCGCGCAAGATAGCCTTTTCGGGGGCGGCGATTTCGTCCAATCTTTCGCTGCCAACCTTGGCGAGCCAGATCTTGAAAGGCTCGGCTTTTGGAGAAGGAACGGATTGAATCAGTCGTAAAACTCCCTTTGTGTCAAGCACATCGGTCATATAATTCTTTCCGTCAGAAGCTGGCATTTTCAGTTGTCCGATTTTTTCGGACAACTCACTTCCTTCAGCTTTGAGTTTCTTTTTAAGGTCGTTCCAATACTTTCTAGGTCTGTCGCTATCTGTCAGAATTTCAATAATATCCACGACAGAGAAATACCATTCTTCTTCATCTAAATTCCAAGCGGTTCTCACTTGCTTGTTTTCAAAGATTTTGATTTTGTTCATGTTGCCAGTATTTTCTGCAAAGATAATGAACAGTTCTTTTCGGTTGTCCGATTTTTTCGGACAGTTGGTGTTTTACAAAAAAGGAGCGAATGCGCAACTTATTGAAAGATTTTCTGCGCAAATAGGTATAAATAGTACCATTTGCGCAGATTATATTTGGATTATCTGCGGAAATGCTTTTTTTGAAATTTTTTTCTTCTTTTTCTCTCGTTTGAAATCATTTTCCTTATATTTGCATCGCCGTTTGACAAAACCACAAGCGGCAGACATATAAACAAAGACGCTGAACTGGCGTTTATTCGCGGCTATCGGAATCTCGCAAATTCTAATTACGACGCGATAACGCAATGGTCATCGTCCCAAGTTTTGGTATGTATTGTTCAATTCAATATATCATACCAAAAGCGTGGGCTGATGCATTGCTTATCTTTCGTAATGGGCAATGCGAGAGCCTCGATAGCGGGATAAGCAAAGGTTGATTCCCGCGCTTCTTTCGTTGTATGCCTTATCATTTCAGACCATTTGGCGTTCGGGGGTCCGCAAAAATAAAAGTTGTGCCCGATGACGAATTTAGGGTAGAAGAAGATGAACGAAACAAGTGAATTGAAACAGTTTTGCGATGATGTTTTGAGTGAATTTCGAAACAACATCACTGATGCAGTTTTCTGCTATCTACAGAGTGACAAAGATTTGATGCGCAGATATTTAGCACTAATGAGAGAATATGGAAAGGGTAAGCAAACACTAAATAGCCAACTTGCGCAAGCCATCTCACGAGAGTTTGGAATGAAAAGTACGAAACGAATTAAGGAAATGCCCAACAGCGTGCTGATTGAGAGTTTCTCGGAATTGGAGGAGAAGTGATGAACAAGATTGTTTTAAACAAGAGCTTCCTTTTTGCAACTAGTTTATTGTTTTTGTGTACTTCGTTGTTTGCCCAGCAATTGAAGGATGTGATAGTGGTTGATATTCCTTTGAATTGTTCGAAATCGGCGGCAATCGAAAAACTTAAACAAAAGGAATTTGAACTAAGGGAGCGTAAAGAAGACAATGGTATAAAAACTCTTAGATATGTCCGAGGTGGCGGGTATTACGGAGCAAATGCCATGGTGATTTTGACCGAAGAAAACAAGAGAATCACCAGAATTTGTTGGGGGTGTAGTAATATTGATGCTATCCAATTAGAATTGGAAGAAGAGTTGGATCTTTCACCATATTATTCAATCCCCGAAGAACAATCGGAAATACTGTTTTATCATTGGAAAGGAAAGACAATAATGTTGGAACACATGGATGAATCGTTTATTTCTTCTTTACAGCAAACAGTGGGATTGATTGGCGCGTTTGGAGATTACGGTTTAGTGAATGGCAATGATGTTAATGATGTCAAAGATATGATGAGATTTCCCCATTCCATTACTATTCTCTCTAATGAAGATGCTGATAGAATGGTTCAACAACACAAAAATCAAATCATACAGAGAGAATTAGAGGAAATAGAGAAGGAGCAGCAACAAAAGCAAAGAATAGAAAGACAAAAGAAAGAAGCAGAACAACAAAAAAGAATTCATGATTCCATCCAAAGAGAGAAACAAAGAAGGCAAGATTCAATACGGCAAGAGAACCAAAAAAAAATGGATTCTATTAACCTTGAGAAACAAAGAAAAGAATCATTAAGGCAAGAACGAAATAAAGAGTTATTTCAAGTTTGCAAATTTTTGTTTGACTCTAATGAAGAATACGAATTATGTGTTGTGAAAAAGAATGATCTTGTTGAGCAAGACATTAAAGAGCGTGTCGTGAAAAAGCTGCAATCTGTTTACCCACTAGTTTTGAGCGGAAAAGAGTTGAGAAAAGAGAAACAATCTGGGAGAAATGAATTGATTCAAATCTGTAATATATGTGCCCAATTGAACAATTTAAAGCCCCAATGTGATAATGAGGAAATAGAAATTGTCAATCGTATTTGTGAATATACCGAAAGCAAACTTGGAGATTTTATTTTAGGGCGAAGCGCTTTAAACAAAGCATACAAGAAAACTTCAAACAAGAGCTATTCTTCGTTTTTGCTATCATACATGAATGACAAATAAATATTAAAGGAAGCTATTTGCATATTTTCGTGCTGATATTGACAATGTACAATTAAACAAATCGGGCTTCACCAATTCTTGATGAAGCCCGATTCTATTTATTTGTTTGAAAATCATTTCCTCAGCCCAGCCAGCTGCTGCTCAATCACTGCAATCTTGGCTTCGGCATCGGCTTGTTTCTTGCGTTCCTTCTCGACCACGGCGGCGGGGGCACTGCTCACAAAGCGTTCGTTGGAGAGTTTGCCCTCCACGCTTCTGAGGAAGCCATGTGCGTATTTTAGTTCCTCTTCGAGCTTCTTGATTTCGGCCTCCACATCGACGCTGCCGGTGAGCGGCACGAAGAACTCCGTGCTGCCCACAATGAAGCCGAAGGCCCCGGCGGGTGCCTCAACCACATAGCTGACCTCGCTCACATTGCAGAGCTTGGCAATCACGCAATCGAAGTCTTTGTTGGCGATACCCTTCTCAATGACAACGAGTTGTATGGTATCGCGGTTGGCTATGTTCTTGTCGGAACGCACCTTGCGGACATTGTTGATGACCTCCTGCGTGAACTCGAACTGTTTCAGGATGGCTTCGTCTGCCTCTTTCACCTTGGGCTGCTGTGCTACGATGATGTCTTCTCCGTCTTTGCGCTCAACAATGGCGTGCCAGATTTCCTCGGTGATAAAGGGCATGAAGGGGTGCAACAACAGCATTAAGTTCTCGAAGAAACGGATGGTGGCGGCATAGGTCGCGGGGTCGATACCTTGACCCTGCGGGGCCTTTACCATCTCTAAATACCATGAGCAGAAATCGTCCCAAGTCAGTTTATAGATGGCCATCAAAGCATCGCTGAGGCGGTACTTGTCGATATTGTCGCTGGTTTCGGCCAACACTTGGCTGAAGCGTGCCTCAAACCACTTTACAGCCATCTTGGCAGCCTCGGGCTGGGCGACGTTTTCGTCCACATTCCAGCCTTTGACCAAGCGGAGGGCGTTCCAAATCTTGTTGCAGAAGTTGCGCCCCTGCTCGCATAGCGACTCATCAAAGAGGATGTCATTGCCGGCGGGAGCGGACAGCATCATGCCCATGCGCACGCCATCGGCACCGAACTTGTCGATAAGCTCGATGGGGTCAGGCGAGTTGCCGAGTGATTTCGACATCTTGCGGCCTAATTTATCTCTCACGATACCAGTGAAATACACATTCTTGAATGGAACTTCACTTTGGTATTCTTCGCCGGCCATAATCATTCTGGCGACCCAGAAAAAGATGATGTCGGGGGCAGTGATGAGGTCGTTGGTGGGGTAGTAATACTTGAACTCGGCATTATCGGGGTCGAGGATGCCGTTGAACAGTGACAAGGGCCACAGCCACGAACTGAACCAAGTGTCCAAGGCATCGTCATCTTGTCTCAAGTCTTTGAGAGTCAGGTTTTTGTTCCCCGACTTCTCAATGGCGAGTTTTAGGGCCTCTTCGGGCGTTTCGGCAACCACAAAACCGCCTTCGGGCAGGTAGTAGGCCGGAATCTGATGTCCCCACCACAACTGGCGGCTGATACACCAATCCTTGATGTTTTCGAGCCAATGGCGGTAGAGGTTGATGTATTTTGAGGGGTAGAACTTGATGTCGCCTTCCACGACAGGTTTCAATGCGATGTCGGCCAAATGTTCCATTTTGAGGAACCACTGCATGGAGAGTTTCGGCTCGATGGGCACATTGGTACGCTCCGAGTAGCCCACCTTATTATTATAGTCTTCGATTTTTTCAAGCAGATCGGAGGCCTTCAAGTCGATGACGATTTGCTTGCGGGTGTCCTCGCGGCTCATGCCGACATAAAGGCTTGCCGCTTCGCTTAGGGTGGCGTTGTCGTTAAAGATGTTGATGCTCTGCAAGTTGTGCTTTTCGCCCAACATGTAGTCGTTCACGTCGTGGGCAGGTGTCACTTTCAGGCAGCCGGTGCCAAACTCCACGTCCACATAGTCGTCTTCTATCACCGGGATGACACGGTTCACCAAAGGCACCACGACTTTCTTACCGTGCAGCCATTGGTTCTTCACATCGTTCGGGTTGATGCACATGGCGGTGTCGCCCATGATGGTCTCTGGGCGTGTAGTGGCAACCACCGCATAGCGGCGACCTTGCGTGTCGGTGGGGATGACTTCGCCTTCGGCGCCAGTGGCTCCTGTGCCGTCGTCTTCGGCGAGGTAGTATCGCAGATAATACAGCTTGCTGTGTTCGTCTTTGAAAACCACTTCCTCGTCGCTCAAAGCGGTAAGGGCCTTGGGATCCCAGTTGACCATGCGCACACCTCTGTAAATCAATCCTTTGTTATATAAATCAATAAAAGCGCGGATGACACTTTTCGAACGGATGTCGTCCATGGTGAACGAGGTGCGTTCCCAGTCGCAAGAGCAGCCGAGGCGGCGCAACTGCTTGAGGATAATGCCGCCGTGCTCGTGGGTCCAGTCCCAAGCATGTTTGAGGAATTCCTCGCGACCGATGTCGGTCTTTTTGATGCCTTGCTGGGCCAGCCTGTTCACCACCTTGGCTTCGGTGGCGATGGAGGCATGGTCGGTGCCGGGCACCCAGCAGGCGTTCTTGCCCTGCATGCGGGCGCGACGGACGAGGATGTCCTGAATCGTGTTGTTCATCATGTGGCCCATGTGGAGCACGCCAGTCACATTGGGCGGCGGGATTACGATGGTAAAGGGTTCGCGTTCGTCTGGAGTGGAGTGGAAGTAGTTCTTCTCCATCCAGTGTTCGTACCATTTGCCTTCCACATCCGAAGGGCTGTATTTGCTGCTGATTTCCATATATGTTGTTTAATTGTTGACTGTTTGACTGTTTAATTGTTGCTGTCTTTGCGACTATGGAACCGCGAGAGGCAAGGCTTTCTTGTTGTCGCTGTGCGTCGCTGCGATGAACGAAGCAAACCGGAGCTTTCCAGAAAGTTATCCTTACTTTTCGCGTTGAAACAATCGGCAAAAGTAGGCATTTTTGAGGCAAGTTGGTTGGATTTTGGCCGAAAAAACATTTCCGATGACTTTTTTTCGCTTTTTTTCGTTCGCATTAAATATTTTCATATTTTTGTCCCCCAATGAAAACGACTTTAAGCAGAAATTTATTAATCTATTAATTAAATCTACATTATGGGTACATTATCAGGACTTTGGCAAAATCACAGGACTTTGGTGGTTTTCGCCATGATCTTAATCATCGTCATTCCTTTCTTGGTTTTCTATTTGAACAAGGCCAAGAAAGAACATCCTAAAGGCTTGATTGCAGCTGCCCTGAGTAACATGGGCGAGCGCTTCGGCTATTACATCATGAACGCTGTATTGGTGCTGTTCATCTGCTCCAAGTTTGGCATCTCAGATGGCACGTCAGGCCTCATTTTCGGCGTGTTCTATTTCTTGATTTATGTGCTTGCGCTTCCCGGTGGTATCATTGCCGACCGCACGCAGAACTACAAGAGGACCATCATCACGGGCATCATTGTGATGGCTGTTGGGTACGCATTGCTATCCATCCCCGTGTTTAGCAACAAGAGTGGCATGTCGTGGCCTTTTGTCCTTGCGATGGTTGCCTTGGTGCTCATCGCCTGCGGTAACGGTCTTTTCAAAGGAAACCTGCAAGCCATTGTGGGTCAGCTATATGACGACTTCGAGGCCGAAGCTGCCAAGAAAGGCCCAGAAGCTTTGGCTGTGGCTAAGGGAAAACGTGATAGCGGTTTCCAGATTTTCTATGTGTTCATCAACATTGGTGGTGTGATTGCTCCGTTTGTGGCACCCATCATTCGTGACTGGTATCTGAAAACCAAAAGTTTGCTTTACAATGCCGACCTCCCGCGTCTTTGCCACAAGTTTATCATGGGCGACATGGAAGGCAATGATATGGCCAACCTCACAGCATTGTCGCAGGATTTTTCCGGCGCAGCCGAAAACCTTTCCGGATTCTGCCAGAATTACCTTCATGTGTATAACACGGGTGTGCATTATTCCTTCATCGTTTCGGTGCTGGCCATGCTGATTTCCTTGTTTATTTTCTTTGCCGTTAAACACAAGCTGCCTAATCCGGTTAAGAAACAGAAAGCCAGTGTACAAGAATATTCTGAAGAAGAGCGCAAAGCCAATGCCAAGGAAATCAGGCAACGCATGATGGCTTTGTATGCCGTTCTCGGCATCGCCGTGTTCTTCTGGTTCTCATTCCACCAAAACGCACAGTCGCTGACGATTTTTGCCCGCGACTTCGTCGATACCAGTGCTATCCCGCCTGAGATTCTGCAATTCATCAATCCGTTCTTCGTGATTGTGCTTACGCCTATCATCATGTGGATTTTTGCGTCGCTTATTCGCAAGGGTAAGGAAGTCTCCACGCCGAAGAAGATTGCCTTGGGTATGTTCATCGCTGCTTGCGCTTACATTTTCCTGATTATCATTGCCATCGTCAATAATTATCCTTCTGGCAACATTTTCAAGGATTTGCCTGAGGCTGAGAAGATGGCCATGAAGACAACACCTTTGGTCATGATTGCGACCTATTTCTTCCTTACGGTGGCTGAGTTGTTCATTTCGCCGTTGGGACTGTCATTTGTCTCGAAGATTGCACCACGCCACATGGTGGGTAAGTGCCAAGGCTTGTGGCTGGCTGCTACTGCTATCGGCAACCTTTTCATCTTCCTCGGTGTCAGGATGCTGAATGCCTTCTCGCAGCAGTGGATAACTTGGGGCGTCTTCGCCTTGATTTGCCTCGCTTCCATGTCAATCATGCTCGGCATGCTCAAGTGGCTTGAGAGAGTGGCGAAATAATGGAAATACATTTATGTGTGCCAAGGGCTTGCGTAAGCAAGCCCTTGTTATTTAACTGCATGATTATCAATTGAAAAACTGTCAACAATGTTCAAAGGACATCCCAAAGGGCTTTACGCCCTCGCGTTGGCCAACACGGGCGAACGCTTCGGCTACTACACCATGCTGGCCATCTTTGTGCTTTTCCTGCAAGCCAAGTTCGGCTTCAACGAGGCGCAAGCGGGCAATATCTACGGCATCTTCTTAGGATGCGTGTATTTCATGCCCCTCATCGGCGGCATCCTTGCCGACCGTTTCGGCTATGGCAAAATGGTGACGGCAGGTATCGCCGTCATGTTTCTCGGCTATTTTCTGCTCGCTTTTCCATTAGACAACGCTATGGCGAAAGTCAGCATGTTCGCAGCGCTCGCCTTGATTGCTATGGGAACGGGCTTGTTCAAGGGCAACCTCCAAGTGATGGTGGGCAACCTCTATGATGAAGCCAAATATAGTGCTTTCCGCGATAACGGTTTCAGTCTGTTTTACATGGCCATCAACATCGGCTCCATGTTTGCACCCATTACGGCTACCAAAGTTACCGACTTGTTCTTGGGCAAGGCGGGTTTCAGTTATGTGCCTCAGATTCCTTCCTTGGCACACCAATATTTGGATGGTAACATCAGTGCCGACGCTTTGTCCAAGTTCGAGGTCTTGGCGGTGCAGCAGGGTTATGCCATCGACAGCCTTTCAGCCTTTTCCAATGATTACATCAACGCCTTGTCCAAGGCTTATAACTATGGCTTTGGCGTTGCCTGCATCTCGTTGGTGCTGTCCATCGCCATCTACCTTTGCTGCCGCCGATGGTTCAAACATGTTGATGTCAATACGAAGCAGGCAAAGCAAATGGCGCATACCACGGTGCATGTCGAGGAGCTTACGCGCGAGCAGACCCGTTCGCGCATCATGGCACTGGGGCTGGTCTTTGTGGTGGTGATTTTCTTCTGGATGTCGTTCCAGCAAAGCGGTCTCTGCTTGACCTATTTCGCCCGCGACTATACGGCAAGCACGGCATCGGGCTTCACGCGCATCGGGTTCAACATCTGGGCATTGACTTTGATTGCCATTTCGGTTTACACCTTGTTTTCTGCCTTGCAATCCAAGGTCAAGAAAAGCAAGTACATACTCGGTGCAGTGACCCTGCTTTTGTGGGCAGGTGCTTTTGCGCTTTACAAAGGCATGGATGAGGTCATCAACACCTTGCCGCAACAGTTCCAGCAGTTCAACCCATTCTTCGTGGTGGCTTTGACTCCGGTTGCCATGGCGGTATTCAGCACTTTGGCGAAAAGAGGGAAAGAGCCTTCGTCGCCGCGCAAGATCGGCATAGGTATGGTGGTCGCCGCCTTGGGCTTCCTGATCATGGCCTTGGCTTCCGTGCATCTGGCCAGTCCGGCAGCCCTGAGGTCCGTTGGCGGTGTCAGCGATGTGCTGGTGTCGCCCAACTGGCTCATCAGCACCTACCTCGTGCTGACCTTCGCCGAGCTGCTGCTCAGTCCGATAGGCATTTCTTTCGTCACCAAGGTGGCGCCTCCCAAATACAAGGGCATGATGATGGGCCTGTGGTTCTGCGTGACGGCCATCGGCAACTACCTCACCAGTGTCATCGCCCGCATCTGGGGCACCGGTATGCCACTCTGGATGGTTTGGGGTGTGCTTGTCGTGCTGTGCTGCCTCTCCGCCGTGTTCATCTTCTCCATTATGAAGCGCTTGGAACGGACGACCTCGGATTGCTAGTTTGGTATGCCCCAAAAAGGCAGAAATGCTCTGCATTCAACGAAGTTAAATCCTTCAAGAATTGATTTGAAAATTGTTCAAAATCAGAACTATGGAATGTTGGGGCGCGGTAATGCGTCCCAACATTTTTGTTGCTTTTGATAGGATTAATAGCTGTTTTAGTGTAAATAGATTGATAATCAGTGATTTATTGATTAAACATGCACTTTCCAATAAATAGTATTGCTTGAAAACTATACTTTTCAAGTTTTCGCACTTCTATGTTGAACTTAAGCTTGACAATGTGCAGGGATAAATGCTTTTTTGCTATGGATACTGCCTTGCGTCGAGCAATTAGGAAAGCTGAAACGGTTGTTTTCAAGATTGTTACAGAATGAAAATTTGGGAAGAAGGCAAGTTGTCGGCAAATTAAAAGTGTTATCCAAATAGCCTATCATTGGGGGTAAACCTTCCAAGTATGGCAAGTTACAGGCAAGTTAGATTTTAATTGTATCATGTTGATAATCAAAAGTATTTATAAGGAGCTTCTTCGTTTAGCAAATTGTGGGCAAGTTATATCTTTCGTTTTCCCATGTCCTTTTCAGAGAGTCCCTACCCAATAGAATTGCTGTTGAGGCAAATTGCAGGCAAATTGATTTCACGCCCATATTGGAATATATCTCATGTAACGAGGAGCGGTCTTGGGATCAATCGGCTTTAATAATGTCCTAGCTAATGCTTCTTTTATCAAGCGTGACATCATGCCTGATGAGGATTCTTTTAGCCCAAATCTTTCTCGTAGCGAGCTGTTTGTCAGAGCATCGCCTTCCACATATTTCACGCAAGCATGTAGATATGCTGACCAGAGCTTGTCTTCCATTGAAATATTCGAAAACTCATAATGGGAGAACAAAGAGACTTTTGTGGAATCTTGATAGATTTGAATACGAGGTGCGGGCAATTGTTGTAATTCGCAACTGATGACCATCCTGTCCCAACCACGGCCTAGTTCTTCGCACATTCGGAGTCGGCGCATGAGAGCGGCCAGTTTCTCGTTTCTTGACTTTGGAGGATTATCAATGATTCTCATGATTTCCACCAAAGGGATACCTGGATTTGTTACTTCTATTCGATTGGGAAATATCTCAATGATGGGGCCTGCCCCAGCGATGAAAAAATCTTGGTGTATGACGGCATTTGCGATGGCCTCTCTGATAGCCGGCAATGGGAATGAACTTGTGGTTGTCCTGCGTACCGCATTGATGTCTTCTTTGGAAGGCAGTAGTGTATTAAGTAAATGTTCAAAATTAGTTTTCTATTAATACTATTATGCTGCGATTCTCGTTATCTCAGTACAAACCTTATAGGATATGAGAAAAGCAGTACGATTAGAACTAAGCGAAGCCCATCGGATGGAACTCGAGAGT
>JBHACT010000128.1:0-73998 GCA_041854745.1 Candidatus Limimorpha sp. | reverse complement strand
ATCTCAACTTCCGGATAATTCTTTATTACCCATGGTGGTGTAATTGAATACCTGCTGTCCGTATCTATTAAAGCTAAACAATACGCCAACTCTATCGGCGTCTCTTGAATTAAACGTTCTAATTCGACATGTTGACATATTTTATCCGAGAATCGAGAATATATAAGACTGACCGTGTTAATTTCAGAACATGAATAATTTACATAATCAAAAAACCATTGAAACTCTTTTTTATCGCCTAATAGAGCATAATAAATTTGCTTCAACTCGCCATCTATTTCTTTGAACGCGGATATTTCATCATAAAACAAGTCTTTTGCCTTAATCGCATCGTTCAATGGATTATTTAATTCTTCAGTTTGAAGTTTATCATCTTTTAAAAGTGCATGATACGGCTTGGCAGGAAACAATAAAGGTGATAAATATAACGTGTCAATAGCCTTGATGTTTGAAAAAATCCTATCCGTAGCCTTTTCAATATACGGTAAATCGTGTTTGATAATATTGTGTCCGCAGATGTATTCCTTCTGACTAATAAAACTCAAAAACTCAGAAACCGATTTGGAGTGTAGCGTTAATCCATTTCCTGATATTCCGCCAACATCAAGTATTTTCTTGCTTTTAACGTCTATTTCGGTATCTATGAAAACAATATTATTCATTTTTCTTCATTTAAACTGCCAGTAAATGTACGGCTTTTTCAGCATGTGCCCAACGGTTACGTGTATGAGTAGTGGCGGACTTCGGAACACTTCACTGTCAACTTGCTATAAAGTTTATTAGTTGCAATACCTTTCAAATTAGCACTATCAGCCCGCTTGATTTTAGTCTTTGTTACCTGCATATGGTTTTGTCTATCCAAAAGTTTCTCCTAACATAATAATTTGTTTAATTCTTGTTAAGTTAATACATTGTAATTAATCTAAGTGTTTTGTCCGCTGCTTTATACTCAAGAGCAACATTTAAACGAATAGATTCTTTAGTATCCTTTGTTTTTGTTTCAATCATGATGTTAAACTTTACTGTTCCAAATTCTTTAAGGAAAGTCAAGTTGTAAATGTAATTGTTGCTTATTTCGTTTTTTACAAATTGTTCTAACTCGGAAATGGTTAGATTTATTATTCCTGCTCTTTTAAGATTAGCTTCCTTTGCTCTAAGTAGGTACCCGAATTTATCTTCTTCAATTAAAAGTGAAAAGTCTGTGATGTCAAGAACATTTTTGCTAATTGCATTTAGTGAAAACGAAGTATCACTTTCAAAACCTTCAAAAACTTTACGTTCAATTTTGTAAGAAAGGAAAAGCATAAAATACATTTCTTGTAGGCTCTTGCATTTGTAGCCATTTTCCTCAAACGGATAACCGTGCATGTTTACATCCTCATCATTACTTCTATCAGGTTCATGTTTTGAAATAATAGTTGTCTTGCATTTAACTACAAGATGCACGAGGATGGTTGACAGATAGGTTTTAATAAAAGAAGAATAGGTTAAGTCAAAAAAACCAACATAAGGAGAAAAAGTTGTCAACCCCGAATTTATATTGTCAACCATTGTGTCAGTCAGGTTGTTGATGTAAACGATAAAGAATTGAGTGTGATGTTTGTATTCGATTTGTTTATTTGAGTTGATATGTTCGAAAAATACTGAATGAAGTTTTTCAGCTTGTTGGTCTTTTCCAATGTAGTCTCCGCATAAAATGCTATTACTGCTTTTTTTGTCAAGTAGCGGTATAAGGTTTGAAAAAACTGGTAAGCCGTACCAAGCTGATTTAATTTGAAGAGTGTCAAAGACAAAGGCGATTTCTCTTCTGTCACTGTGAGGAATTAACGCTCCTTTAAGGTCTTGGTAGTTTATTTTTTTTGAATTTAGAATTGAAAGGAGTTCTTGGAAAGTACCATTAATCTCATGATGAATACGGTCTTCGTCTAACTTGAAATAATCTTTAACAACATCAAGATAGATATTATCTCTTGCATCTAATGTAAATATTGTTTCCCCCATTATATTTAATGTTCATTCAAGTTAATCGTGTTTCATACCATTGCAGGTAACGGGGACGTGTATGAGTAGTGGCGGATTACGGGGCACTTTCCTATCAAGTTGCGATGAACCTGATGCGAGGTAAAACGCTTGAATACGCTACATCCACCGCCATTACTTATACACGATGTTAGCACCAGTTGTTTTTGTCCACCAGTCGAAATTGTCAGAAATAATAATTTCATTTTTCTCCAAGTGGTGTGTTGTCTTCATAGGAATAGTTCTAAAGTCTAAATGATATTTATTTGCCAGAGCTCTTATCTCATCTGTATCATCATAAGTCAACATAAACTTACCCCGAATTTTTGATGTTAAATAAAATAGGTTTTCGTGGTCAATGTCGAAGTGGGTGTAAAGTCGTTTTCCGGCAACCGTATATGGTGGGTCTATGAAAAAGTAGGTGTTTTTATTTTCGCTATTTTCTTCAATTATCTTGAAAGCATCTGTTTGCAGGAACAAAATTTTATGTTTTATGTAATTTATGGCTCTAATCCTGTCCGAAAGAGTTTTAGCATACCATCTTGATGCAATACCTTTTCCGTTTTCACCATTTTTCAACATTCCAGAACCTTTAGCGATGATGCCACCGTGAAAAATTCTGTTTTTAAGAATGGTGCAGAAGGCTATGTCTTTTGTTTCCTTGTTCGGGTTGCTAAATTCTTTGTTAACATTTTCGTGAGTAAGTTTGAAACTTAGAATTTTGTCTGCAAGCCACTCATTTTTACCATTTAAGATTACTTCCCAAACTGCTGCAACCTCTTCGTCTAATTCAACCATTGTTATATGGTCAGCAAGATTTTCAAATGCAGCAGTTAAGCTCACGATGCCACCACCTACAAATGGTTCAATTAATTCTTTTTTATTGTTTTCTTGTCGTAACCATTCTCTTACTGTTGGTATTAACCAAGTTTTTCCACCGGGATAGCGGAAAGGGCTTCTCTGCGGTACTGAAGCAACGTTGACAACCTTTGGTTGTTGTCCTTTAATTTCAGCTTGTCCAAATATGGTTAATTGTTCTATCATCTTAGCAACTAATAATATCTGTCAAACTCGGTGCATCAGGAGAATAACCTTCTAATCTTTCATCAAGTCTGTCTTGAAGAATAGAAATAAAATCTTCCATTTTTCCGGGTTCTGGAGTAGTAACTCGATGTAAGGCAGATTCAAACTCTGTGTAAACTGTTTCTATTAAGGTCAAATTGTACTGATTGGTTGCTTTGTCAAAAACCAAATCATATAAAAACCAAGCAATATCTGCCCTCTCCTTATTAACGGTTGGAAGTTTCGGTAGCGTGTCAAAGAATGATTTTTGTAGCGCAACCGTCTGTTTTTTTCTCCAAGTTTGAAAAATGCCGCCTTTATAAAGCATTTGTGGAATTAAGCGTTTTCTTGAGGAAGAAAGGTAATCGGGTTTTGGCGAATTATACCCGCTTGTCCAATTGAATTTACTTGTAGGCTTGTTAATGTAGCTGTCAAATGGGTTGCGAAGATTGCCGGAAATGTAAACACCTTGAACTTCTAAAGAAGCGAAGTCAATAAGTTGTCCTTTCTCGTTGTATGCTACCAAAACAAAGTCAATGTTTCCAGCTGATTGCCCATTCTTGTCAAGGAGTTTGATCTCTGAAAGTGATGTCCACTTTGTTTTTTCGTCAAAGGCAAATTTTGCAGCATTTTCAATTATCAACCAATCTTCACGAAATCTTGTAGGACAGGTAATCACGGGGCTGTTGTTATGGAAAACACTACAAACACCTAGAGGATCATTTGCTTTGTCTTTTGTACAATTAGGAACTTTGTTATTAAATGGACATAACTTCTTGTCACGATAACGTTTGGCTTTTGCTGTTTCATTAATGATGGGGAAGCCAAAAACCTCCGCTAAAGGATTATTATTTTTTCTGTCTGTTGTCATAGGGCAAAATTACAAAATATTTCTATCGACCGATAGATTTTGTCAACAATTTGATAATAGTCGGTCTTTTACAATTGGTGCTAACGGTCGGGCGATTTGCGAAGTGATTTGCATTTTGCAAATCGCTTGTTGGTGGACAGTCCCGGAGGGCTGGACACCGCAAATCGCCCGACCGTTGGGTGGGAAGCCCGAAGGGATTTCCACCCAACGTATTATTTACGCAATAAACTCTCGTAAACATACCCTAATCAATAGATACATCCTACAAATATATCATTAATTCTTCAATTTTTTGCTAAAATCCTGCAATTCTATGTTGAACTTAAGCAACATACACGATGTTATGCCTTTGCCCTTCTTTTCCCCGTTGTCTGTTTGGCAACCCTTTTAGTCTATTTGGATGCGTTAGATCAGTGGCTCTTTTTTAGCATAGGCTTGTGCGAAATTACAAATGCCCCATCAATAGCGTGGGCTTATGTTGTCTTTAATTCATACTTGTCTTCAAAAAATTCATTTAATATATTTTGGTCAGTTTCATTAATTAAAAATTTTCTTTCTTGTTCTGTTAGTTCACAAACTCCAAAATTCTTAATGTAATTTCCGTTCAATGAATAATAATCAGATGAGTAAGGCTTACTTGTCGTCTTGATGTAATACCAGAAGATACTGGATTCCATTATCTTTTTAATGATTTTCATTTCAGATTCCGAGTTGCCAACAACAGCTAAACCGTTGTAAAAAAACAAGTTCTCGTCAGAATTTATTATGAAATTAGGTGTCTTGTCAGAGTATTTAGGGAAAAACATTTTGTTTTTAATCTTTTCTAATGATTGAGTTCTTCCAAAAGCAAACCAATTTTCATAGTTTCCTTTTCCTTTGTCTCTTTCTGCTAAAATATTTCTTTTGCTTTGTAGATATATATAAGCTTCGGGAAACCTTTCCTTCATTAATATCTCGTCAAGAAGTTTAGGTTTTTCTTGCTGGTCATATGGGAAAATTATTTTCTCCTTCAGACTGTTTAAACTTACCTCTCTGCTTAACTTGTTCGAGTTTACAATATCCTTACAAATGCCCTTTTCAATCTTGAAAAGACTTCCATTTTGCAAATAGAAATAGTTCTCGTCTTCATCAACAGGTCTAAAAATATAAATGTCGTTTTTTAAGGTTGCAATACCGTGTCTCGTCTGGTATAGTTCACCAAAAGGAATTCCTATTGATTCAATTTTTGAAATTGTCTTGTTGTCTTTTAAATTCCAACCTTTTTTCGAATCAAGAACGTTGTATTTTATTTTCTTGAAAGGCAGTTTGCCTACCAATTTTTTTATTTCTGAGTCTGTGTATGAGATGAATTGTTGTTTCCTGTTTTCGACAAAACAAATACAAGTGTATGTGCTCTTTGATTTAAAGACTTGCTCAGAACCAAAGTCTATTATTGAAATAGCAAGTTGATTTCTCTGAAAATAATTTCTTAATGCCCTTCCATTAAGACTCTTGAAAAATGAATTCATGGTGATGAATCCGAGAGTGCCATTTTCAGCCAAATTTTCAATTGCAATTTGAAAGAAGGGAATGTATAAGTCCGAGTTACCAGATTGACAAACCTCCCAATTCTTTAGTTTTTCTTTAGTTTCCAAGTCAAGATTTCTTGCACAAACATAAGGTGGATTTCCAAGTATAATGGAAAAGCCTTTAAAGCCAATTATTTTTGTCGTCCAATCAAAATCAAGAGAGTCCCCTTGAAATAAGTTGAAATTAAAATCTTCAATATCCTCCCCTGATTGCAATGCTAATAATGAAAGCAACAACTTGGTTCGATTAACGGAATATTCTTGGATGTCTAAACCGAAAATATGGTCTCTAAATATTTCAGAGTAAGTTTTGTCTGTTCGGTTTTTTAATTCAATAGATGCATTGAACAAAAAGCCACCACACCCCATTGCTATATCAGATATTTTAATGGAATCATCTATGGATTTAATTTTCTTAAACGCTTCAGAAACAATATAAATTCTGATATTTTGAGGTGTATAAACCGCACCATTTATAATCCTATCTGCAGGAGAGATAACAAATTCAAAAAGTTCGATAAGTTCTTCAAAGCCAAAAGTTTTTGTATCTTCATAGATTGCTGATATAAATTCAAGAAGCGATGAATACTCCTCTTTGGTTTTATCGTTAATTGAGTATGATTTGAGGAGATCATTTTTTGTCAGTGTTAATTTGTTGATTTCAAGAAATGCAGAAATAATAAGCCTGTCTACATCTTTTGGAGCTGTAGAATATTGACTTAAATATCTGAAAGCATTTCTCATACTAAATAGGGGCAGTTTAATTTAGGACTCCAAACCCATTGATTTGGATTCAGACTCCAATAACTTTCTAGAGACTTTATATATGGTTTCCATATTCTTTCTTGATACTCCTTACAAAGGTTTATATAAAGTCTTTCTTTAATAATTTTGCTATATGATGTAGGGGCAAAGTTTGAAATCAAAAAACCTGTTCCAAGTATTAGCTCCATTGGAAAGTGCATTATTCTTGGTATATCAAGCTGAAGTGATTCCCCGTGATTAAAATTAGGTTTCTTATTTGGGTTTTGCAGATATTGGAGATGATAAAGCGGATGTATTTCGTTAGTTTCATTTTCTCCGTTGTGTCTATCAATATGAAAAGCAAAAAAAAGTGGCGATTCTGAATTTGGATTTATTGCTTTGATGATAGCTTTAAAGCTTAATGAAATAAATGGGTCATTTATGTTATTCCATTCACCTAAATCACTCACAATTTCAATATCAACAAGTAGTTTAGCATTTGTTATTCCATGAGGGCGAATGTGTTTTAATGTAGAGGGTTCAATAGGAATAGAAAGACCAATGATGGTATAACCCCAATGATTTTCAGGTAAATTCTCATTGAATTTGGCAGTTTGATATGAGATTGAATAAGTAGAAATAAAATTTAGAAAATCATTAAATTCCTTTCTCCTTTGGCTTCTAAGATATTTATAATTAGGTTTTTTCATTTTATTCCTAATTGTTCTTTAGTAAATTGTATTCTTTCCAATTCTGATGAGTGTGGTCTTATCCCTCTATCAACAAATCCTTCTCTTTCCAAAATTGCTAAAAGTGAAATTACTTTGCTTTCTTGCCAAGGTTTCAAATCAGCTGTAGTATGAATTTTGAACCCTTCTAGAGGATCAATTGGTACTTTATAGCCTTCACATATTGTCCAAAATTCTGAACTTGTACAATATTCGATGGGTTCTGCTACCACTAATTCTTTTAATCCCGAAATCTCTGAAAGAATCTCAATTCTGCTTTTAGCATTAATAAAAGCAAGATTTTCTCCAGATTTTGATTTAAACCAATCAACTAAGTCATTTGCCCACCAACGCTTCCATCCCTCAGCAAACAATCCTTTATATTTGATTCTATCCAAAACTGAAAGAGAAAGTTTTTCCCAAGCTTCGCGTGGAGTTTTTACTAAATCAACTCCTAACCTTGCTGCAAGAATCCTTTCGTTAATAAGTGGGTTTGTCTGATGAAAAAAATTCTTAATTACAAAATGTGTAAAATCATAAGGCACCGATGTTAGTGATAATTCTCTCAAATATTGAGCAATCCTCTCATCAATGACTTCTAATTTACTCACTCCAATAATTTCGGCTGGTTCTCTTCTTGAAGCTTGAATCCAGTTATATCCATCAGCAAGCGATTTTAGCTTAGTTGAAATTTTTATTCAATCAGGATTTGGGGTAGATTTACTTATTTTGTAATCAAATAAATCGTGGCTAGTTCTATCGGAATCGTACGTTTGTTTAATTTTATCCTCAGTAGAACATAGGACAATTGGAAAAGAGCGTATATCAAGGCTTGCTGCACTCGAGCGAAGTTGTGATGTAATTGCAGTTGCATTGAAATCGGTCCTATCTTCACCCGCACCATCTAACCTCAAATCAATAATCAATCCATCAAACTCATTATTATTAGATGCTCTTTCTAATTCAATCTTTAAATTTCCGAAATCGCGGAAGTTTGATAAATTAAACCTCTCAACTTCAATAATCTTAGTGTCATTAAAACCATGAAGTGTTGAGATTTCGGAACTTCCGTTTTCATCATCTATGTATAAATATCTTGGTTTACTCATCTTTTTTTTGATTTTTAGGAATTTCAATTCTAATTGTAGTATTAAAGGATTCAGGAGAGTTAGTTACAAATACCTCGCCTCCGTAGAATTCAACAATGTCTTTTACAATCTTTAAGCCTAGTCCTGTCCCCACCAAACTTTCTGCATCATTTCCAGAGTGGTTTGCTGCAGATGTTGTTGTAAAGAATGCATTGAAAATAAAATCCTGATTCTCTTTCGGGATCCCATCACCATTGTCAGAAAATTCAAGAAAAACATTCTTTTCATCTTTGCCACAATGAATAAGGATTTTTCCATCTACTTTTTTCCTGCCAATTGCTTTTTTAGAATTGGTATAAAGGTTAAATAATATTGATGCCCACTCTGATGGGTGCATAGGTGTAGTAAATAAATCATATCCATCAAAAACAGGTTTTTCTAGTTTTATATTGGCCCTTTTTAGATTGTTATCAATGATAATTGCAAAGTCTTTAACTGCGTCTCTTAATTCTATAGGTTGTAGTTCACGTATTACATTTCTAGAAATCGCTTTATCAAAATATGAAGTATATGAAGAGAATGATTTAATATTAGTACCTAACAACTCAACTCTCTCATACACTCCTTCTATGTCTTTTACTGCACTTTTTAAAAAGCATATTTCCGCATCAAAACCAGGGAGGAACCTTTGTACTTCGTGAATAAACTCACCGATAACTAATCCAAGTCCAGCAAGAATTCTGAGCATATTGTTTTCATCGATTAATGCTTGATTCTTCTTTTTTTCTTCTTCTCGAGCTTGTTTAAACTCCTCAAAAACCTTCTTTGCTTTTTCCTTTGATTTGCTTGAGTCAGATTTTTCTGAAGAATCGTTATTAGGTCCCTCTTCAGTAAAGAACTCCTCTAATTCCTCTACTGCTTTGTCTGCTTTTTCTGTGGGGTCATCTTCTTTTCTTGTGAAATTTTTTTGCGATGCCGTGGCTTTTCTTCCTCTCAATTCGGATACCTTGATTACAGCACTTATGATTGAACGATATACAAAACTCACTAATTCATTAAACGCATCATTTTCTATAATTCCTTCTCTACTTGAAGTCTCCTCAAATAGTCCTTCTCCATCTTTTAGTTCAACAAATCCAAAAAAGTTCCGATTAGGATGAGGGCCTAAAACTATACTTCTATTGTTTGATTTGTCTAATCCAAGCCAATCATCGCTGTTTTCACCATAGGGAAGCACTCTGAAGCCATTTCTATAGAGCTTAATACCACCTTTTTCATAGCCGACTTCTTTTATAAAACTAAATGACCTTGACGAATCGAATAGAGAAGAGTCGAGAATAAAATAGTAAGTCTTGAAATGAAGACCTTTGATTAGATTAAATTTTGCATCAGTATTTTCTCTGTTCTTTTCATCATTACCTATAAGAAATACTTCTTGAGGAAAATTAAGTTTATCACTTTTCAACGCCCAACATCCTTGCCCATCTTCCAAAACATACCCTTCAATTTCAGCAAGGGCGTGTTTAAATATCGCTTCTTCTTCGTCAATAATTGGAATTAATTCTTGTCCTTCTTGTCTGAAATAGTAGCTTTTAAAACCTGGGTCTATTGATGCTTCTGCCTCATCTTTATTCTTTTTTGATAAAGGGAAAGGTTGTAAAAGTTCAGAGGTATATCTAAAAACTCTTTTAATCATTGCATCTGACCAACCTTCTCTAAGGTTTTCAATAATTAAGGTAGTTCCCTCTTTTTTTGTCTTTGGGATTATTTCAATGTTATTTGAGACACTCAGTAAATCCTTATCAGTTTCATAATCATTCCAATTGATAGATATTTTAATTGAAGAATTACTCTTAGCTGTATGTGTAATAATTGTCAGTTTACTACCTAACCGTTGAGTCGCAAAACGACCTATCCCTTTTTTACCTGCTCTTGTTCTTTTATATTTTTCCGAAATTGGGTTATGGATTTTATCTGATGAGGATAATCTCATAAAACCATTAATTAATTGGTCTTTTGTCATTCCAGTTCCATTGTCTTCAATGATCAACGTACCACCAGTATTCCAAGCTCTTTCAAAAATCAGATTGACTTCTGTAGCATCAGCATCAAATGCGTTTTTGACTAATTCTGAAACAGCTGTTTCGTGTTTTCCTACTAGCTCTTTTCCAAGTCTGTTTATTATTCCAGCGTCAACAGAAAATCTTACTTGATTGTCATCAAGTTTTGCTATTTCATTGGATAGTGACAAAATCACATTATTATCAGAATTCTCTTTCTGAATTTCTTCTGAAAGTTTTTTCTTAAGTTCTAATATTTGTGCAGCATTTTTCATTAATCTATTTCTGTTCGTTGTTTATCAAGTCTGTAATTTGCACAAAGAGCAATTCGGCAATAGAAGCTAATGTATTTAATGTGAAGTATACATCATTTGTACACCTGTTTGATATTAGGACTTCATGCTTGCTAAGTTGTTCAACAAGCCTTTGGCTATCTATGTTTTTTTCAACTGCTACCACCTTGATTCTATCTATTGCTTTTTAACTCATGTTAATTGCATTCGGTGCAAAGATATTGATTTCTTTTGTATATACATCCGTTCTTTTTCAGTGCATGTGGCACACAGGTTCAAATAGCACCTGCAAAAACAGTAAAGTTCTGATCCGAAGCACTTCGCCTCGCCTGAAGCAAACCCGCATTAGTTGCAGGATTTTTTACGGGCGATTTCTTCCATGATTTTTTGTTTCAACTCCAACTCACTTTCGGTAATTGCCTTGTTTGCGGTATCAATCACAATTCTTTCTTTCTGCCACTTATGGTATTCTCTATTTTCTATTTCTTCCCATAATGGGGGCTTTAAATTTTCTATTTCGGATATTCTATGTTGAGTGCGTTTTTTATGCTCATCCTTGTCAGAACAGGTTACCTCTATATTTATATAGTCGCAATGGTTTGTTTTGGCAACATTCTCCCATTCTTCTCTCGTCAAAGCAATTGGGTTACAGGAATCTGCGACAACATTAATATTCAGTTTCAAATTGTCTTCGGCGATTTTATATGTCAAACGATAACCCTCTCCTTCTACCTTGATTTTGCATAAATCTCTCAAACCCTGCTCTATTGTATCAATTCGCAAATAAACTGCATTGAATTCTTTCGCTACAAATTTTGCAAGTGTTGTTTTTCCCGTGGCAGGCAAACCTGAGAATATAAATAATAGTGCTTGGTTGGTATTTTTCATTCGAGATGTTTGTCAAACCTTACATATTAACCAACACTCCTTCACGAGGGTGGGCCTCCGCCATCATCTTCTTCCACTTGAAATAGCCGAAGATGGCGATGACGACATACAACGCATAGAGTGAGGCCTTGAAAGGGATGTCTTTGTAGAAATACAAGGCACTGGTAACGATATCCACAACAATCCAGACGAACCACTGCTCCAGATACTTACGCGCCAAGGCCCAAATGCCCACGATACTCATGGCTGTGGTGAAAGCGTCGAGGACGGGGACATTGCTGTTGGTGAAACGGCTCAAAACGAAGTAGATAAAAGCCCAAGCGGCCAGTCCCACTCCTATCCAAATCACGGCCAGCTTCTTAGGCATGTGACGGATGGGCAAGTCGGCGGTTTTCTGTTTGTGGCGCATCCAAGCGACGAAGCCGTATACGGTCATGGCGATGTAATAAAACTCCATGCCACAGTCGGCATAGAGGCCTTTCTGGTAATAGAGCACGATGCCCAAGGCCTGCATTACGAAGCCTACGCCCCACATAGAGACATGGGCTTTATACTCCAATATGATATACGCTAACCCTAAGACCGAGGTGATGATATCAAGACGGTAATGGTTCAGAAACAGTCCCAGCCGCCAAACAAATCGTAGTATTCCTATAAAACACTCTAAATCAGCAGATAACAATTCCATAGATGATGACATTAACATCATGATATGATCTTACGCCGTTTTCTTCATTCTTTCCCTCATTTCATCCGCAAAGGCCAAAAACTCCTCAACCCTCATCTCTTTCAAAAACAACAGTCCATGCGTGGCGCGGATGAGCGGATGGTTGCTTTCGTAGAAGTAGTTCTTTCCCAAAATGAGCTGTATGTCCTTCAGTTGCTTCACCCAGATACTTTCGGCCAGCTCGCTGAAAGGGCCGTCGAAGTCGGGGTTGGGGAATTCTGCCTTGACTTGGGTGAGGTAGCTGTCCTTGAAGGCCTTTTCGAAGACGGCAAAAGCGTTGAGCGACACGGGCACATAAACATTGGCCTCGGCAGGAAGAAAGGTCGACCACACATTGCGGTAGCCGAAAATCCTCAGTTGGCTGAGGTCGGTTTCCGCGCTCCACAGCCTGACGGCCTCGGCAATGCTCTGCATGACCTTGTAGTGTGTGTTGGGACCCATGCCCTCCGAGTCGATGGCCACGGTGATGACATTGGGTTTTATCTCACGCAACTGGTCGAGGATAGGATCGACATCGCGCTGACGGTCAGGGATTTGCGGTTCTTGGTTCTGTCGAGAAGACCCACTTTCATACAGCCCCAGCCGCAGATGATGGATGTTGGTCAAAGAGGTGCCGGCATAGGCCCAAACAAGCTCTTCCTCGAACTCTCGTATCTGTCCCTTGAGTTTCTTGATCTCAGCACTATTGGCCTGCCCCTTCACAAGGTTTTCGATTTCCGTCTGGAACCGCACTTCTATGTCGCCAACGCTTTTCAGCCCCCACAATCCCACGGCGTCACGCAGGATACGGTGGCAGAAGCCGCGCCGTATCTCGTCAGGGTCCTTGCGGGCCACATTGTCGAGGTAATGATGGATGTCCTTTTCCTGTTTGAAGCGGTAGCCCTTCTCGAAGAAGTCGGGGTAATTCACCATCTCGATACGACCTTGGTGCAAGTAGTCCAAAGTGTCTTGCAGGGCCTCCTTGAGGAAGGTGTCGGTAACGGAGTGGTAACCCGAAGTCATAATGGCAAAATGAACATGGTTCAATGGCGACCGCAACTGCCTGTTGATGAATGGCATAATGCCCAGCATGATGTCGTCATGATGAGGCCCGGTATGGTAGATTACCGCGTTCTCAATGGGCGTGATACCTCGCTTGAGCTTGGCTTCCATGTCGCGGATGACAGCTTGCACGGTGTCGAGACTCAGGTTGGGAATTCTGGCGCAACGCGGGTCGGCCTGTAGCTCTTCCAATGTCAGCTTGTGGGCATAACGGTCAAGGTTTTTACAAAGGTTCAGGATGGCATGCTCGGTCTTCTCAAAATCCCAAGTGCCGTCAAAATAGGAAGGATTAATTTCGTTAAACATCAGTCTCTCTTAAAAATATCACGGGTATATACTTTCTCTTTCACATCGTCAAGGATGTTGTCATACCGGTTGGCGATGATGGCTTGACTCATGGCCTTGAAACGCGCCATGTCGTTGACCACCAACGAACCGAAGAATGTAGAGCCATCGGGCAGGTTCGGCTCGTAGATGATGACCTCGGCACCTTTGGCCTTGATGCGTTTCATCACGCCCTGAATGCTGCTCCGACGGAAGTTGTCGCTGTTCGACTTCATCGTCAGGCGGTACACCCCAATGACACAATGGCGCTCACTGGCGGCGTTGTACTGGCCTTGGTCGAAGTAATCGTAATACCCTGCTTTCTTCAGCACCTGATCGGCGATGAAGTCCTTGCGGGTGCGGTTGCTCTCCACAATGGCGCGGATAAGCTCCTCGGGCACATCTTCGTAGTTGGCCAACAGCTGCTTGGTGTCTTTGGGCAAACAGTAGCCGCCATAGCCGAACGAAGGATTGTTGTAATGGCTGCCTATGCGCGGATCGAGGCAAATGCCGTCGATGATGGCCTGAGTGTTGAGACCCTTTACCTCGGCATAGGTGTCCAACTCATTGAAATAGCTCACGCGCAAAGCGAGGTAAGTATTGGCGAAGAGTTTCACGGCCTCAGCCTCCTTCATGCCCATGAAAAGGACGGGGACATCCTCCTTAATGGCACCTTGCTGTAGCAAGGAGGCAAAAACCTTGGCTTTTTCTGCCAAATCGACTCCCATCACTTTACGGATGGCCTCATTCTCTACATCATAGCCCTCAATTTGCTTCGGACAACCCACGATGATTCGGCTTGGGTAGAGGTTGTCGTAAAGGGCTTTGCTCTCGCGCAAGAACTCAGGCGAGAAAAGCAGATTGAACTGTTTCACGCCTTTGGCGGCATACTTCACATAGAGACTGCGGGTGTAACCCACGGGGATGGTGCTCTTGATGACCATCACCGCATTAGGGTTGACACTCAGCACAAGGTCGATGACCTCCTCCACATGGCTGGTGTCGAAAAAGTTCTTCTGCGGATCGTAATTGGTGGGCGCAGCGATGACAACAAATTCGGCATTGCGATAAGCTGCTGCGCCGTCTAAGGTGGCCGTCAGGTCGAGGTCTTTCTCAGCCAGATATTTCTCGATGTATTCATCCTGAATGGGCGACTTTTTATGGTTGATGAGGTCAACCTTCTCAGGGATGACATCTACAGCGGTAACATGGTTGTGTTGCGCCAACAAAGTGGCAATACTTAAACCGACATAGCCGGTTCCGGCAACTGCTATATTCATTTTAATTGATTTTTTAGTCTTTCGACGTCGTCACTGCGAGGAGGCACGACGAAGCCTAAAGTATAAACTTATTGTCCGGAATGCTTCACACCTCGCCGTGACGCAAAGTGCGTTATAGTCTTCCATCAATAATTTCACGCGGCAAAATTCCCTTCACATCATAGATGACTCCACCTTCCTTTGCGAAGACCTTAACATCCTTGTCGAGGAATTCATTATGCGCCACGGCGAGGATAACCGCATCAAATTGCGTGGTCGGGGCTTCGTTGGTAACCGTTACGCCATACTCTTGAAACACATGCTCAGGGTTGGCCCAAGGATCAAAGACAGTGATATTTGGGGTGTACTCATGCAATGTGTAGTAGATGTCCACCACCTTGGTGTTGCGGATGTCGGGGCAGTTCTCCTTAAAGGTGATACCGAGAATGAGGATTCTGGCGTTCTTCACCATCACGCCCTTTTTGTTCATGCACTTGATGGTCTGGTTGGCCACATAGGCTCCCATGCCGTCGTTTAGTCTCCTGGATGCATGCATGATACGGGGCAGCACACCATAGACCTGAGCCTTCTGGATGAGATAGTACGGGTCGACACTGATACAATGGCCACCGACGAGGCCGGGACTCAACTTGATGAAGTTCCACTTGGATGATGCGGCTTCAATAACATCGTGCGTATCGATGTCCATAGCATTGAATATCTTGGCCAGCTCATTCATGAAGGCGATGTTGACATCGCGTTGTGAGTTCTCGATAATCTTTGAGGCCTCGGCCACCTTGATGCTCGGCGCTTTGTGCGTGCCGTTGACGAGGACACTGTTATAGACGGCATCCACATAGTCGGCCACCTCAGGTGTGGAACCTGAGGTTACCTTCTTGATCTTCTCAACGGTGTGCTGCTTGTCGCCGGGGTTGATTCTTTCAGGAGAATAACCGGCGTAGAAGTCAACATTAAACTTCAATCCACTGACACGCTCCACGACGGGCAGGCACTCTTCCTCGGTAACACCGGGATAGACTGTTGATTCGTAGACCACTACATCGCCCTTGCTGATGACCTTACCTAAGGTCTCTGAAGCATCCCAAAGGGGCTTGAGGTCGGGACGGTTGTCGGCATCAACGGGAGTGGGCACGGCAACGACATAGAAGTTGCACTTTTTGATGGCTTCAAGGTCGGTGGTGCAGAGAAAACCGTTGTTATGGATGGCCTCCTGTAGCAGGTCATCGGCCACCTCAAGGGTGTCATCATGGCCTGACATAAGGGCATCCACACGACTTTGGTTCATGTCGAAACCGATGGTCTCGAACTTCGTTGAAAACAGCCGGGCAAGGGGCAGCCCCACATAGCCCAGACCTATGACACAGATTTTAGTCTCTTTCATTATATAGTATAGTTTTGTCTTCTTTCTAAATTTTTGGAGGTTTCTGAAAGTATGTCTTCCTTGCAGTAGGCAGAGCGACAGTATGGAAATTATAAGGAATGACAGAGGAGGCTCAAGATCATTTCCACCCAAACGGATGCCCGCTCAACGGAAGCTTCGCCATGGGATGATAGTCACCGATGAGGCCGACAGGCTTGGCGTTGCGGATCTCGTAAACGATGTTGATACACCGTCGTGCCTCCTCGATGCCGAAACCACGGCCTGCCAGAATCTCTTCGTAGCTCTTGGTGTGCAACTCGGTGAAACCTTGGCTGAACTCAAACTCCTCACCGTCAATCGTGATGGTGCGGTAGGTGCGCTTCTCGCCTTCCACGGCGTTTTCCGGCAGGGTGTCGGCATTAATGCTGAGGAAATACCGAACACGGGCACGCTTCAGTTCTAAATAACCCGCCACACGGTCGTGCGAGGCCACATGGACGATATTCTTCTGCACATCCCCGAAAATCCAGCTCAACATGTCGTAGAAGTGCACACCAATGTTGGTAGCGACACCGCCGCTCTTGTTGATATCGCCCTTCCACGAGGCATAGTACCAATTGCCGCGAGCGGTGATGTAGGTCAGGTCGATGTCATAAATTTTATCCTTGGGGCCTTGGTCGACTTTTTTCTTCAAGGCGACAATTTTGTCGTGCATTCGGAGTTGGAGGATGGTATAAGCTTTATGCTCCTGGCGTTCCTCCACTTTTTGCAGGGCATCAATATTCCAAGGGTTGAGCACAAGGGGCTTCTCGCAGATGACATCAGCACCGAGGCGCAAACCATAGCGCGTATGAGCGTCGTGCAAGTAGTTGGGGGTGCAGACACTCACATAGTCAATCTGCTTACCTTCGTCCTTCAACTTGGTGTTATGACGGTCGAAGAGCTCCTGCTCGGTGAAGAAGGCTGCCTTGGGGAAGCTGCTGTCCATAATGCCCACGCTGTCGTTCTTGTCGTAAGCGGAGACAAGGGTATTGCCCGTGTCTTTGATGGCTTTCAGGTGGCGCGGGGCTATGAAGCCGCCCACGCCGATAATTGCAAAATTTTTCATGGTATTTTTAGAGTTTTAGAAACTAATCTTGTACAAATCTAATACAAATCTTCTCTCCAAATAAACGTTCGGCGGACCCTTATCGGGACTTGCCGACAGGTTAGATCCTTTGTTGCTTTGCACTTTGCGAGTGAAACGAGCAATCAATTGATGAAAAATTCATATCAGATTTGCTTCCCAAAAAAATCAAATATTATTCTTTTCGATGTCCTTAAAGTATTTGACCGTTCCGTATTTAAGTTCATCACAGGCCGCATCATCGCAGACAATGATACCCTTCGGATGCATTTGCAGCACGCTGACGGTCCACATCTGGCTGACGGCTCCTTCGATGGCGTGCGCCAAAGCACGGGCTTTGCCGTGACCGTTGGCCAAAATCATCACCTCACGGCTGTCCATAACGGTGCCCACACCCACGGTAAGCGCTGTTTTCGGCACTTTGTTGATGTCGTTCTCGAAAAAGCGCGAATTGGCAATGATGGTGTCGGAAGTGAGGGTTTTCACACGAGTGCGCGAGGTCAGGCTGCTGCCCGGCTCGTTGAAAGCGATGTGTCCGTCAGGACCAATACCGCCCATGAAGATGTCAATGCCTCCGTAACTCTTAATCTTGGCTTCATAACGCGCACATTCGGCTTCGAGGTCTTCGGCATTGCCGTTGAGAATGTTGATGTTCTCCTTCTTGATGTCGATATGCCTGAAAAAGTTGTTCAACATGAAGCTGTGGTAACTCTCTGGGTGGTCTTCGGGAATACGGACATATTCGTCCATGTTGAAGGTAACCACATTCTTGAAAGAGACCCTACCTTTCTTGAAGAGGCGCACTAACTCCTTATAAGTCCCTATCGGCGTGGAGCCGGTGGGGAGGCCTAAGATAAATGGTTTCTTTGCGGTCGGCTTAAACGCCGTAATGCGATCCACAATGTGGTTGGCAGCCCAACGCGACAAGGCGTCGTAGTTTTTTTCTATAATGACTCTCATGGTTGTTTATTGTTAAAATGTCGGTTGGTGGAGATGCGCCGTGGCGTGTCTCAACGGATCAATGGGTGTTTCTGTATTTTTGGATTAATTGCACAAATTCCTCCGTTTCCTTGCGGATCTGCTTGATGAACAACACCTTGTCAATCTCGCCGATGACGGCCTTCTTTTCGGCTTCGTTACGGAAGGTGGTGTTGCGGAACTCGTTATCGTAGTCTTTCTTGCGGCTCTCATACACTTGATCGCAGATGTATTGCTGGATACAAACAGCCTTATCAAGGTTCTCGTGCCACATCTCTTCGCTGAGTACGTCGGTCTCGTTCTTGTAGAGGAACATCAGCGAGAAGTAGGCGTGGTGCAGTTTTTCCTCATGATAGTTCTCCCACAACTCGTCATAACGGTGATGTATCTCATCCCAATTGTTGAGTACGCCGTCGCGGATGTCGGCACGCAATTGGTTGACATGTTCCTCAGGCATGGTCTGACCGCCCAAGTTGATCCACTTGCGGAGGCGCTTGCCTCGCATGTGGTTCACGATGGTCTCCATATCCGTTTCCGGATGGGCCTCAAGATAATGCAACAGATTGTCTACAGCATAGTATGCAATCATGTCGCCGTAGGCATGATAGGCTTCCAAGGACTTGAGAATGCGCACCTTACGCTTGCCTTTTTCCATGTGTTCGCCGAAGACTTCCAGCCTTTTCACGGTTTCAGGTTCGTAGTCAAGGAGTTGCTTGCCGCAGTCGCGGAGGTCATAATATTCGTAATTCTCAGGGTCTTCGCCTTTCTGGCGGAGATAGGCCTTGGCGACCCAAACTTCCAAAAGCTTGCGGCCTTCTATGATTTCCTCAACGGTATCGGGCGCAAGGGTCTCAAATTCGATGTTCTGTATTTTGCGCTTGCGTTTGTCACGGCTGAGGTATTTTGAGGTGTTGCGAGCAATGGCGTACATGTTGTACATCCACCAGTAGGCAGGCATGACTTCCAATTCGTTCTTGGCCGTGTTGTTGTTGACCAGACAGAACGGCAACATGATGTTGAGTTCATTGGGATAGTCGGCCTTGCTAAGCAAGGTGAACGAAGCGAATCGTGACGAATGTTTCACGCTCGAGCAAAGGCCGGGCCAGAAGCCCCTCGAGGCCACAATCTCGCCATCGCTGGCACGGCTGTTGTGGTTGGAACCGATGGTGGCACCAGCGGCCATGTTGCTTTGTCCCATGACACAAGCCGAGATGAGGAAGGAGTTGTTATGATGCTGCTCGTGCGAGGGGAAGATGAGGTTGTTCAATACCTCGCAGCACGAGATGGTGGAGTTGTCGCCCATAACCGAGTTGAGAAGACGGGCTCCGTATTTCAGGTTGCAGTTGTCGCCCAACACGAAGCGGGTGGCCACCACAGAGTAGAAAATACGACAGCCATAGCCTGTCACGCCATTGACCAAGATGACACCCTCGCCGATTTGCGAAGGCTCTTCTTCCGATGAGTTGATGGTAACATTCTTCAGTTTGCTCGCGCCTTTGATATAGCAATGCGACCCCACTTTGGCATCCTTCAGGATCCAGCAGTTTTTGATGACACACGACTCGCCGACGGTGCCATAGTAACCACGGTGGAAATCGACACTGGACTGGGTGATGTCCTTGAGGCGTTCCTGTAACGGGGTGTCATCAGTGTATTTGGCCCAGAGATAAGCATCGGCTGTCGTCATGCCATCGAAGGGCATGATCTTGCGGCTCCCGATTTCGTTCATCACTTCGAGCCACACGCGCACACTCTCCGGCTCGCCTTCCTTGATGGTGCCATTGCCGAATTTGGAGTGATCGGTAGTGGAAATCTCCTGTATGTTGAAGAGTATGCTCCTGTCGCCGATGATATAATTGGCCATGTAATGCACATCGTGGATGGCTACATCGTCGCCGATGTCGCAGGAGATGATACTGCTGTCGGTGATTCCAATGGGCACGCGCAGATCGTGGTATTGCAGCACTTTGCGGCAAACACGCCCTATGCGCACCATGCCGAAGAAGTGGTTGTTGCGGATCATGTTGGTGTCGAACTCATCGGTTACCCAAATGTCGTCCCAGTTGGTGGCAGAGTTGCTGTTCTTCACAAGACGCTCAATCTCGTCGGAGTGCAGATGACGCCAGCCGCCTTCGGGCTTTTTGACTTGCAGGTTGCGGTAGTAATATTCGTCGTGACCGTCGTGCAAGTACTTCTCGTCGATGAAGTTCTTATAAATCCGGTCATAGTCAATGATGGTTACTCGGTCCATCTTATCTTCCTTTATACATGTCTTCGTAATACTTTCTGTAGTCGCCGGAGGTTACATTGTCCATCCATTCCATGTTGTCCAAATACCAGCGGACGGTCTTCTCGATACCCTCCTCAAACTGTAGGCTCGGCTCCCAGCCCAATTCCTTCTGGAGCTTGGTTGAGTCGATGGCATAGCGGAGGTCGTGGCCGGCGCGGTCGGTAACATAGGTAATCAAATCCATATCCTCGCCTTCTTTCCTGCCCAACAGCCTGTCGACGGTGTTGATGAGCACCTTGATAAGGTCGATATTCTTCCACTCGTTGAAGCCTCCAATGTTGTAGGTCTCGGCTATCTTGCCCTCGTGGAAGATAAGGTCGATGGCTCGGGCATGGTCCTCCACATAGAGCCAATCACGCACATTCTCGCCCTTGCCGTAAACGGGCAACGGCTTGCGGTGGCGTATATTGTTGATGAATAGCGGAATCAGTTTTTCGGGGAACTGGTATGGGCCATAGTTATTGGAGCAGTTGGTCACGATGGTGGGCAGTCCGTAGGTGTCATGGAAGGCACGCACGAAGTGGTCGCTTGAGGCTTTGGCCGCGCTGTAGGGGCTGTGCGGCTGATATTTCAGGTCTTCGGTAAAGAACTTGTCGCCGTAAGCCAGATGGTGCTTGCCGCTGCTGGCTTTGGTGCTGAAGGGAGGCTCTATGCCTTGGGGATGAGACAGTTGCAAGGCTCCATAGACCTCATCGGTGCTGATGTGGTAGAAGCGTTTTCCTTCCCATTTTTCGGGCAGGCTCTCCCAATACAACTTGGCGGCCTGTAGCAAACTCAGTGTGCCCATCACATTGGTCTGCGCGAAGGTGAACGGGTCTTTGATACTGCGATCCACATGGCTCTCGGCGGCAAGATGGATGATACTATCAATATGTTCGTCCTGTATCAGTTTATAGACGCCGTCAAAGTCGCAGATGTCCATCTTGACAAAGCGATAGTTGGGTTTGCCCTCGATGTCCTTGAGGTTGGCGAGGTTGCCCGCATAAGTCAGTTTGTCGAGGTTAACGATCCTGTAGTCAGGATACTTGTTCACGAACAGGCGGACGACATGGTTGCCGATAAAGCCCGCGCCGCCGGTGATGATGATACTTCTTTTGTAGTTCATAATATTAAGTTTTTGATTTGTTTATTACGGACTCAAAGACGAGTGCGCATTGTAGGCCTGACCCGCAGTAGCCTTTGAGAAGAAGAATGTCCAATAGGTAGTGGAAACCTTTTAGGGATTACATCGGTTTCCTTAATGTGTCAGAGGAAATGTTTTCCTTAAGTTCGTCGATGACACGGAGCAGGTATTGTCCGTACTCGTTCTTCACCATGGGCTGGGCAATTTGTCTCATGCGCTCTTCCGTAATCCAGCCGTTGCGGTAGGCAATGCCTTCTAAGCAGGCAATCTTCAAGCCTTGGCGTTTTTCGATGACTTCCACAAAGGTGGATGCTTCGCTTAGCGAGTCGTGGGTGCCCGTATCCAACCATGCGAAGCCGCGACCAAACACCTGCACTTTCAATTCCTTGTCTTCCAGAAAGCGTTGGTTCACCGTAGTGATTTCCAATTCACCACGGGCCGAGGGCTTGATGTGTTTTGCCACTTCGACAACCTTGTTGGGATAGAAATACAGACCCACCACCGCATAGTTGCTCTTGGGCTCCTTGGGTTTTTCCTCAATGCTCAGGCAGTTGCCTTGTTTGTCGAACTCCGCCACGCCATAGCGCTCCGGGTCGGAGACCCAATAGCCGAAAACAGTAGCCTTCTTGTTCTCCTCAGCATCGCGCACGGCTTGGCGAAGCAGACCCGTGAAGCCTGAACCGTAGAAAATGTTGTCGCCTAAGACGAGGCACGCACAGTCATCGCCGATGAATTGTTCACCAATGATGAAAGCCTGTGCTAAGCCATCGGGCGAGGGTTGTTCGGCATAGTCGAAGTGAACGCCATAGTCGGAGCCGTCGCCAAGCAGACGCTTGAAGCCCGGCAAGTCCTGTGGGGTGCTGATGATGAGGATCTCTCGGATACCAGCAAGCATCAGTGCGCTGATGGGGTAATAAACCATCGGCTTGTCGTAAATGGGCAGCAATTGCTTGCTGACACCCTTGGTGATGGGGTATAACCGTGTGCCGGAGCCCCCTGCCAATACTATTCCTTTCATGATTGTATTTTTTTGTCATTAAACATTCAAAAACTATTTTTATTCTATCCGCCTCCTATAGATTCCCTCCAACGCACATGTCCACGCTGGAATGACATGGGAGACGATGCCACCGGTCGGGTCTTGAAGCCATGTCATCCCTGCGAAAGGCAGCGCGGCGGCATGGAATCCATGGCTGCCGCACATCAGGGTCGCCGTTTTCCGTACCGCCTACCACAGATTCCCTCCAACACAAATGTCCACGCTGGAATGACATGGGAGGCGATGCCACCGGTCGGGTCTTGAAGCCATGTCATTCCAGCGAAAGGCAGCGCGGCGGCACGGGATCTGTGGCTTCAAAAAATGTCAAGTTCTGACAATTTTTTATTCTTAATACCCCTCCGGATTATTCCGCTGCCAATTCCACGAGTCGCGGCACATCTCCTCAAGTCCATACTGCGCCTTCCAGCCCAGTTCCTTCTCCGCCTTGACGGGGTCGGAGTATACCGTGGCAATGTCGCCCGCCCTGCGCGGCTTGATACTGTACGGAATCTTGACGCCATTGACACTTTCAAAAGTCTTCACCACCTGAAGCACCGAATAGCCTTGTCCTGTGCCGAGGTTGTAGATGGCACAGCCGCATTTCTTCTCAATGGCCTGCAAGGCAGCCACATGGCCTTTAGCCAAGTCCACGACATGGATGTAATCACGGACACCCGTACCATCAGGCGTGTCATAGTCATTGCCGAAAATGCCGAGTTCGGAACGCTTGCCCACGGCCACTTGGGTAACATAAGGCATTAAGTTGTTCGGAATGCCGTTGGGGTTTTCCCCCATCCTACCACTCGGATGAGCACCGATGGGGTTGAAGTAACGCAGCAGCACCACATTCCATTCCTTGTCGGCTTTCTGCATGTCCATCATGATTTCTTCGAGCATGCTCTTGGTCTGGCCGTATGGGTTGGTGCAATGCCCCTTAGGACACGCCTCCGTAATGGGGATGACGGCCGGCTCTCCATAGACGGTGGCCGACGACGAGAAGATGATGTTCTTGCAGCCGTAACGGCGCATCACATCCAAAAGCGTCAGCGTACCGCCAAGGTTGTTTTCATAGTATTCCCAAGGTTTCTCTACGCTCTCGCCCACTGCCTTCAGTCCGGCGAAGTGGATACAGGTGTCGAAACGGTGGGCTTCCATGACCCGGATTAGGCCCTCGCGGTCGCGGATGTCGACCTCATAAAAGGGAATGTGTGTGCCTGTCAGCTCAGCCACACGCTCTATCGATTTGGGGTTGGCGTTGCTGAGATTGTCTATAACAACGGTCTCATGGCCGGCAGCGTTTAATTCAACTAAAGTATGTGAGCCGATGAACCCGGCACCCCCTGTAACTAATATCTTCATTGCTTAAAAACCCTTTTAATCCATCACATATAATCCTAAAGCGATGGTGTCTTCGTCACGGTATTCTCTGCAGTTTTCGTCGTATGTCATAGGAATATCAAATAACGAGAAAAACTCATCTAGGAAACTTCTATTATTATCTTCCAAATCATTCACCTCGGAATCAAGACTTCCAAATAGGTTCAATATACCTTTGTTCAACATGCAAGTGTCTGCAATGAAGCGACCAAGATAATGTTTATTCTCAGGATGTTTTTCGATGTATGATTCAAAATTCATTAATTCTGTAGAAGAAATTCTCAACTTATCTAATATTTGAGTCTGTCGGTTAAGTATTTTCATCATGTTCAACTGATTTGGTTTCATAATATCCTTGCTCAGATAAGTTCTATAGTATACATCCTTAGACCCTTCTTCACCTATTATGTTTCCAAGAAGCACACCGTTTCCAAACTGCACGAAGATACTGTTTTCATATTTTGGCGACTTGTTAGGTTGTATCATACAATAATGTTGCATGTGCGAAGTCATCAATAACATTGCGGCTTCTTCAAACGAAACGGTTTCATCTTTCAACTCCCGTTCAATATAGCGTTTAATACAATGCGATGTAAATACTTTTAAATTATCGCCCGTTTTATCGTCCCCATAAGCGATACAATATGGCAAACCTTTATATCTTAAAAGGATAAAAGAAGTAGAAGGCAAATAATCCTTTTTCTTAAATTCATCATATCCATCGCAATGAAACACTACAGTAAAATGATTTCCACGCTTGGATTTGTATGGATAAGGGGTGAACATTTTCCATTTTGACGGCTTGAATTTTACAAGGAATTTCCTAAACGGCTTGGTAATTGTTTCATAGCGGGAATCTATCATTGGATAAACTTCTTTTGAAAAATCATCTCTAAGTTCTCTTATTACTTCTTCCCACGTCATGGTATCTACAATCATAGCAAAATTATTTATGGTCTTTTATTATCTCTATTTCTTCACGCTCAAACTGATACATAGAATAAACAAGAGCATCAATTTCTGTTTGAGCATTAGCATCACCTTTTAAAACTCGATTAACGAGGGCCTCAAATTGCTCATCTCGTTTTGCACTAATCTTCGGGAACGGCAAGGCCAACAAGTTGCCTTTCAGGATCTTCAAGTCGTTGAACTTTTTGGTATACAGAAAGTTGAAAAGCGACGAATTGAGAAACGCCAGCACTGTTTTAATGCCCATGCCCTCCACTTCCGGGATGAGGATATTCGCGCTGTTGAGAAAGAGCCGCTGCCGGTCATCGTAAGTGAAACAGAGCCGGCTTGAAACGAACCTGTAAACCAACTTTTCTTTCGCACGATAGAGTTCTTCTTTCGCACACTGCTGGAAACCGGCGCGGTCATATTTAAGGTAATGGCTTGCTTTTTTTAGGCCGTATTTGCTGATGTCCTTGCCCGTAAAGATGGGATCCAAGCCTTCCTTCGGCTTGTCTTTCAGCATTTTGGCATTGTTTCCCGTGATGATACCCAGTGCCCATTGGCTGTGCGACAAATCGTCGTGACGCAGGCGCTCCACTTTGCTGATGATGGCTTCGTCGCGGTCGGCGAGCATAGGGAAGGCGCAAAAATCATCCTCAAAGGGCACAAATTCCTTGCGCGACACCGTGTTGTCGGCACCATACACTAAATAATTCTGACTTTCAAACATCTG
Organism: Candidatus Limimorpha sp.; assembly: GCA_041854745.1. GTDB lineage: Bacteria > Bacteroidota > Bacteroidia > Bacteroidales > F082 > Limimorpha. The sequence continues at coordinate 48,328 of JBHACT010000128.1, read as the reverse complement.
TTTCTTACTGACTTTCAGGCTGATAAAATCAGTGAACACTCCTTTGAAACGCTCTCGGTAACACTTCAAGTGTTCCATGCGTGTCTCGTGCGCTACAAAACGGCGTAAGTCGGCGTGGACTTTTATCTTCATCAGCGATGAGGGCAGCAAGAAATGTTGTATTCCATTCTTTTTCAATAGCTTGAACGACTCTGTAAAGAACAGCGAAGCTTTCTCTTTCGAGAGTATGACATCCGAGTGATGAAGTTGGCCCTTCTCTGTGCCCCACGGTGGGTTGGTTACGATGTAGTCGAAGCGCAAATCGCCCAACGCCGTGTCCGCATGGAGCAGAAAGTCCAATTGATAGATTTGTGGATAAACCGATGATTCATTGAACTTGACCATCAGGTTGGCCTTGGCAATCATCACCGCAAGCGGGTCGTTGTCGATACCGAAGAGTTGTTCCATCTGTGCGTGCTCCGCTTTGAGCAGGAAGATGCCACTGCCACAGCAGGGGTCGAGTAGCTTTTCCCCTTCGAGGATGCGGATGTCGGATAACATTTCATTGACAATCAACGGCTTGGTGTAATATAATCCTTTCAGAATACGGCTGCCCTCTGCCGTCAGCGACTGGTAAACGAACCCCAGCCAATCGTCTTGTCGGTTTTTCAGGATCTGGCGCGGCACACTCAGGTCGAGGCGTTGGTGATGTGCGTATTCCTCGAAGAAGCGGCTTTTGTTGGCCCCATTCACTTTGTTATGCTCCAAATACATGGCACACAGCGTAAACACCAAGCTATCGATAGGATACCGCTCAGCACTCAAGTCTTCCACAAAATGTGGCAAACTTCCCGCCATCACATAGCCTTCGGGCATGATGATCTTTTGCGAACGGCTCTTGTTGGCTCGTCGCGTCAAACGGTCAGAGCCGTTGTTTTTCAGTTTGTCCCAATTGCGTTGGGTAGCTTTCGATATGAAAATGTTAGTTTCCGTCATGATACAGCTTCGCCTCCTAAGTCCCATCAATATTGCTTAACGAACTTAATTTCAATCATATACAAAATCGCCTAAAAAGGCATATTAGTCATGCAAAAATAAGAAATTATTGAGTTTTACCAATTTTATTTTTAAATTAATAAACAGGTGTATTTTTTACAATCGATTTTTCATATTTTTGCCCCATAAAAACTGAACGATATGATACTGTGTTTGGAAACGGCTACGCCCGTATGTTCGGTGGCGCTCAACTCGGCCTGCTGCACTTTAGCCATACGCGAAACAGAGGGTCAAAACGCTCATTCCGAGAAGATTACGAACTTTATCCGCGAGGTAATGGAAACAGCCGGTATCGACTACAAACAACTCGATGCCGTGGCCGTGAGCAGGGGGCCGGGCTCCTATACGGGTCTGCGTATCGGCGTGAGCGTCGCCAAGGGCCTCTGCTATGCCGCCGACCTGCCCCTGATGGCTATCGACACCTTGGAGGCGATGACACACGGGATGAAGGAGAAACTGAGCGGACAACTGGGCGAAAACGACCTGCTCATCCCCATGATCGACGCCCGCCGCATGGAAGTGTATGCCTCGGTCTTCGACACCAACTTGCAGAAAATCAACGATACAGCCGCTATGGTCATGGACGAAAACTCGTTTGAGGACTTGTGCAAAGACCACCGTCTCTGGCTCTTTGGCGATGGCGCACCAAAACTAACTAAACTATTTGAAAATCAACCTAATATCATTATCATTGACGGTTTCAAGCCTTCGGCGGCATATATGCGTTTTTTAGCCGAACAGTCGCTGCAAAAGCAACAGTTTGTCGATGTGGCCTATTTCGAGCCGTTCTATTTGAAAGATTTTATCGCGGGGAAACCGCATGTGAAAGGATTATAATCTATAAGTCGGCCTCTTCGACAAGCCCAAGTGGCCCAAATTAAGGCAGAAAACCAAGGTCGCTGAGCGGCGAAACGCCGACACAAAAGAAAAAACCATGAAAAAAGCAACCCTACTTGTACTGACTTTGCTGCTCAGCCTCGCCGCCTTCGCGCAGACACCACATCTCTATGAGCACACCTATCCCGTGATTGATACTGAAAACCCGACAATCCGCGCCATGATGGACTCCGTCTCGGTTGACAGTATCGAATCCAACATCTGTCATCTGAGCTCGTACCACTCACGTCGTTTCGACAGCCGCTATATCTGGGAGGTACAAGACTGGCTCATAAGCCGTTACCAAGAATTCGGTGTCGATACGGTCATGCTACATGATTTTCCCGTGCCTAACATCAACATCGAGACCGCCGACAACATCCTCGCCGTGCAATGGGGCACCAAGACTCCCAGTGAATTCGTTATCTGTGGGGCCCACTACGACTCATGGAATTCCGACGGTGCCGACCCCGACACCATACGCTCGCCCGGTGCCGATGACAATGCCTCCGGTGTGGCTGGCATCCTTGAAACAGCCAGATTATTAAGTCGTTACACCTTCGACCGAACCATCATCTACGCCAACTGGTGCGCCGAAGAAATCGGCCTTGTGGGTAGCGCGGCCTATGCGGCCGACTGTGCCGCACAAGGCATGAACATCGTCGGCTATTTCAACCTCGACATGACAGGCTACCTCGAAGAAGGCTCCGACATCCATGTCCATCTAATGTACACAGGGCAGGACTCGCTCATCGGCAACTATGTCTTCAACTTTAGCCACATCTACTTCCCCGACATGCCCATACGGCAGGCTTGGCTGCAATGGGGCGACAGCGACTATTCTTCCTTCAATCGCAACGGCTATCCTGCCGTGCACCCCTTTGAGGATGTACATGCCAGTTCGCCTTTCATCCACACCCGACAAGATGTTTTAGGACTGAGTGTCAATAATTTGGAACAGTCGAAGCGCTTCACGGAACTCAATTTAGGGCTGGTGGCCACTCTGGCAGGGCCCAACAATTATTCGGTGCCCGAACAAGAAACCGTGGCTGTGGCTGTGGCTCTCTATCCCAACCCAACAAAAGACGCCGTTACCCTAATGGCCGACGACGATATCCAACACATCATGGTGGCCAACCTTATGGGACAGACCATAGACCAACACGAGGTCAATGGAGCCAAACAGTTCTTGCTGGTCACAAACAATTACCCTTCAGGAATTTATGTTATCAACATCGTAACAAAGAAAGGCGTTGCCACCCGTCGGTTGATGGTCCAATAAGAACCTCATTCTCCAATTTCCTCGTGCACCATCACATGCAGCATGTAGCGGGAAGCTCCTTGAAAAGCCCGGAGTTGCCCCTCATCGACACTCGTAACGGAAACCTGTTCCACAGACAAGCCTTTCGTTTTCTGCAAGTAGCTGGATAATATTTCGTTACGCCTATCTATCAATTGAGGAACAATGGCCTCAGACTTTTCATGATAGACCGAATAAGCAACTAATGACACCTCTTTCCCGGAACGGACATTTTCCTCCTCGGAAAGTTGTTTGGCAAATTGGCATAAATTTTTGTCGTTCAGTTTGATTGACCGTATTGCTTCATTGGTGAGGAAGTCAATGCCCGTGGAATCGATATCAGGATGTTGGAAGAGATAATAATCACGCTGTAACTGCAAGTTGCACAGGCGTTTGACGGTTTCTTCGTAATTCACCCGTGCCTCAAGTACGATGCTCAAATTGGGTTGTGCATACAAAGTGGCCGCCACATTGTCAATCATTGTGTATTCCTCCGCCGAGAAATCGGATTGAAGGACATCGAATGGAATATACTGAATATCATTATCGTCAGAGAACAAACAGAACGGTGCAGACACCACTTTGACCAGCAGGTTACCGAAAACCTTCAACAAGGCTTTACGGTAGGAAAACTGCGGGTCGTTGAGGTTGCCCGAAACCGGAAGGTCAATGCTGACATTGTCGCGCTTGTCGGTGAGCAGATAAATACCGAGCTTCAACGGGATTTTCTGATACTGCGGATTGAACCCTTTCAGTTTGTCGCCCACCGCAGGAGAGGCAATCTGCAACTTATTGATACCATTAATGTTACCGTCAACAATCTTGTTCTGGCTCTGGAACGACAGGGTGCCGTTTTCAAGCGAATAGCCAAACAGGCGTTGTGCATAGGGCGAGAAATCAGCAACTTTCACATTGCTCATCATCAGGGTGAGGTCGTGGTTCTCCAATCCGCTGAGGTTGCCCTGCCAAAGCAGGTTGAGCCGCCCCACTTTGTTCAACAGGGCTTCCAAACGCACGGTATTGTTGCCAAAAAGAGTGAAATGCTCGGAGGCAATGCTGATGTCGGAAAGCTCGTAACGGAAGTTGTCCGACAAAGTATAATCATGATAGACCAAATTGATGTGGGATAATTTCAGTTCGCCAATGTCGAGGGAAAGAGGCTTCCGCTTTTGCACTGGATCAATTTCCGGCACCACCGTATCGATGGCGGCCTCAAAGACCGTTGTGTCACGATGATTCATACGGCCGAGAAGTAGGTCGAAATTGGTGGTGCTGTCAGCTTGGACAATATAGGCAGAGGTCAATCCTGAAAGATGCAAACTGTTCAATGACAGCAAATTATGATTCAGGTTGAAATGCCCAATGTCCGCCCGAATGGAATCAATATGACCCAAACTGTTGCCAATGCTGTCGTTCAGCGATAGGTCGTTGAGGACAATCTCACCCGTCATATCAAAGTCGAGAATGTGTTCGGTGTGTCCCTCAGCCGAGATATCCAAGGAGAGGCGGCCTTGCAACGAATCCACCGCCATCATCTGTTGCAAATAAGGTTCGATGATATCAATATTTAAATAATTGATTTTCAATTTGACAGAATATTTCTCGATATTTTCGGAAAGCTTCAGTTCGGTATGCAGCGTAGCACTATCGGCGAGGCTTAGGTCGAGGCCGACATCCGTCTTCATGTCCGACATATCGACGAAAGGGATACGGATGGAGATATCACGCAAATTAAACTCGCTTCCGATGGCCAAATCTGCATATCGGATACTGCTTTTGTCAATTTTGATGTCGTTGAAAATCATTCCGAAACCGGAAGGCTCTTTCTTCTCTTCGGTTTCACCGGAAGCAAAATGCTCAATCATACTGTTGAAATTGAACCAAGTACGGTCCTGCTCCACATTGACCTTCAAGCCCGAGAGCAGCGCCCGTTTCACCCAAAGGCGGTTGTGAAACAAATCCAACATCTTGATTTTGGTCTCAAAATGGTCGAAACTCAAAAAAGGAGTCGAGTCATCGTCTTCGTAAAGTGTCAGGTCATCGATTTTGGCTGTTCCAGAAAGCGCATTGACCCATAGCTTCCCAATACTCAACTCACGGCCAATCAGTTCTTTGTCGTGTTTTTCGATATAGCTCTTCGCAATGGGCGAAACCAATAGGAGTGCCAATAACAACACGCATATTATGCTACCGATAGCGATAAGCGGTATTTTAACGGATTTTTTCATATTTTGTTTTTTGAAACATCAAACCTAATGATGCCAAAAGAAGTCAGCTGAACCGGAAAACTACCCGGCGGCAACAATTGGGCTCAATGTACAACAATAAGACTCAGTAGGTTTTGCGACTCTATCCTAAAATTTTAACTCCAGCATCGATGCGTTTCAAGGTTTCTTCCTTGCCCAAGAGTTCAAGGATTTCGCCGATGTGAGGACCTTTGCCGGCACCCACCAACATCAGGCGGAGGCCGTTCATCACAAGGCCCATATTCAACTCATTGGAGGTAATCCAGTTATTCAGGGTCTCGTCGATATTGGCCAAACTGAAATCCTCGATACCGTTGATGACTTCCTTCACTTTGAGCATGGTTTCAGCCGAGTTCTCCTTCCAACGCTTCTTCACCGTCACGGGGTCATACTCCGTCGGAGCCTCAAAGAAGAAGAAACTCTGATCCCAAATTTCTTTCACAAAGTTGACTCTATCTTTCACCAAACCAGCCACTTTCACGGCAAAATCGAGCGGAACATCTATGCCTTTTTCGGCTTTCAGCCAAACTTGATAGTCCATCCCAACTTCTTCATTGGACTTGCGCATGAGCCATTCATGGTTGAACCATTTGGTTTTCTCCACATTGAACTTGGCACCGCTCTTGCTGCAACGCTCGAGCGAGAAAGCTTGAATAAGCTCGTCCATAGTGAAGATTTCCTGCTCGGTGCCCGGGTTCCAGCCCAACAACGCCAGCATATTGATGAAAGCCTCTGGATAGTAGCCCGACTGTTTGTAACCCATAGCCGTGTCACCAGTCTTCGGATCGACCCAATACATCGGGAATACGGGGAAGCCGAGGCGGTCGCCATCGCGTTTGCTGAGCTTGCCGTTGCCATCGGGTTTGAGCAGCAAGGGCAGGTGGGCAAATTGAGGTGCTTCCCAGCCGAAGGCCTCATACAGCATGACATGAAGTGGCATTGAAGGCAACCATTCCTCGCCACGGATAACATGGCTGATCTTCATCAGGTGGTCGTCGACAATGTTGGCCAAATGATAGGTGGGCATGCCGTCCGACTTGAACAAAACCTTGTCGTCAAGGGTGTTGGCCTGCACCTTCACCTCGCCACGGATGAGGTCGTGCATGACAATCTCGCGGTCTTCTGGAATCATAAAGCGCACCGTGTAGGGAGTGCCGTCGGCGATGAGTTTGTCAACTTCCAACTTGCTTATTGTCAAGCTATTACGAAGGTTCTTACGGCTTTGGCAGTTGTAGATAAAGGTCTGCTTGTTGGCCTCAGCCTCCTTGCGGTAGTGTTCGAGTTCCTCGGCGGTGTCGAAGGCGATGTAGGCGCAGCCTTTGGCCAAGAGCTCGTCACTGTATTGTTTATAAAGGTGTTTGCGGTTACTCTGCTTGTAAGGGCCGAAATCACCGCCTACATAGTCGCTCTCGTCGAACTTAATGCCGCACCAGTCAAGCGATTGGACGATGTATTCTTCGGCACCCGGCACGAAGCGGGTCTGGTCGGTATCCTCAATGCGGAGGATCATTTTGCCGCCGTTCTTCTTGGCAAACAAGTAGTTATATAAAGCCGTGCGCACACCCCCGATGTGCAAAGGGCCCGTCGGGCTGGGGGCAAATCTTACTCTGACTTCTTTCATGGTTGATATTATTGTAAATGCAAACCTCCGTTGCGGTATGTTACTCTGCATGTTAGGAAAGCGGCTGCAAAAGTAGTAAATTTGCACGAAACCGACAAAAACAATATCTTTGCCGCAAATTTCAAGCCGTATTTAACTCCGTTGAAAACTCTGGTTTTGGCGGAACCATACGATTTCGACATGCCCAATTATCATGGAAGACAACTACCAACTCATCACAAAGACCGCAGCCGGACTTGAGGAAGTGCTGGCCGCTGAAATCAAGGCATTAGGAGCAAAGAATGTTCGACTGATGCACCGTGCCGTGCTCTGCGAAGGCAACAAAGAACTGATGTACCGTATTAATTATGAAGTGCGCACCGCGCTCAAAGTGCTGAAGCCTTTCAAGAACTTCTTCACCAAGACCCCCGAAGACCTGTATAAAAAGGTGCAGGAAATCAACTGGTTACAGCTCATCCGCTCCGACCAGACTTTCTGTATCGATGCGGTAACGAGTGGCCGTTTCTTCACCCACTCACAGTATGCCGGCCTCAAGGTGAAAGATGCCATCGTCGACCAGTTCCGCGATGTGTACGGCATGCGTCCCAGCATTAACACGCTGAACCCCGACCTGCGCATCAACCTGCATATTCGCGAAGACAAGGCAACCCTGCTTTTCGACAGCTCCGGCGAGAGCCTGCACCACCGTGGTTACCGCAAGCAAGTCGATAAGGCCCCGATGAACGAAGTGCTGGCCGCCGGCCTCATCCAACTTTCAGGATGGAAAGCCGACTGCAACTTCCTCGACTGCATGTGCGGCTCAGGCACCCTGCCCATCGAAGCGGCCATGTATGCGATGAAAATCCCGCCGGGCTACTACCGTAAAGAGTTCGGCTTCATGAAATGGGATGACTACGACCCCGAGCTATGGCAGCGAATCCGTTCTGAAGCCGACGCCAAGATTTGCGACTTCGACCACGAGATTTGGGCCTCCGACCGCTCGCCCAAAGCCGTGTCCATCGCCGAAAGCAACATCAGCTACGCCCATCTGCAACGCGACATCCACCTGATGAAGAAAGATATGCACGCCCTCATCCCACCCGAAGGCGGCGGCATAGTCATCATCAACCCGCCCTACGGCGACCGCCTCGAAGAAGATGACATCGACTCGCTCTATGAAGAAATCGGCCACACACTGAAACACAACTTCAAAGGCTTCCAGTGTTGGCTCATCACCGACGATGCCGTGGCCCTGCGCCATATCGGGCTGAAGCCCAGTGCCAAAATACCCGTTTGGAACGGCCCTTTGGAATGCCGCTTTGTCAGGTTCGACATTTTTGAAGGCTCCTTGAAAGACATGAAAGCCAGGGAAGCAGAGTCATAAAGACGCCACACACACGACACGCACTGCGTCATTGCGAGCAAAGCGAAGCAATCCGGACTAAAAACATTTCTGGATTGTTTCGCTTTGCTCGCAATATTTTTGGCTATCAGGGTCAATTATTTATGCCATATAGCCAAAAATGATGATTATTTTGGCTATATAAGTGGATTTTTATGGCTTGATAGCCAAAAATATAATCTGTGTAAAAAGGTTCTTCTATGTACTTTATGCAAGGTAAGTATACTTAAAACATCACCTCTTATTAAACAAATTCATCGTCCTGTCAGGACCTTGCGTGACGAAACTCTTGATGATTTCGACGGCCTCGTCGCACTTTTGGTCAACGATAGGTTCTTCTGAAGGCTTCCATTGACCCAGAACAAAGTCCACCTGACGGCCACGCGGGAAGTCGTCGCCCAAGCCGAAACGAACGCGGCAGAATACATTGGTTCCAAGTTTTTCAATAATGTCGGTCAAACCGTTGTGGCCGCCGTCGGCACCCTGTTTGCGCAGGCGCAATGTACCCAAAGGCAAGGCGATGTCGTCATTGACAACCAGCAGATTTTCAATGGGTATCTTCTCCTGCTGCAGCCAGTATTTTACTGCCTTGCCGCTCAGGTTCATATAGGTCGTCGGCTTGATGACAAGCAGGGTTCTGCCCTTGTATCGCAGCTCCGATGTCTGGGCCAAGCGGTTGGTGGTGAAAGAGCCTTCCAAGTCCTTCGCAAGGCGGTCGGCAATCTTGAAACCGACGTTATGTCGGGTTTCGGCGTATTCGGCGCCGATATTTCCCAAGCAGGCTATCAGGTATTTCATTTCGTCAGGTTCGTTATGTTTTTCTCTGGAGAAAAGCCGCGCAAAGATACTATTAAATAAATACATAACAATTTATTTTGGAGGGGGGCTGCCACGGTGTGACAGCCATACAATTTTGGCCACGGGGATTACCTACAAAAAAGGCCGTCCGAAGACGGCCTTGTCGTATCAATTCCTTTGAATTATTCTTCCGTTTCTTCGGTGGCAGCAGTGCCGCGGGCAGCGTTGACGGCAAAGATAACGGTGTAGCCGGGGGTGACGGGTGTCACATTCTCAATGCTCAAATCCTTCACCTTGATGGCTTCGTTGATGTTCACGTCGCTGATGTTGATTTTCACATAGTCGGGCAGGTCCTTGATCAGGCCGTTGACCTTGACCTTCTTGATACCCATCTTGGGTTTGCCGCCACGCATGACACCGGCAGCCGAACCTTCGAGGGTGATGGGCAGGGTAACGGTAATCGGATTTTCTTCCTTCACGATGAGGAAGTCGGCGTGCAGCACTTTGTCAGTCACAGGGTGATACTGGATGTCCTGAAGGATGGTCTTGTAGGTCTTGCCATTGACATCGAAATCGATGATGTAAGTCTCAGGCGTGAAGAGGATCTTGTTGAAATTCTTCTCTGAGGTGGCGAAGTGCATTTGCTGCTCGCCGCTGCCATACATGACACATGGAACCATTTCGGCTTTACGCAAAGCCTTAGTATCCTTTTTCCCTACGTTCTCGCGAAGAGAACCGCTCAATGATACAGTTTTCATTGTGTTTGATTTTAATTTGTTGATTATTTGTTTGTTATTGGTAGAGACACTTCAAAGGTGTCTCTGTTTTTATTCTTTTTGTTTGGGGGACGCATGTGATGCGTCTCTGTTTTTGCTGGTTTGTTGTTGAGACGCATGTGATGCGTCTCTACACGACGGTTATTTGAACAATGAACTGATGGATTCGTACGATTCCACGCGGTGAATGACATCGGCAAACAAGGCCGCCGTGCTGACCACATGGATTTTCTTGGAGGCGTTTTCGGGCAACGGGATGGAGTCGGTGACCACGACTTCGCTGAACACCGAATTGTCGAGCCGTTCCATGGCGGGACCGCTGCACATGGCGTGGGTGGCAAAGGCACGCACGCTCTTGGCGCCATTGTCCATAATAAGCTGACCCGCCTTAACAATAGTGCCTGCGGTATCGATGATATCGTCGACGAGAACGACATTCTTGTCCTTCACATCGCCGATAAGGGTCATGCTGTCGACCACATTGGCACGCGAGCGTTGCTTGTGACAGATGGCCAAGTCGCATCCGAGACGCTTGGCGTAAGCCGAAGCGCGTTTTGAGCCGCCCACATCGGGAGACGCCATCAGCAAATCATCAATTTGCATCTTATTAATATAGTCGATGAAGAGTGAAGAGGCATAAAGCGCATCCACAGGGATGTCGAAGAAGCCTTGGATTTGGTCGGCATGGAGGTCGAGTGTAATGATACGGTTGACACCAGCGGCAACCAAGAGGTTGGCAACCAATTTAGAGCCTATGCTCACACGCGGTTGGTCCTTGCGGTCCTGACGGGCCCATCCGAAATAGGGAATCACAGCTATGATCTTGTGGGCCGAAGCACGCTTGGCCGCGTCAATCAGCAGCAGCAGTTCCATGAGGTTATCGGTAGAAGGCATGGTCGACTGCACGATGAACACATGGCGGCCACGGATACTCTCTTCGTATGAAGGCTGAAATTCGCCATCGGAGAAGACAACCACCGACGACTTGCCCAATTCGGCACCATAAGCTTCGGCGATCTTCGCGCCTAACTCACTTGTAGCCCTACCCGCAAAAATGGAAACAAATCTTCCTGACATGTTGAAGAATATTTTGTTGTTGTTCGGGCTGCAAAATTAGGCATTTTCTTTGAGCGGACAAGGTAAAAATCAGATTTTTTTCACAAGAGCCTTGCGGTGAATGATTTTTTCCGTATTTTTGCAGCCGCGTTTCACGAAAGAAACCAGCAACCGAACCATGCCGAAGTGGCGGAATAGGTAGACGCGTCGGTCTCAAAAACCGATGAGGTAACACTCGTGCCGGTTCGATCCCGGCCTTCGGTACCAAGAAAAAACAGCCTCACGAGGCTGTTTTTTTGTTTTGTCTCACCTTATCACTTCTATGCAGGCTTATTCCACCAGTATGTCTCAACATAAACTATTCAAAGAGGTTTTTCACATCAGGTGCCTCTTGAGCACTTTCCGAGGCCTCAAAATAGGGTTTCTTGTCAAAGCCAAAAATGCCGGCAATGATGTTGGTGGGGAACTTACGAATATAGGTATTGTAACTTTGCACCGCTTCGTTAAACTGTCTCCGGGCGTTGGCGATGGAATTTTCGCAGCTTTCGAGTTGCGACTGGAGGTCAAGGTAGTTTTGGTTGGCTTTCAGGTCGGGATATTGCTCAACCGTAACCAACAAGCGCGATAATGCACCCGACATTTCATTTTGAGCCGCTTGGAAAGCCTTCAAGTTCTCTTCGGTGAGGTTTTCGGTGTCGAGGATAACCGACGAAGCCTTGGATCGGGCCTCCACCACCGCTGTCAAAGTGCCGGCTTCATATTCGGCATAGCTCTTCACGGTGGCGACAAGATTGGGAATCAGGTCGGCACGCTTCTGATAGGCCGTCTGCATATTACCGGCAGCCGAAGCAACCGCCTCTTCTTTGGAAACCATAGTGTTATAGCCGCATGAGGAAAAACCCGTGGACATGAACAGAGCCGCAATGGCGATAATGATAATTCTCTTCATAATATTATAGGTATTAAGACCAAATTCGTCAACTTGATAAAATTCGGCCACAAAGGTAAACATTTTTTTCGTAATTTTGCGTTTTATATACATTCACCAAATAAATTTTGTCAAATGATTGATAATCAAGATAAAAGCAACAATAACAGCATTGAACAGCAATTGATTAACCGAGGTTGTCGGTTAGACGACCCCTATACTTACGGCCAGCATGTGCTCTCCTGCGGTCGCTGCAAATTGAGCCAATTCGACTGGCTGAAAGACTATGAGAACCAAGAAGTAACGGGAAAAGTGTGCTTGGCCGAGGTGCGTTTCAAGAACGACCGCAAAGACTATTTCACCTACCCCGAAGACTTGGAATTAGAAGTGGGCGAGCTGGTGGCTGTAGAGACTGCCATCGGGCACGACATCGGCATTATTACCCTCTTGGGCGAAATCGTAAAGCGTCAGCTGAAACGAAAGAAATACCGCACGCCGCTCAACGAGATGAAAAAAATCTACCGTCGGGCACGCCCTAACGATGTGGAGAAATGGCTTGCCGCCATCAAATTGGAAGACGGCACTTTGGCACGCACACGCACCATCGCCGAAAACCTCGGCTTGGAGATGAAACTGAACGATGTTGAATATCAGGGCGACAAAACCAAGGCCATCTTCTACTATACCGCCGAGGGGCGTGTCGACTTCCGCGAGCTCATCAAGAAACTGGCTGAGGAGTTCCGTATCAGGATTGAAATGCGGCAAATTGGCGTGCGGCAGGAGTCGGCCAAACTGGGCGGTATAGGCTCGTGCGGACGCGAGTTGTGCTGTGCCTCATGGATCAGCGACTTCCAATCCGTCACGACCGGTGTGGCCCGCGTACAACAGCTCTCGCCCAACCCACAGAAGCTGGCCGGACAATGCGGCAAACTGAAATGCTGCCTCAACTTCGAGTATGAAGCCTACATGGAGGCATTGAAGGCTTTCTCTGACACCAACATCGTGCTCCGATTTGAGAGCGGCGATGCCGTGCACCAGAAAAACGATGTCTTCAAGGGCATCATGTGGTATTCCTACACCACCGACAAGGGCAATATCATGGCCATCCCTGTCGACAAGGTGAAAGACATCATCGCCATGAACAAAAAGGGACAAAAACCCAAGAAACTGGAAGACTTTGCCGTCACACAGGAAGCCCACACCAACACCAACGAAGGCTACGGCGAGGCAGACCTTAAGAGAATGAGTGACTGATGAATGAAAAAGCCATGAAAACAAAAGAAAACAGAACAAAAAACACCCAACCAAGGCCCTTGAATGTCATTGCAGGCATCGGCATGTCTTCTCACAAGCAAAAGAATGTCTTTCCCGCTCAGGAAAAGGCGGGGCAAGCCCGTTTTGGCGGTCTCGCGCGGAAAGGTTGTGTATTATTGGCTCTGTTACTAACGCTGGGGCTTTTCGTTTCATCTTGCACCAATGACTCGTTCGACAAGCGCACCGTCATCCCCGAAGCAGAGTGGCGGCAGGAGAACAGGGTTACCTTTGATGTCGACATCAACGACACCCTTAGCGGCTATGAGTTTGGTATCGGGCTGCGCCACCTCGAAAACTACCGTTACAGCAACCTCTTTGTGTTTCTCCACACCACAATGCCCAATGGCAACCATACCCGCGACACCATAGAGTGTACGCTTGCCACGCCTGAAGGCAAATGGATAGGAAAGAGCAGTGGCAGCATGCGTGAGCTGACCGTGCCGCTCAACGAGAACCTCCTCTTCCCCCTGTCGGGAACCTACCATTTTGAAATCGAACAAGCCATGCGCGAGCCCGTGCTGAAAGGCATCTCCGACATCGGCCTTTACATCGAAAAACAATGATGCCATGAACCATAAAAAGAAAACCAAATCAGCCAAATCGCATGCCATCAGAAACCTATGGATTGTCTTTGGGTCGCTGATACTGCTCCTCGTCCTATTCTTCATTTGTGTTGCCAAAGGCATCTTCGGCACCATGCCCACCTTCGAGGAATTGGAAAACCCAAGAACCAACTTGGCCTCTGAGATTGTCTCTGCGGATGGCAAAATCTTAGGCACCTACTATGTAGAAAACCGAAGCAATGTGCGCTATGCCGAACTCTCGCAACACATGTCCGAAGCCCTCATCAGTATTGAAGACGAACGCTTTACCGACCACTCGGGCATCGATGAGAAAGCCCTATTTCGCGTGGCCTACGGTGTATTGACCGGCAACAAGAAAGGCGGTGGCAGCACCATCACCCAGCAGTTGGCCAAAAACCTCTTCCCGCGTGGCGAAAACCTCAGCAAATCCAAACTTGTACTGCGGAAATTTCAGGAATGGATTACGGCCACCAAGCTGGAATACAACTATTCCAAGGAAGAAATCGTGGCCATGTATTTGAACACGGTGGCCTTCGGCCACAATGCCTTCGGTATCCGTTCGGCAGCCAAGACCTTCTTCGACAAAACCCCAAAGGACATGACCGTCGAAGAATGCGCCTTGATGGCAGGCGTAGTGAACGCACCCACGCGCTACAGCCCCATCCGCAACCCCGAACGCTCATTAGAACGGCGCAACTTGGTACTCAGAAAGATGGCTGATAACGGATACATCACCGAAGCCGAACGCGACTCCATCTCGCAAATTCCCTTGGATATGTCGCGTTTCAGTGTCATGGACCACAACACGGGACAAGCCACTTATTTCCGCGAGTTCCTGAGAGGCGAACTTAACGAATGGGCCAAGAATACAACCCGCGCCGACGGCCAGCCTTACAACATCTACCGCGACGGCCTACGCATTTATACTACCATCGACTCGCGCATGCAAAGCTATGCCGAAGAAGCCGTCAAGGAGTTTATGGGCAAAGAACTACAGCCTTCTTTCTACAAGCACTGGAAAGGACAGAAGAATGCACCCTTCTCCAATATGACTGCCGACCAAATCGACCAAATCCTCGAAACCTCGATGAAACGCTCCGACCATTACCGTGTCCTCAAAAACGAAGGCATGTCTTGGGATTCCATCAAAGCCGAATTCAACCGGCCGATACCCATGACCGTTTTCTCGTGGGACGGTCCCATCGACACGGTCATGTCGCCTATGGACTCCATCCGTTATTACAAATGGTTCTTGCAAGCCAGTTTGATTTCCATCGAGTCGCGCACAGGCCATGTGAAAGCCTATGTGGGCGGTTTGGATTACCGTTTCTTCAAGTACGACCATGTTACACAGGCACGCCGACAAGTGGGTTCCACCTTCAAACCCTTCCTGTATTCGTATGCTATGGGAGACAACGAATTTACACCCTGCACAAAGATTCCCAACATCCCGTACAATATCGAGCTTCCGGACGGGCGTTTCTGGTCGCCCGGCAACACCGGAAGCGGCGGTGATGAAATCACCTTGAAAAGTGCCTTAGCGCAATCCAACAACTGGATTTCGGCCTACTTGATGAATCACTACGGACCCGAGGCCATTATCACCCATGTTCGCCGCATGGGCGTGCAGTCGCCCATTGATGCCGTTCCTTCCATCTGTCTGGGTGCCTGCGACTTGAAGCTGATAGAGATGGTCGGTGCCATGAGTACCTTTGCCAACCAAGGCGTCTACATCAGGCCCCTGTTCATCACCCATATCGAAGACAAGAACGGCAATGTCATCTACCGCAATTCATCTGAAGAGTCGGAGGCCATGAGCGAACTTGCGGCCTATAAGACAATTGAACTGATGAAAGGCGTGGTACAAAGCGGTACGGGCGTGCGCCTGCGCTCGAAGTATGGCTTCACCAACCCTATCGCGGGTAAGACGGGCACCACACAAAAGAACAGCGATGGCTACTTCATGGGCATCACCCCCGACCTCACCACGGGCGTTTGGGTGGGTGCCGAAGACCGTAGCGTGCACTTCCGCTCCACCGCACTGGGGCAAGGGTCGCGCACCGCATTGCCCATCTGGGCTATCTATATGCAAAAGGTGTACGCCGACAAGAGCTTGAAAATAAGCAAAGGCGACTTCCCCAAACCCAACGCTCCCGGTGTCGACCTCAACTTCGACTGCAATCGTTACGATGACGGTGACGAAGAAAGCATTGAAATCATCGACGAATTTTAATAGACACGAGGGGCTTTCGATACTTTGGTGTGCCAAGCTACCGCAGTATCCAAGGCCTCAAGCCAAAACAAGAATAATATGACCTCAAATTTTGTTGACTATGTCAAGATATTTTGCCGCTCAGGCAAGGGTGGTTCGGGTTCGTTGCATTTCCGCCGTGAGAAATACATCCCAAAAGGCGGCCCAGATGGTGGCGACGGCGGTCGCGGCGGCAATGTCATTTTGCGCGGCAATGCCCAACTTTGGACCTTGCTCCACCTGCGCTACACTAAGCACATCTACGCTGGCGACGGCGTGCCCGGTGGAAAGAACCAACTTACCGGTGCCGCTGGTGATGATGTCTATATCAATGTGCCGCTAGGCACGGTGGCCTACCGTTCGGAAGACCACAGCTTGATAGGCGAAATCACCGAAGACGGACAACAGGTCGTGCTGCTCAAAGGCGGTCGCGGCGGCAAGGGCAATGCCTTCTTCAAGACAGCCACCTTGCAAGCTCCAAAGTTTGCACAGCCCGGCGAGCCCCACCAAGAGGAATGGGTAACCTTGGAACTGAAACTGCTGGCCGATGTCGGTTTGGTCGGTTTCCCCAATGCGGGCAAGTCGACGCTGCTATCTGTTGTGTCGGCTGCCAAGCCCGAGATTGCCGATTATCCTTTCACCACCTTGGTGCCCAACCTCGGCATCGTCAGCTATCGCGGTCACCGCAGCTTCGTCATGGCCGACATCCCCGGCATCATCGAAGGTGCTGCCGAGGGTAAAGGATTGGGTATTCGCTTTTTACGGCATATAGAAAGAAACTCCACCTTGTTGTTCATGGTACCGGCCAACACCGACAATGTGAAAAAGGAATACGACATCCTCCTCAACGAGTTGAAGAAATACAATCCCGAACTGATGGACAAAGACCGCATTTTGGCCATCACGAAGTGCGACCTTGTAGACGACGACACTATCAAGGAAATCAAGAAGCACCTGCCCAAGAAAGTGCCTCATGTCTTCATCAGCTCCGTAGATCAGCAAGGCATTGACGAATTGAAGGACTTGATTTGGCTGACGCTGAACAAAACGGACGAGGAAGAAAACTGGTAATAAGAATAATGGCCATCCAACAAATGGGTGTTTTAGAAGAAACGGCACATAGAAAACTCTTGAAATAGTATTATCGCATTACCATACCCAATGAATTATTTTTCCGCTCTTGACTCCGACCTTTTCCTCTTCCTCAACGGCCTGCACACCAGCTGGATGGACAAGGTGATGGTACTCTTCACCGACATGTGGGCTTGGTTTCCGCTATACCTATTATTAATATATTGGACGGTGAAGCAATACGGCAAGCGCTGTTGGTGGGTCTTTTTGGCGGTCGGGCTTGTTGTGCTTTGCAGCGACCAATTAGCCTCCCATGTCTGCAAACCTGTTTTTCAACGGTTGAGGCCTTGCTACAATGCTGATTTTCAGGGTCTGCTCCACCTTCCCAAAGGCATGGCCGGTGGGAAATACGGTTTCGTCTCTTCCCATGCCGCCAATACTTTTAGCATAGCTGCATTTCTGATTTCCGCCTTGAAGAAGTACAACCCTTGGTCAGCTATTCTGCTGTTTTTGTGGGCCCTCATCTCAAGCTACAGCCGCATCTACATCGGCTTTCACTACCCCGGCGACATCCTTTGTGGCGCCCTTCTTGGCGCACTGATCGGATTGGTTTTATGGAAGGTATTCCAAGTAATCGTTGTGAAAAAAATCTGGAAATCAGAATAATAGACTAGGGACTGACCCTGAGTCTTCGTCATAGAACACCACTTGGATGGTCGACTGCAGCTCGATACCGCAAAGTGACGCCAACTTGGCCTTATTCAAGGCGAGCTCAAGATAACCGTGCGTGCCAAAGATGGCTACCAAATCCACCACATCGACATCCGGATAGCTGTCCGAAATCTCGTCTACGGTGTAAAGGTCACCTTTCACCATGATGGTGAAATCGCGACCACGGCGTTCTTGTTCAAAGAGTTCCTTGGAGATATTGGTAATCAAGTTATCGTATGAATCGATATGCATCACCACGCCTTCGATGATATTGTCGCGGGCGACGGCACAGAAGGCACCACCCGGATTCAGTTTCAGGCGCCGTTCGCCAATGCTGGAGAGCGGTTCGCCCTTGGCCAACATCACTGCCACTTTGGCAAAACGGTCGCGTGTGGCGAAAGTAAAGAAATCGGAATCCTGCATCACATCAATACATACTGCCTCGTCATATTTCCCGTCGAGGATATGGCTGAAGATGCCGTTGTCGGTCGAGATGAAATACTGCCCCTCGGCCTTCACCACCACATGCGGGCATTCCGTCGACTCAATGCTGTCGACAGCGATGATGTGAACCGTTTCGGGAGGAAAGCAACGATAGCAATTCTTTAGCGTGAAACCCGCCTGAGAAACATTAAAAGGCTCAATTTCATGGGTAACATCCACAATGATAGCCGTAGGCAACTGTGACAGAATTCTTCCTTTCACTGCTGCGGCATAATAATCTTTCGTTCCCCAATCGCTTGTTAATGTGATAATTGACATCGTCACCAAAAATATAATAGAGATTTTGCAAAGGTATATTATTTTGTGAGACATGCCATAGAAAAAACAAAATTTCTTCATTTTTTCTTCACATCACAGCGAAGAGGGTCTGTTTTTCAAAAATAGACTATCTTTGCAGCTAAATTAAAAGACATGGCAGAACAGATTCTTCAGATAGAAAATGTTGACCCTAAAGAACTTCATGGTCCCAACAACAAATATTTGGAGCTGTTGAAGAGCATGTTCCCCAAGCTGAAAATCATTGCACGCGGCGACTTTGTGAAGGTGATTGGAGATGACGAAGAGATAGAGTATTTCACCAACCGTTATGAAGCCCTGATGGTGCAGTTGGAGCGTTTCGGCAAACTCACCGCCCAGACTGTGGAAGACATCATGATGGCCAGCACCGATACCGAACTGCAACAAAAGATGTCGGAAAGCGATGTGCTCGTCTTCGGCCGTAACGGCGTGCCTGTCAAGGCCATCACCGGCAACCAAAAACGCATGGTGACGGCTTCGGAACAAAAAGACTTGGTCTTTGCCATCGGTCCCGCCGGAACAGGCAAGACCTATACCGCCGTAGCCTTGGCTGTCAGAGCCTTGAAAACCAAGCAAGTGAGAAGGATTATATTGACCCGTCCCGCCGTTGAAGCCGACGAACATTTGGGCTTCCTCCCCGGTGACCTGAAAGATAAGCTTGACCCGTATCTCCAACCCCTCTATGATGCCTTACGCGACATGATACCTTCCACAAAATTAGAAGGTTACCTCGAAGACCACACCATTGAGATTGCGCCTTTGGCCTTCATGCGTGGCCGCACCTTGGACCATGCCTTCGTCATCCTCGACGAGGCACAAAACGCCACGCGCAGCCAACTCAAAATGTTTCTCACCCGAATGGGGCGTTCGGCCAAGTTCATCGTTACCGGCGACATCACCCAAATCGACCTGCCACCAAAGACACCCTCAGGACTGCCGCAGGCCATGGAGGTACTGAAAGATGTTCGAGGCATTGAGTTCATCTACCTTGACGACAAGGATGTGGTGCGGCATAAATTGGTTACCGACATCGTGAATGCTTATAAATATCATTACGAGCAAGAAAAAGTAGAATAATCAAAAGGGACATTTGAGACTGCCTGTTGGAAACAGAGCTTTTTCTTATAGATAGGTAATACATCCCGTAGGGATGAACATTCGGTAAAAAACCATAAGACAATCAACTGCATCCCGTTAGGGATGCGCCAAACAGAATAAACCACAAATTCAACCACAGACATCCCGTTAAGGAAACAACACATGGCAACATCAGTAAAACCAACCACCTACATCCCGTAAGGATGAACATTCGGTAAAACTATAAGACAATCGCCTGCATCCCGTTAGGGATGCGCCAAACAAAGAACAACAGACTAAAGATGCCAAACACATACACACAGATCCATATCCACACCGTGTTTGCGGTACAAAACAGATTGTCATTGATCGACAAAAGCTGGAGGAACACCCTATATCAATACATGGTGACAATCATTCAAAACAATGGGCACAAAGTGTTGGCTATTGGCGGTGTAGGAGATCATGTTCATATTTTGTTTGGATTTCGTCCAACCGAATCATTGTCACATCTTATACAGGAGGTAAAACGAGATTCGTCTGCTTGGATTAATGCCAACCATTTGGTAAAAGGAAAATTTTCATGACAAGAAGGATTTGGCGCATTTTCATATAGCAAGAGTCAAATCCCCAATGTTTGCAGATATATTGAAAATCAAGAAGAACATCATAGAAAACGAACATTTACAGAAGAATATGTTGATTTTTTAGAAAAATTCGGAATTGAATATGACAAACGATATATATTTCAACCTATTAAATGACATGATGGCGCATCCCTACGGGATGCAACGGACACGCTTTCTTTTTACCGCAAGTTTTTCCCTACGGGAAATTGCGGCAAGCAATGCCCAGAAACATCAGCAAAACCAATCACCAACATCTCGTAGGGATGAACATTCGGTAAAAAACTATAAGACAATCACCGGCGTCCCGTTAGGGATGCGCCAAACAGAACAAACCACAAATCCAACCACAGACATCCCGTTAAGGAAACAACACGTGGCAACATCAGTAAAACCAACCACCAACATCCCGTAGGGATGAACCATCGGTAAAAAACCATAAGACAATCAACAGCATCCCGTTAGGGATGCGCCTTACAAAACAAACCACAAATATCAAAACATAAACAGCAATGAACGCTTTAACCAGAACAGATTACAACTTCCCCGGACAAACCAAAGTCTATCACGGCAAAGTCCGCGATTGTTACTTCATCAACGATGAATACATGGTGATGGTCGCCACCGACCGCATCTCGGCTTTCGATGTCATCCTGCCTAAGGGTATCCCTTATAAAGGACAAGTCCTCAACCAGATAGCCGCCATGTTCCTCGATGCCACCGCCGACATCGTCCCCAACTGGAAACTCGCCACCCCCGACCCAATGGTCACTGTGGGCCGCCTCTGTAAGCCCTTTCCCATCGAGATGATCATCCGAGGCTACCTCACCGGCAGCTCTTGGCGCACCTACAAGAACGGACAACATACCATCTGTGGCGTGCAGATTCCTGACGGCATGAAAGAACACCAACGCTTTGCAGAGCCCATCATCACCCCAACCACCAAAGCCGATGAAGGCCATGACGAGGACATCTCACGAGAAGAAATCATCGCCAAGAACCTTATCAGCGAGAAAGATTACGCTCAGATTGAGGATATCACAAGAAAACTCTTCCAACGCGGCACCGAGATAGCGGCCAAGCAAGGCCTCATTCTCGTCGACACGAAATACGAGTTCGGCAAGATTGGTGACCAAATCGTGCTGATGGACGAAATCCATACCCCCGACTCATCGCGTTACTTCATCGCCGACCAGTATGAGGAACGCTTTGCCAAGGGCGAGCCACAGGTGCAACTCTCGAAGGAGTTTGTCCGCGAGTGGCTGATGTCCAACGGTTTCCAAGGTAAGGAAGGACAGCAAGTGCCTGAGATGACACCCGAATATGTGAACAGCGTTTCGGAACGCTACATCGAATTGTACGAGAAAGTAACTGGACACCAATTTGAGAAGGCTCCTGATTCGGAAGACCTTGTAAAGCGCATTGAAAAGAATGTGTTGGATTACTTGAGGTTATAAAACAAGCACATTAAACAGACAAAACTCAGAATTATTACAAAATCTTTCCCTTGAATTGAACCCCGGAAGTACCATAAAAATTTTCGGGGTTCAGCAATAGAAAAAGCGTGCAAATCTATATACTACCTCTGCTGTAACTTCTATCTGTTTGTATTTTAATCTATTAAATTAATTTACAACAGTTTCTTCAGTTCTTCTTCGTCGGGAAGCAATTCGCTCAGTTTCCGTTGTGTAGCCTTATAGACAGCCAGTTGCAACTGCCGAATTATTGGATGTTGCTATTTCGGCAGTCGGAACTGCCGAATTTACTTCAATAAACCTCCATTCTTCATAACAAGGTACGCATGTTTTTCAAGTTCCTAACCGAAAAACCACGCAAACCGGGCAATTCCCTTCGCAACTGCTCACCGATGGTTTCCAACGCTCCTTTGCCCCAAAAACCTTCTCGTGAGTTCTCAGAAATATATCTTCCAATCCCATAATACAAAGCAAGTTGTTCTTGGTTCACCGCTTTTACCGCCCGTAATTGACTCTGCAAAATGGCTTCTTTAATCTGCTGAACAGCATTGTTATATGTGGGATGGAGCTTTTCCAATATATTTGTGTTATTTCATCCGCAAAATTAGCAAAAATCCCGAAAACCAGTGATTTTCATTCTTTTTTTCACGAAAGTGCCACTTCAATCCATTTCCCTTCCTTGAAATTCACCACGCTGCGGTACCCTGCTTTTTTCAGGGCCTCCTCGGCGGCAACGAACTCCGATGAAATTTCGCTGAAGTGGTGCGCATCGGCGGAGATGATGGCAGAAATGCCCATCCGGCAAGCCTCCTCCATCAGCCAAGGTGAAGGATAAAAGCCGTTGTAGCGTTTCTTGTAGATGCCTCGCGTGTTGATTTCCATGACCAAACCTTTCTGACGGATGAGGTCGAGGGTTTCGAGGGCTAATTGGCGGTACCAAAGCTCTTCTTCGTGGAAATAGCGTTCGCGGTTGTGCATCTTGATTTTGTCGAAGTGCGCGATGATGTCAAACTGTTCGTTTTCAATCATCTCGTTCGTTTGTTCGTAGAAACGCCTTACAGCCCTTCGGATGTCGCCATCGAAGAAGCGTTGCAGTCCGTCATCATAAACTTCCCATTTCGAGCCGTCAATGAACCAGATTTCGTCAGGATTGGCCGACTGTCCGACCAAATGCACGCCACCTATCAGATAGTCAAGGTGATATTTC
This sequence comes from Candidatus Limimorpha sp., assembly GCA_041854745.1. GTDB lineage: Bacteria > Bacteroidota > Bacteroidia > Bacteroidales > F082 > Limimorpha. The sequence continues at coordinate 25,194 of JBHACT010000128.1, read as the reverse complement.
TCTTTGGTTACGGAAAATGTCTCGGAAACGCCCGTGATGTAATCGGCTTCGAGGGCGCAATACAGGTCGATTTTGCCTTTGAATTCTGCTTTCAGTTGCGCGATTTCTGCCACATAACGCAGCATATCCGTCTCCTTGACGGAGAAGTTGTTGTCGAAAGGCAACGGGTTGTGCTCAGAGAAACCGAGCGTTGTAAATCCTTGTCGGACGGCCTCTTCCACGATTTCTCGGGGCTGCGATTTGCCATCAGAATAGATACTGTGGGTATGGAGATTGAAGTTTTGCATTACAATGATGACTAAAATGCAAATAATTATGCAAAAGTAATCATTATTCTGACATAAAAAACAGCAGATGCTATCTATTATTTCAATACGACGAATTTTTGGGCTGCCACAATGTGACAGCCATACAATTGCTACGGTGGGACGGCCATACGGTACGGCTGACACAATGTGACAGCCCTACAACTTTATAAACCTTGTCGCCGCGCCGCACCAGCGACTTTACGGGAATCGAACAATACTCACCTTTCGCGGTTTGCTCAACGCTACCCAAATCCACACGGATTTCGCTGAGTGTGTCCTCGTAGACACCCGTCGTAGGCCCGATGATCATGATTTGTTCGCCGAGCTTGAGGTCGTGGCTATCCATGCGGATCTCGGCCACGCCCAACTTGCTGTAATAGTTGGTGACCAGCCCCACATATTCTTTGCTTCGGGTGGCATGTGAGCCATATTGCTTCGACCACTCGAAGGTCCTGCGGCCCAGATAATAGCCGTCCCAAAAGCCACGGTTGTAGACGCTGCGCAGGCGTTCCATCCAAGTGTCGATTTTGTCTTGCGTGAAAGTGCCTTCCTGAATGGCTTTCACCGCCTCGTTGTAAACCGCCACCGTCACCATAGTGTATTCCGGCGAGCGGCCACGGCCTTCGATTTTCAGTACCTCAACACCTGCGTCCAAAAGCCTATCCAAGAAAGGCAGCGTGCAGAGGTCTTTGGGCGACATGATGTATTCATTGTCAAGAGCCAGCTCATAGCCGTCCTCAAGCTCTTGCACCTTGTAACCGCGACGGCAAAGCTGCATGCAAGCCCCGCGGTTGGAAGAAGCGTTGTAGATGTCTTGGCTCAAGTTGCACTTGCCCGAAATGGCCATGCACAAGGCTCCGTGACAAAACACCTCAATGCGTACCAAGTCGCCATGTGGCCCGCGAATCTGTTGACGTTCAATCTGTTCGGTGATGTACTGCACTTGTTTCAGGTTCAACTCACGCGCCGTTACCATCACATCGGCGAATTGCGCATAATAACGCACCGCTTCAAGGTTGGTGATGTTGCATTGGGTCGACATGTGCACCTCAATGCCGATTTGTCGCGCATATTGGATGACGCTCTGGTCGGAGGCGATGATGGCCGAGATACCGTTGTCCTTGATGGCCTCCAACAGTTGGCGCATTTCCTCCATCTCCTCATCGTAAATAACCGTATTGACTGTAACATAACTCTTTACGCCATTATTGTTACAAATTTCGGCAATCTGGCGCAGGTCGTCGAGCGAAAAGTTTTTGGCCGAGCGTGAGCGCATATTGAGTTTTCCGATACCGAAATAAACGCTTCCGGCACCGGCCTGAATGGCAGCCGACAGAGCTTCGTAAGACCCCACAGGAGCCATGATTTCGATAATGTTCTTCATGGGTGCAGTGATACAAAAAACCAGCTTGGAACTCAAGCTGGCTTGACAAAGTCGGGATGACAAGATTCGAACTTGCGGCCTCTTCGTCCCGAACGAAGCGCGCTACCGGGCTGCGCTACATCCCGAACCGTTTTACGCTGCAAAAGTACAACTATTTTCTTAATGCAGCACAATATATTGACCAGTTTTTTCTTTCGGCTAAAAAACAATGAAGCCCAAATGCTCCAAAAGAATTTTCAATCCAATGATAATCAGAATGATACCACCTATAATCCCCACCAATCGCTCAAACTTGGAGCCAAACATGTTGCCAATCTTCACGCCTAAAACAGAAAACAAGAAGGTGGTGATACCTATGATCAAAACCGCCAACCAAATCCGCACCTGAATGCAGGCGAACGAAACACCTACAGCCAAAGCGTCGATACTGGTGGCAAAGGCAAGAAAAAACATGGTCCTAAAATCGAGAGCGGTACCAGGGCGGCGGTCTCCCTTACCCCAAATGGCATCGCGAATCATGTTGACACCTATCAAGAAAAGCAGTCCGAAAGCAATCCAATGGTCGACTGACTCAATAAACAACTGAAATTGAGAGCCTAAGAGATAGCCTGTCAACGGCATTAAGGCTTGGAAAATGCCAAACCACAAGCCGCAAGTCAAAGCCATGCGCCACGAGAAGCGCTTGGCCGACATGCCTTTGCAGACCGACACTGAAAAAGCATCCATCGAAAGTCCAACGGCAATCAACAGCAGTTCAACAACTCCCATACTCGTTTATTATCGTATCGCAAAAATAGAACTTTTTTTAAAGAGACTTGCATAAATTTACAAAAGTGCCTAATTTTGCGCAGCAATTAACAAACCCAACCATGAAAAAACCATTACTTCTCATCCTTGCCCTGCTTTTGGCAGCCTGTGGTTACGCCCAAGAAAATAAGGCTAAGAAAGAAAAGACCTACAACGATAAAGGCGAAATCGTCAAAAAAGGCTGGAACTTCGGTCCCCTGCCCGTGGTGGGCTTCGATGCCGATTTGGGCTTCCAATACGGCGTATGCTGCGACATCTTCAACTATGGCGACGGCTCGCGTTATCCGCGTTACGACTACAAATTCAATGTTGAGGCTTCGCGCTACACCAAAGGCTCTGGTGTGTTCCGCTTCTACAGCGACATGCCCTATGTCGTGAAGAATACAAAACTTTTCTTCGATGTGACATACTTCTACGCCAAGAAATATGAATTCTTCGGCTTCAATGGCTACGAAGCTAGTACCTTTGACCCTTATGCGGGCTTGGAAGGCCTCAAGAGTGGCTACCATTTCCTCAACCGCAACCAGTTCCGCTTCGTGGGCAGTATGCAAAGGCCGTTCTTCCAAGTGCCGAACCTCTATTGGACGGCGGGTTTGGCCTATTACCACACCTCAGCCTCCCCTTTGGATACGGTCAAGATGAGCGACTATGCCGGACAAACTTCGTTGTATGAGAATTATGTGAAAGCAGGTGTCATCAAGGCTGACGAAGCTGCTGGCGGAAACACCACCCAAATCCGACTCGGCATGGTTTACGACAGCCGCGACCACAACAGCGACCCCACACGGGGGATGTATGCCGAAGGCACCCTCGTTGGATCTCCCGACTTCATCGACCGCAAGGGCTACGGCAACCTGTCGTTCACTTTCCTGTGGCGACAGTATGTGCCGTTATACAAAGACAAACTCACCTTCGCCTACCGCCTCGGCGCACAAAACCGCATTGTCGGCAACACGCCGTGGTACATGATCAACAACCTGAACACTATGTTCTTCCAAAAGATGTATACCGAAGGCTTGGGAGGCAGCGCGACCATGCGCGGCGTCAACCGTAACGGAGTCATTGGAGAGGGCTTCGCTTTCGGCAATGTGGAATTGCGTTGGCGTTTCGTCGATTTCCAGTTCATCAACCAGAACTGGCAAGTATCCCTCAATCCCTTCTTCGATGCGGGCATGGTGATGCAGAAATTCCGCGAAGAGGAGATGATACAAGCCGATATGCTCAATACTGGAGACATACCCCAATTACGCAGCAGCGAAAAAGAAAGCCTCCATACCAGCGCGGGTTGCGGCCTGAAACTCATCATGAACCGCAACCTCATCGTGTCCATCGACTTGGGAAAGGCTTTGGACAAGCACGACGGCGAGAAGTTGAAAACCTTTATTGGGCTGAATTACATTTTCTAATGAAAAAGGGTTGCGTTTCAGCAACCCTTTGACTCTCACTTCGTTTTCCCTTGGTTGGCGACGGCGGCCATCAAGGCGGCTATCTTTTCGGGGTCGCCGAGGAAGAAGTCCTTTTGAAGTTTCATACTGTCGTCAAATTCAAAGACATACGGTATGCCTGTCGGGATATTGAAAGCGATGATTTCGTCATTGCTCATGTTTTTCAACACCTTGACGATACCACGGAGACTGTTGCCGTGCGCCACCACCATCACTTGATCGTGGGTCTCGAAGGCCTTCATGATGTTGTTCTCGTAGTAAGGCATCACACGCTCGATGGTATCGCACAAGGCTTCGGTGAGCGGGATTTGGTCGTCGGTGAGCTCGGCGTAACGCGGATCCATGCGTGGGCTTTTGGGGTCGTGAAGGTCAAACGCGGGCGGGCGCACATCGAAGGCGCGGCGCCACAGGCGCACCTGTTCATCGCCATATTTCTCGGCGGTCATCTTTTTGTCGAGGCCTTGCAACTGACCGTATGACTTTTCATTAAGTCTCCATGACTTGTACACCGGCAGCCAGTCCATGTCCATGGCTTCGAGGGCCAAGTTGAGGGTCTTGATGGCGCGTTTGAGGTAGGATGTGAAGCAGATTTCAGGCTTGTAGCCGTTGTCTTTCAGTGTTTTGCCAGCTTCTTTGGCTTCTTGGATGCCTTTTTCGGAAAGGTCCACATTGGTCCAGCCCGTGAACAGGTTCAATTTGTTCCATTCGCTTTCTCCGTGACGGACGAGGATAAGTTTTTTCATATTGATTAGGTATTAATTGTTGTTGATTTCTTTTCTGGGTCTATGTCGTTTTGGTTTTTCTTCTTCAATCTCCGCTTCGGCTGCGGCCTCAATGGATGTCTCCGACGAAGCGGTCTCAAGCGCCGCCTGCGCCCCTTCGGTCTCAATGCGGCGGAAGATGTCGTCCTTGTCTCTGGGCCGCGCCTCGTCGTGCCACACGAAGCCCGACAGGTAACGCGACGGTTCCTTGAGGTCTTCCTCAGGATACATCGTCTCGTTGATGTCTTTGAACGACTTGATGATGGAAATGCTTTGCTTCTCCATCTCTATGACCATGTTTTCCGACTTCGCCACATCGATACCGATGAGTCCGCCTTCGTCGTCGCGGATCCAATAGATGGTTTCGGCATTTTCACCCTCCACATTGACACGATGGATGTTGCCGTCCTTGAAGCGCGAGATGATGTCTTGCCCTTTGATTTGGTTGAAACCCTCGATGGAATCCTGCGAGATGATGAAAGCGTTGCCCCTTTGCACTACGCAGTCCACGGCATGGTCTTTGAGTTTGATGTCGATGTCGGTGCCTGTCAGTTGGCTGTCTTCGGCCCAAAGGACGGGTGTTACGCGCATGCGGATGGTGGAGTCGGCCATCAGATAGGTCAAGGTGTCGCATTTGCCTTGCATGTCCGACTTGAAGAAGCGCACATGGCGGCGGGCGATAAGTTTCTCGGCTTCTTCCTTTTGTTTGTCGAAATGCAGGAATAGGGTGTCGCCGTGGATATAGAGCGAGTCGCCGCCATCGTAGCTGATGGCGTAGGCACTGTCGGTTGCGAAGGAAAGGCCTTTGTTTTCCCACATCTCCATATAATCGCCGCGCATGATGACTTGATAGGAGGTGTCGATCATATCCACTTGGCTATAGGCCTGAGCCAAGCCCCGATTGCGGTCGTAGAAGATGGAGTCGGACCACATCTGCTGGGTATCGTTGTGCATATAGGGCCTTTTGTCGAGAAACACATGGTCTTCATTCACAAGATAATAGCCATGCTTTCCTTCCAACACATTCTCCTTATTAATGATGGTTGTCGGCCCATGAAACCACATCTTCTCTATGCCTGTGTTATAATACAAGGTATCGGTATACATCTGATACTTAGGGCTATAGACTTCCACTTTCTGAAAAAACGAAAACTCTTTGAGTCGGTCGCGGTAGTAGCCGTAGCGGCTTTTCAGAGTTTTATCGCCGCGCACCGTGGTCGCGCTATCGGGATAGCTGGCGAGGTGCAGGTTGCGGTCGTAGGTCAGGTGTTCGGTGTAGAGCATGGTGGAGTCGTCGCGCAGGAGCACATTGTCGTGAAACTCCGCAAAGCGGGTGTTGCCGTCGTAGTTCAGCAAGTCGCTAAAAATCTCAACGCTGTCATTAACAATGATATGGACATTCTGATAAGCGTCGAAGCTATTGGTTTTCTGATAGAAATAGGCACTGTCGCAAAAGAAATACGCAGAGTCGTGGCGCATCTTCACATGGCCAATCAGCCGCTGCACATCACCCATGCTCTTAGAGAATGTGGCTTTGTCGTAATGCTCAATGTGGATACGGGTCTTTTTCCGCTGCACGGTATCCTGCTCCTGTGCCACAACAAATTGTGACAGCAGTATCAAGAAAGATAGTATGAGCAAGACTTTTCCCTTCATGGTGCTAAAATAACGCGCAAAATTAGGAATATTGTCCGAATTAGCAGTCTGAAACGAAAAAACATCTATTTTTGCTGACGATGACTTGCGACAACAATTCAAGCAATAAACAATTCGACAAATGACCATCAAAGAAGCCCAGACCGCCGTTGACGAATGGATTAAGACCTATGGCGTGCGTTATTTCAGCGAACTGACCAACATGGCCCTACTGACCGAGGAGGTTGGCGAGCTGGCCCGTATCATCGCCCGTACCTACGGCGAGCAGTCGTTCAAAGAATCGGACAAAAACCGCAACATGGCCGACGAGATGGCCGACATCCTTTGGGTGTTGCTCTGCTTGGCCAACCAAACTGGCGTGGACCTCACCGAGGCTTTTGCCAAAAACATGGAGAAGAAGACCGCACGCGACCGCGAACGGCACATCCATAACGAGAAATTACGCGACTCTATCGCATAAATTCACTGTTGTTTCACCAGCTTTACGGTTTTGGTTCTGCTTTCCTCGTCGGTTACGCGAACAAGACACAAGCCCTCAGGCCTTTCGCACTTCTATGTTGAACTTAAGTTGCTATTCCCGGCTGCGGCTTAGGGGTCGGCCCCGACCCTTCACACCGGCAATTTGAGGGCCGGTGAAGGGTCGCGCCCTCGTTTCAACACTTGCACTTCTATGTTGAACTTAAGGAGGAAGGTTTTATATTATGGTGTTGTAGAGACGGTGCACGCACCGTCTCCACCATATCATGACACTATGGAGACGGTGCATGCACCGTCTCTACAATTCCTTATTACAGGGCCTTCGCCCATGTGTCCTTCAACGCGACGGTGCGGTTGAAGACCAAATGATCGGGTGTGCTGTCTTTATCAACAGTGAAATAGCCAATGCGCTGGAACTGGAAGTGGTCGAGCGGCTTGGTGTCGGCCAGAAATTCCTCCACATAGCACACCGGGCGCACCTCCAACGAGTTGGGGTTCATCATCTCCTTCATGGCCTCAAGCAGGCTCTTGCCCTCGCCTTGCAGCCGGGCCAGCTCATCGCGCGGGTTTTCCACCTTCCAAAGACGGTCGTACATGCGTACTTCGGCTTCGAGGCAACGCTCGCAGCTCACCCAATGGATGGTGCCTTTCACCTTACGGTTGGCACCGGGCATTCCGCTCTTCGTGTCGGGGTCATATTCGGCATACACCTCCACCACATCGCCGTTTTCGTCCTTCTTGCAACCCGTGCATTTCACGATATAGGCGTTCTTGAGGCGCACCTCGTTGCCGGGAGTCATGCGGAAATACTTCTTCGGAGCGTCTTCCATAAAGTCTTCCTTCTCAATCCACAGCTCGCGGCTGAAAGCAATCTTGTGGCTGCCGGCACTCTCGTCCTCGGGGTTGTTGATGGCTTCCATCTCCTCAATTTGTTCTTCGGGATAGTTGGTGACGACGAGTTTCACGGGATTGACCACGGCGGTCACTCGGGTGGCAGTAGCGTTGAGGTCTTCGCGGATGGCGCTCTCCATCAGGGCGAAGTCATTCAAGGCATCGTAAGTGGTATAGCCAATTTTATCGATGAACTTGTGTATGCCGCTCGGGGTGTAGCCACGACGACGGAAGCCGCAAATCGTGGGCATGCGCGGGTCGTCCCAACCGCTCACCAGACCCTCGTTGACGAGGACGAGCAGGTTGCGTTTGCTTAAAAGGATATAGTTGAGGTTCAACTTGTTGAACTCAGTTTGACGCGGACGGTTGTCGTCCATGTTGTCGCCCTCGCCCCGAATTTCCTTGAGCCAGTCGACGAAGAGGTCATAAACCGGACGGTGCACCACAAACTCCAAGGTGCAGAGCGAATGGGTAACACCCTCAAAATAGTCGCTTTGCCCGTGGGCGAAGTCGTACATCGGGTAAGCGTGCCATTTTGTTCCGGTGCGGTGGTGCGGGGTATCGACAACGCGGTAAATGATGGGGTCGCGGAAGTGCATGTTCGGGCTGGCCATGTCTATTTTGGCACGGAGCACCATTTTGCCTTCGCCAATTTGTCCACTGTTCATCTTGTTGAACAAATCCAATGATTCCTCAATCGGACGGTTGCGGTAAGGGCTATCCAATCCCGGTTGTGTGGGCGTGCCTTTCTGCGCGGCAATCTCGTCTGAGCTTTGCTCATCGATGTAGGCCCTGCCTTTTTTGATTAATGCTATGGCAAAATCCCAAAGTTGCGGGAAGTAGTCGGAGGCGTAGTATTCGTTGCCCCACTGGTAGCCAAGCCATTGTATATCCTCTTTGATGGCATCGACATATTCCATGTTCTCCTTGGTGGGGTTGGTGTCGTCGAAGCGCAGGTTGCAAATGCCGCCATGCTGGGCGGCGATGCCGAAATCGAGGCAGATGGCCTTGGCATGGCCGATGTGGAGGTAACCGTTCGGCTCTGGTGGGAAGCGCGTCTGCACTCGTCCGCCGTTCTTGCCGTTGGCGAGGTCTTCTTCCACTTTCGCTTCAATGAAATTGAGCGACTTTTTTTCCGTCACTTTTTCTTCTTCGGGGTTTGTCATAAGTTCAAAAGGATTAAATCAAGGTGCAAAAATAGTAAAATGATACATTGCTCGTTTTTTTGGAGCCAAAAAATGAACATTTACGAAAAAAGCCCGCCGAAACTCAGCAGGCTTGTGAGGTACCTGGCGGATTCGAACCGCCGTCCCCGGTTTTGCAGACCGATCCCTAACCGCTCGGGCAAGGTACCCTTTGCGGCTGCAAAGATACATCTTTTTGACGAACCGCAATACTTTTTCAAAGAATTTTTCAAACCAAGCCTCGCGCCGACAGTTTCAGCCAGTTCCAAAACACCAAGGCGACAAAGAGCACAACGCAGTATACATAGAAGAGTTTCAGGTCTTTATGTCGCAGGCGTGTCATTGCAAAAGCGGCCATTATTATCAATAAAGGTATGGCCGGCTCGTGATAGCGTTCCGAATTGGCGGCAAACGAAAACATGATGATGGCCAGATACGACAATTCGTAGGTGCCAATCAGGCTGAAATCGCGCCACTTCTTCTGCCGAAAAACGATAATGATGGCCAACATGGCGAAGAAAGCGAGGAAATTTTTCACATAGGTGCTACCGTGAATCATCTTGTTGTGGTCGGAGCTCTCCTCTACCATAGGCGCCAAAGGCAATACGAAAGCACCCGGTGCCAGATAATAACCCTTGGCCAACGCGCCATACTGCATTCCCATAGATTCGTATTTCTCAGACTGATAATTCAAATCCTTGAATTTCATACGATAAATAATGCCCATCTCTCGTCCCACGGGAGAGAACAGAAAGACCAAAAACACGACCAATACAGCTGTTATGGTGATGATTTTGCCTTTCTTGCCCACCAAGTCTTTTGACGACAGGACAACGAACACCAGAAAAGCAAAGATGAGGCACATACCAATGATGGTGCGGAAACCGAAGGACAACCCCGTCAGTAGGATGGGTACAAGAATGTTCCAAAATGTGTATTTCTTGCTGCGGATCAGGTGGTCCATGCGTTCGAGGGCAAAGATGGAGAGGAAAATCATCTCCGCTTCTTTGGTGTGCAGGCCGCACATCTGTATCAGGGTGGGCATGAAGACACACATCACGGCGGCCAGCCGACCCGTTTGCTCACCAAAGGTACGCGAACCCAATCGATACGCCGCGATACAGAGATAGGCACCCATCGCCGCTTTGAGAAGACGCGGCACCAGCCAACTACGGCCAAAGATACTGTAAATCGAGGTAAGCCAAAGCACATAGCCTTGGTCGGAATAACCCATAGTGCAATAACGCAAATACCTGAAGACATCCAAAAAACGGCCATTTCTGACCCATCGGGAGCACTTTGAAGCGGTGTCGTGGTACCAACGGCTGTCGCCCGCATTGTATTCAAAGGCAATGCCTGTTTCCCAATAATAGTAATAGCACATAAAAACGACATACACCGCACGGATGGCAAAAGCCGTAAAAAACACCTTACGCCAAAACCGTTTCGGATCATCGTCTTTCCAACGGGGGTAAAACACCGCTGTCAGCACAAAGAAAAACAACACCTCGCCTATCCCCCACAGTCTCCATTTCAGTTGCAGGGCATGTTCCCGAAAAGTCGCACTGATGACGATGAGTGCGAGCAAATAGATACCAATGCCAAAGAGGGAGATATAACGGGTCAGTTTTTTCGACATCCCTTAATCCATAATGAAAATTGCTTTGCTACCCTTGCGTTTGGTGGCAGCACGCTTTAGGAAAGCCTTCTGGTCTGGATTAATTGTGCCAATCTTGCGCATATCAGCACGCTCCCACCAGTTGGGCTTGTATTCGTGAATGAAGCGGAACAGCGAGTCACTGGCCGTCAACACCTGAGGCGAATAGTCTTCATGTCCATTATCGACTGTCACAAATTCAATGTTCAGGATCTGGTTGATCGGATTATACTCGTAGTGGAACTCGTAATAGACCACCGTGTCCTTATAATGGTCCATCTGCACGCCCCTGCCATCAGCAAGGAAATACATGGTGTAGCCCGTGGCCGTGTCGTAGGGATTAAACTCACTATGTATGTATGAATCTTCAATCATCTGACCCAAATAGTCTGTATTCCAGTGCTCAACACTCATCACACCGAATATCTTATTCTTCATCCCATCGAAATCAAGCTTGTTTTGTGAGACGAAAACCGTGCGGTGGACATGCCCGCCGGGTGAGCTGATCACAAACGATGCACCCCGGAAATCGGCATCATCCAAAGGTTCAACGGTGATGGTGATAGTGGCATCGTTTTTCCCACTCATCGAACTGATGGAATACCAGTCCGCACCGTCATTTTTGGTAATCGTCCATTCGCAATTGGCGGTAATATCCAAGGTCTGCGAGTCGGCCTCTAAACCAAACCAGAGATCTTGTGTGGAGACCGTAATCTTATAAGTTTTCACGCAACCGACAAGACCTGCGGCCACGACCATCAAGGCCAGTGCCAAAAAGATGTTTTTCTTTTTCATATTCAAATGCTTTTAAATTTTCATTAATCGTTGCAAAAGTACACATTTTTCTTGGAAGCTGTTCGTTTTTTGTGTAAAGACTAAAAAACCAATGATTTGGAAGGCCCATAGATACACTCGCCCTTAGAGGCTCGAACCGACATGGGTTCTTTCAAAAGCGCTTCCGTTGCTTTTGACTCTTTTTAGGCAAAGTATCGTCGAGCATTTCGAAGTCCATCTTGTGCTTGAAGAGGTCGACGGCTTTTACGCGAATGCGCACCTCGTCGCCAAGTTGGATAACGCGCCCAGTGTCTTGTCCAATGACACGGAAATTGTCATCATCGAGGTAATAATAGTCGCCCGGCAGGTTTTCATAGTGCACCAGTCCCTCGCATTTGTTGTCCTTCAGCTCCACAAAGAGGCCCCATTTGCTCACGCCGGAGACCAGACCCTCAAACACTTGTCCTATTTTATCTTGCAGGTATTCAGCCTGTTTGTATCTTATCGACTGGCGTTCCATGTCTTCAGCTTGCTTCTCCATTTCGCTGGCATGGAGACACATCTCCTCGTATTCCTGCTTGTTGACCGGGCCTTGTCCTTCGATGAGATACCTTTCTATCAACCGGTGCACCATCAGGTCGGGATAGCGGCGGATAGGCGAGGTGAAGTGGGTGTAATAGTTGAAGGCCAAGCCATAGTGCCCGATATTGTCGGTGCTGTAAACAGCCTTAGCCATAGTGCGCACAGCCACCGACTCGATGAGGTTCTTCTCACCCTTGCCTTCGACATCCTCAAACAGTTTGTTATAGGAATGCACCAAAGCTGTGCGGTTGCTCAGGTCCATGGAATAGCCCAAGCGCGAGATGAGGAGCATAAATTTGTTCAGCTTCTCAGGATTGGGCTCGTCGTGGATACGGTAAACAAAGGTGTAGTCTTTCCATTTGCTTTCGGGTTTGCCAAAAGTCTCAGCCACGGTGCGGTTGGCCAGCAGCATGAAGTCTTCAATCAGTTCGTGCGATTCGTTTTGCACACGCACGTATGTGTCAATGGGTTTCTTGTTCTCGTCGAGGATGAAACGCACCTCCTCCGAGTGGAAATTAATGCTGCCTGCCTCCATGCGTTTTTCGCGCAACTTGGTCGCCAAGCTATTGAAAGTCAGGATTTCATTCTTGTAATCGCCTTCGCCCCCTTCTATCATGGTCTGCACCTCTTCATAGGTATAGCGGCGGCACGACTTGATGATGGACTTGCCAATCCATTTGTCGTAGATCTTGGCATTGTCATCCATTTCGAATACCACACTAAAGCTCAACTTTTCCTCGTTGGGGCGCAGCGAGCAGACAATGTTGCAGAGTTTCTCGGGCAGCATGGGGATGGTGCGGTCGACGAGGTAAACGGAGGTGCCTCTATCGAGGGCTTCCTTGTCGATGGCGGAACCTCTCCGCACATAGTGCGACACATCGGCGATGTGGACACCTACTTCCCAATGTCCGTTGGGCAGTTTCCGCAAGGAGATAGCGTCGTCGAAGTCTTTGGCGTCGGCCGGGTCGATGGTAACGGTGAACACCTGACGGAAGTCGCGGCGCCGTTTGATTTCGTCCTTGCTGATCTCGACAGGAATCTTGCTGGCTTCATTTTCAACATCTTCCGGGAAATCTATCGGATAGTCGTGCGCCGCCAAAATGGACTCCATCTCCACATCGTTCTCGCCGGGCTTGCCCAAAACGCGGACAATCTCGCCGAAGGGGTTGCCCGAACCGTCGGGCCAGTCGACAAGATGGACGATGACCTTCATGCCGTTCTTGGCACCGCGTAGGTCACCACGCGGGATGAAGATGTCGACCGGCATCCAGTCGACATCAGGACGGACAAAGACATAGCCGTGCGAGATGTTGAGCACGCCGACAAACTCGGTGTGCTTGCGTTCCATCACTTCCACAATCTCGCCTTCGGGTTTGGCGTTGTTGCGTTTCGGGAACATGGCCACGCGCACGCGGTCGCCATGCAGGGCCTTGTAGGTAGCATTGGCGGCAATAAAGACATCCTCGCCTTCGCCATCGTCGCGCACCACATAGGCCTTGCCCGTCGACTTCATCTCCACCCTACCTTCCACATATTTGGTTTTCGGGCCAAACTGTGCCATGCCTTCGGCACTCATTACATAACTATAGGGGCGGGCTTCCTGTATCAAGCCCTTGTCTTTCAAGTCAATAAGAAGACCATAAACCACATCCTTCCCCGCCTGATCCTTGATACCCATAATCTTACAAATCTGCTTGTAGTTCTTCGGGCGGAAAGGTTGGTCGGCAAAAATGCCCAAAATCACACTCGTAAAAGTGCTTAATTTGTTTTCAATTTTTTTCTTTTTTGCCATAAAAATATCTATTCAAAATAAATTTCGGCTGCAAAGATAATCAAATCATGCGATTAGCGATGTTGATAATTTTGTTGACAAAAAAAATCAAGAATTAATTTGTAAGTAAACATCAAAATACCCTACTTTTGCAAAACAAGGTTCTTCGATGAAGATTAATAGGGAACCCCGTGAAAATCAGGGACTATACCCGTAGCTGTGAGCTTCAGAAATGCCGAACACCCCCCGCCACTGTCGTGGGAAGACCTCGACGGGAAGGCAGTTTGAGCGGGAGCGAGTCAGAAGACCTGCCTTGAAATAGAGAGCACTATGGCCCTCGGGAAGTAGGGAAGTGTGTGGACAAAATAAGAAAACGAGACACATTCTGCGTTTGAGATAACGCAATACTTTAAAAACGAGCACATTATATGAGCAACGGAGGATTGTACATTACCAAAAGGGACGGCAAGCAGGAGGCCTTCTCCCTCGAAAAGATTAAAGTGGCCATCAGTAAGGCCTTCTTGGCTTCGGGCTTCTACGCCACCGATGAGGATTTGAACGCCATCTTGAGCCGTGTCCGTGTGACCAACGGTATCACTGTGGAAGATATCCAGAATCAAGTCGAGACTGCATTGATGGCGGAACAGTACTACACTGTGGCCAAAAACTACATCCTGTACCGCCAGAAACACACGGAAGACCGTGAGATTCGCGAGAAAGTCGACTTCCTGAGCAACTATGTCAACGCCTCGAATGCCGCTACCGGCTCGAAGTACGACGCCAACGCCAATGTGGAGAAAAAGAACATCGCCACATTAATTGGAGAGCTGCCCAAGTCGAGTTTCATCCGTATCAACCGGCGCCTGCTGACCGACCGTATCAAGGAAGTGTATGGCAAGGAACTCGCCGACCGTTACCTCTATTTGCTCAACAACCATTTCATCTACAAGAACGACGAAACCTCGTTGGCCAACTACTGCGCCTCCATCACCATGTACCCTTGGCTCAACGAAGGCACGGCTTCCATCGGCGGCAACTCCACCGCCCCCACCAAGCTCCGTTCCTTCTGCGGCGGCTTTATTAATATGGTGTTCATGGTTTCGTCGCAACTGTCGGGCGCCTGCGCCACGCCCGAGTTCCTGATGTATATGAACTACTTCATCGGGAAAGACTATGGCACAGATTATTACAAACGCGCCGATGAGGTGGTTGACCACTCAATGAAACCCCGCACCATCGACAAGGTTATCACCGACTGCTTCCAACAAATCGTTTATTCCTTGAACCAACCCGCAGGCGCCCGCAACTACCAGTCCGTGTTCTGGAACATCGCCTACTACGACCGTTATTATTTCGAGTCGCTGTTCGGCAACTTCTACTTCCCTGACGGCACAAAACCCGACTGGGAGTCGTTGAGCTGGCTCCAGAAACGGTTCATGAAGTGGTTCAACGCCGAACGCCTGAGAAGCGTGCTGACTTTCCCTGTGGAAACAATGGCATTGCTCTCGAAAGACGGCGATGTCATCGACAAGGAATGGGGTGACTTCACTGCCGAGATGTATGCCGAAGGCCACTCCTTCTTCACTTACCTCAGCGACAACGCCGATTCGCTCTCCTCCTGCTGCCGCCTGCGCAACGAGATTCAGGACAACGGCTTCAGCTACACACTCGGTGCCGGCGGTGTCTCCACAGGCTCAAAGAGCGTGCTGACCATCAACCTGAACCGCTGCATACAGTATGCCGCACGCAACAATATGCACTACCTCACCTTCCTCGAAGAAATCGTCGACCTCTGCCATAAGGTGCAAATCTGCTACAATGAGAACCTGAAGGAATTGCAGAATAAAGGCATGTTGCCGCTCTTCGATGCCGGCTACATCAACCTGAGCCGCCAATACCTCACCATCGGCGTGAACGGCCTCGTGGAATCCGCCGAGTTCTTGAAAATCAAGATTTCGGACAATCCTGAATACGAGAAGTTTGTGCAGGATGTACTCGGCCTTATTGAGAGACACAACAAGAAGTACTATTCGAAACAGGACGGATTGATGTTCAACTGCGAGATGATTCCCGCCGAGAATGTCGGTGTGAAACACGCCAAGTGGGACAAGGAAGATGGCTATGTGGTGCACCGCGACTGCTACAACAGCTATTTCTACATCGTGGAAGACCCCAACACCAATGTTTTGGACAAGTTCCGCCTCCATGGTGAGAAATACATCAAACACCTCACCGGCGGCTCGGCACTGCACTGCAATCTGGAAGAGCACCTCACCAAGGAGCAGTATCGCCAACTGCTGCGTGTGGCCGCCCGCGAAGGCTGCAACTACTTCACTTTCAACATTCCGAATACGATTTGCAACGATTGCGGCTACATCGACAAGCGTTTCCTGAAGGAATGCCCAAAGTGCCACAGCCACAACACCGACTACCTGACCCGCATTATTGGTTACCTGAAGCGCGTTAGCAATTTCAGCGAGTCGCGCCAAGAGGAAGCCACACGCCGTTACTACGGAAAAATGGAGATGGACAGATGCTAAAGTACGCTAATTTTGATATTGTCTTTCAGGAAGTTCCCGAAGAGGTGACACTTGCCATTAATATCGCCAACTGTCCCAACCAATGTCCGGGTTGCCACAGCAGGTATTTGTGGGAAAACAAAGGTAAACAATTGGATACCAAAGAATTGAACCGCCTTGTAGAACAATATAAGTCGGGTATCACCTGCGTGTGCTTCATGGGCGGCGACAATGAGCCTGAGTCTGTGGCTCAGTTAGCCAAACAGGTGAAAAACGACTATAAAATGAAGGTGGCTTGGTATTCCGGAAAAAACGACCTGCCACAAAATGTTTCCACCGACCATTTCGACTACATCAAAGTGGGGCGCTATGTGGCTGAACTGGGTCCTTTGGACAGTGCCACCACCAACCAACGCATGATGAAACGCTTGGCCGACGGCCGCGTGAAAGACATCACGGAGTGGTTCAGGAAAAATAAAAAGGTGACGGAAACCGAATATCAGAAATAGGTTTCCACGGCAAAACGGAACTGTTCGATGAAAATTTCCTTAAAAGCCGCGATGTTGTTTTGTTCATAAAAAAGCAACATCGCTTTTTTATAAACCATACTATCGACCGTTCGGAAAGACATCGGACAATAACCGTTGGCCAACAAAATGGCGTTGCTTGTGATGCGGGCAACTCGCTTATTTCCGTCGTTAAACGCCTGAATATAAGAAAGCAACACCAAAACAAGAAGGGTTTTCTCAAACACATTGGAACGGCTGTTCACCAAGTCGCAGGTTTGTTGCAGTGCCTCCTTGATTTGAAATTCATTGTCGATGGGTCGATAATTGGTTCCTGTTATGCCCACTCGTCGAGAGCGGATGTTTCTGTCCACACCCAAATCCTTAACAAGCAGACTGTGAATGTCTTCGATACGTGAAATAGTGAGTTGCTCCAAATAATCAGGATGAGCCACAATGAAATCAAGTGCGTCTTTATGATTCAGCAACATGATGGCCTCCTCTTTGGTCTTTCCATAGGCGGTCTTTTTATCCTTCAACAATTTTTCGGTTTCGAGAAGCGAATAGGTATTCCCCTCTATCTGAGAAGATTTCCAACTCAAGTCGATACCCAAACGCTCCATTTCCTTTCGTTTTTGTTTCCCAGTGAGCGTGGCGAAATTCCTTGAAAACTGAAGTTGCAAGGCATTTAGTTCCTGCATCTCAGGCTCGGTGAACAAAGCAACTCGGCTCAACACTTGTGTGATGAGGTCGAAATTATAACCAGTTTGAATCTGTCGCACATCAATTTCCTTGCTGAAATAAGTATCCATATCAATGGGTGCAAAAAGCGGAGAAATGAAATATTTGGTGGCCCGCGCTTTACCTTCTGCACTGATATAGAATTGATTGACAAGCTCACTAAGCCCCCGTTTGATGGTGGCGAGGCTGGCTTGTTCGGAAAGTGCATCGGCAATCTGTTTCGACGACTGCCCCGGATGCTGCTTAATGTAATCTAAAAGGACAGTGTTGTTCATCTTTCAATTGAAATCGGCTCACAAAAATAGGAAAATCGGCTCAAATTACAGCAATTTTGAGCCGATTTTTATTTGCGGAATGAGCCGATTCGTAAATTTCATAGTAGAGACGTTGCGCGCAATGTCTCTACTATGAATGAATATTAATCCTCAGGCATCAAAGCCGCAATCATTTCAGCGATCTTGGCCTTCACCTCGTCAACGAAATTGTCGGGGTTGAGGTCGGCCTTGAACGATTTGTCACGCGAGGCAAACTCGATGGCGTTGCGTTCGAGTGTCTTCGGGCTGACCACAATGCGCAGCGGCACGCCGAGCAGGTCGGCATCGGAGAACATTACGCCGGCGCTGATGTTGCGGTCGTCGTAAATAACCTCAACGCCAGCCTTTTTCAGGTCGTCGTAAATCTTGTCGGCCACGCGGCGCACATTCTCATCGGCCACGCGGAGGGCACACACCTGCACCTGCCAAGGGGCGATGGTGATGGGCCAGATGGGGCCGTAGTCGTCGTGGCTCACCTCGCAAACCGAAGCAATCAAACGGCCCACACCGATACCGTAGCAGCCCATGATGGGGTATTTCAGCGTGTTGTCGCTGTCTAAATACTGCATGTTCATCGACTCGGTGTATTTCGTGCCGAGTTGGAAGATGTTGCCCACCTCAATGCCACGGCTTATGCTGATACTGTTCTTTCCGCACTCGGGGCAGATACTTCCGGCAGTGGCCTTGGCCACGCTGTCGTACTTCACCCCGCCGAGGTCGCGGGCCATGTTCATGCCTTTGTAGTGGTAGTTCACCTTGTTGGCGCCCGCCACGAAGGAATTCAAAGTCTTCAGTGACTCATCATAAACCACGGTGATACCTTCCGGCAATCCCTTCGGCCCGATGAAGCCTGCGCAAATGCCCATGCTATCGGTAACGGTGGCAGCATGCACCTCAGCACCGATGAGGTTGCGGAGCTTGGTTTCGTTCACCTCAAGGTCGCCACGCAGGAAGACGATGACTAACGAGTCGTCCGTATTGCGTTGATAAAGCACGGCTTTGCACGACTGCAACGGCGAAGCGTGCAGGAAGTTGCACACTTCTTCAATAGTCTTTTGGTCGGGGGTGAAGACCTCTTCTAACGGCTCAATGGGATATTCCTCGTTGTGGACGATACAGTCGGCGGCTTCGCTGTTGGAGCGGTAGCCGCACTCGGGGCAGATGACGATGGTGTCCTCGCCGATGTCGGTGAGCAGCATGAACTCATGCGACACGCGGCCACCCATCATGCCCGAGTCGGACTTGACGGCCACCACTTGCGGTACGCCGCAACGGGCAAAGATGCGGTCATAGGCATGATAAGCCTCGGCATAGTATTGTTCCAAGTCGTCCTGTGAGGTGTGGAAGCTGTAGGCATCCTTCATCGTGAACTCGCGGGTGCGGATCAAGCCGCCACGCGAACGGGGCTCATCGCGGAACTTGGTCTGAATCTGATAGATCATGAAAGGATACTGCGTGTAGCTCTTTGCGGCATCGCGGGCCAACTGCACAGCGGCTTCCTCGTGGGTCATGCCCAGCACCATGTCGATACCGTTACGATCTTTGAAGCGGAGCAACTCTGAGCCAATGCTGTTGAAACGGCCCGACTCCTGCCATAGCGTGCCCGGCATGACGACGGGGAACATGACTTCCTGCCCATCAATGCGGTCCATCTCTTCACGGATGATGTTCTCTATCTTCTTTGCGATGCGTTTGGCAGGCATAAAAAACGAAAACAGGCCAGTGCCCACCGACTTGATGTAGCCGCCACGCACCATAAGTGCCTGACTGTCAAACACACAGTCGGCTGGTGCCTTCTTGAAACGCTCTCCCAATAATGTTGCAACTTTCATATCCGATTTTCTTTTTGTTGTGTCCTATTAATTCGGGCCGCAAAGTTAGTGATTTTTTCGGTATGTAGGAAAAAGGGGGAGGGAGTACACTTTTTCTGACGAGTTTCCGCTGCAAAAGTTACACATTTTTGAGATTTTTCAACATGATAAATGAAAAAACCTCCCGCCGGAGCTTGCGGGAGGTAATGCGGGGTGCTGCTTGATGCACCATCGGAACATCAGATTATTCTTCTGATTTCATATCTCAGTACGGCTTTTTTCGGTCGGTGCAAGAAAAAAATGAGATTTTTTTTCTTGCGGGAGACACAAAACCTTGAAAAGATGTAAATTTCTGCTTGCAATAATCTTGAAAAGATGTAAATTTGCACCGTCAATAATCTTGAAAAGATGTAAAAAAGACTATGAAACGAAAGATCTACAACAAGTTGCTTGAGTGGAAAAACAAGCACGAGGGAGCAACGGCCGTCATCATTGAAGGAGCACGGCGCATTGGAAAGAGCTACATTGTGGAGGAATTTGCCCGAAACGAATACGATTCTTATCTGCTCATCGACTTCAACAAGGCCGACAAAGTGGTTTGGGAATGGTTCGACAACTATCTTGAAGACCTCGACATGTTGCTCATGAACCTGCAAATCCATTATAATGTGCGACTGACTCCACGCAAGTCGGTCATCATTTTCGACGAGGTCCAATTGTGCCCTCGTGCCCGTTCCGCCATCAAATATCTCGTGGCCGATGGCCGTTTCGACTATATCGAAACCGGCTCGCTCATCAGCATCAAAAAGAATGTCAAGGACATACTCATTCCATCAGAAGAACAGGCATTGCCGATGTATCCCATGGATTTCGAGGAGTTTTTGTGGGCCTTGGGCAACGAGATGATGATGCCTTTCATCGCGCAATGTTTCCAGAAGCGGCAGCCACTCGGCGGACATCACCGCAAGGCCTTGGACTATTTCCGCACCTACATGATTGTCGGCGGAATGCCCCAAGCCATCCTGAAATACATCGAAACACACGACTTTGAGGAAGTTGACCGCGTGAAAAGGTCAATTCTGCAAGTTTACAAAAACGACATTGCCAAATACGCCTCCAATGTGGAGCACAAAGTGAAAAGCATCTTCGACGAAATACCGGCCCAGTTGCAAAAACATGAGAAGAAGTTCCGCTTGTCAGCTTTGGAACCGGGTGCTGCCTACCGCGACTACGACGACGCTTTCTTTTGGCTGTCGGATGCGGGCATTGCCAACATCTGCTACAACTGCACCGCACCCAACATCGGGCTGCGACTCAACATGGAGCGCAACACGCTGAAATGCTACATGGCCGACACGGGCTTGCTTTTCAGCCATGCTTTCGACGAGAAAGGCCGCGTGCCCAACGAGATTTACCAGAAAATCATCCACGACAAACTGGAAATCAACGAGGGAATGTTGGTGGAGAACATTGTCGCGCAGATGCTTACCGCAGCAGGCCATAGGCTCTACTTCTACAGCAACTCAAGCCGCGAAAAGGCCGAAGACCGCATGGAAATCGACTTCTTGACGGCCAAGTCGAAACTGACCTCAAGGCATAACATCACGCCGATTGAAGTAAAGTCATCGCAACGCTACACTTTGTCGTCGCTCAACAAGTGCATCAACAAGTTTGGCAACAACTTGGCCACACCCATCGTATTACATTCAGCAGACCTGAAACAAGAGAAAGGCATTGACTATTTGCCGCTTTATATGACGCCATTGCTATAATACCACACGACACAAAAAAAACCTCCCGCCGGAGCTTGCGGGAGAGGTTTTGATGATGTTTTTACTCTTTCTTTTTGGTAAATGCGTCCGCCAGATTTTTTATGTTTTCAGCTCTGAAATGAGATTTTTTTCGTTATTATTTCATTTATTTTTTCTGACGAGTTTTTGGCAAAAACAAAGGCGACCCAAACGAGCCGCCCGTGTTTATTGGAAGGGTTGGATTACACCTTATTATTAATGTTGAATCATCACCTTTCTGGTGACCACCTTGCCACCGATGATGTGGACAATGTACAAACCTGAAGGCGGGTCGCGCACATCGATGGTTTTCGTGCCGCGCACGCCGAAACCGCGCACTTTGACGCCTTGGCTGTTGATGATGAGGACACTGGCTTTTCCCTTTTCGTAATCCGTGGTGATGGTCAATTGGTCATTGGCGGGATTGGGAGTGATGTTCACTTGGAAGGGTTCGGCATCGACATCGGGTATTTCCTGAACTTCCGTCAAGATGTCGGTGTTGTGGCTGTAGGTCACCACCTTGGCTGACACCCTCAAAATCGGGTTGCTGGAATTGTTACAATCCGGGCAGCTGTTTTGGCCGCTCACGCAGTCGGGGTAGTTGGGGTGGCATTGGTCGACGTAGGTCGGATCGAACTCATAGAGCAGTTCGGCACCGCCTGCATTCAGGTAGTCGTCGAGGCTGTAGTCCCACACCATAGCCATACTGCCAGGACACCATCCCGCACGAGGATAGGTCCAAGTGCCGTTTTGAGGTTGGCAACCAGCAGGATTGGGCGAGCAGGTTTCCCACAGGTGTTGGGAATAAGTCGTGGCACCGTTGATATTGATGTTGTGCGTGGCCTCATAGAACTCGGCGGCGTTGCCCGTGTTGTAGACTCCGTTACCGGTATCGCTCCAGTTGTGACTGGAAGTCGTGATTTGCAGCTTGGCTTTTTCGACACAAGGGTCGAACACGACATTGCGGGTCGAGAGGGGGCAGTATGGATGCGTATTCTCACCTATCAAATTCATAGTGGCGTGTTGCACTATGCGCAATTTTTCTTATAATCATCCGCCTTTGGTGGGCCTTTATGGAGTCTTCTTTGAGGCTGTCGGCTTGGGCTTCGGTTTGCTTCCCATTTTCCACCTGAGGAGGCAGGGGATGTTCTTTGTGGTTCCCCTGACGGCATCCTGCCAAAAGGAAGACGGCAACAGAAATCACCGCAAACATGGGTACTGAACGCCTTGTTTTTCTTTTATTATTCTTCGCTTTATCCATAGCTCTTCTATTTTATCACCTGCATTTTCAATACACCGTTCGTTTCGCCGTTGGCTCTAACTACGCCAATGTACAATCCCGCAGGAAGCGATGACGTGTTGACCGTTGTGGAATACCGTCCCTCACCCATACTCTGATGGTCTTCTACGGAAAGCATTTTCACCCCCATTAGGCTATACACCTCTATTTCCACTTCTGCGCTCTTTTCCAACTCATATTCTATAGTCGTATAATCGCTACAAGGATTGGGATAGCTTCTTGGGAGTTTTTCAGTACTTGTTTGGGTTATACTTTCATGAATCTCTGTAAAATTCTGTTCCTCAGGTTCCGTTTCTCCAATTCCGGTGTTTCGTCCCGAGGGGTTCTGTGGCAACACAAACAAGGACTCACATAAGAAATTTGAAGCATAAACACGAACAATCCCTGTTTCCGTCGGTCTCAAATGTGTTCCATTCTTTAACCGAATCGTTCCTTCACTCCGGAGAATCACCTCACCGCTACCGTTTTGCACGATAAAGTCGCCCTCTGGGATATGTGACACTACATTACGACCGGTGGTGATGCTATTTCGGGCCTCAAAATCTGTCGCTTTGTTTACGGTTTGGTTTTGCAAATACAAATCAAAAGCACCAATTTCATTCATGATCCAAGCGATGTTTTCATTGGTTACTTCCACATGAGGTTGATTCTCTTCTGGAGCATATATGGCATCAAAAGGGGTGATATTGGATGTTGGATAAGGATAGCCCGGAATACCATGAACATTATAGTTCACATTTGCCGTGTTTTGCAAAGCCAACGAACTGATTACTGGTATAAAACAGATATTTGGGTAATTTGTCTGAATATCGCCATGATCATCTGTGTCAGCACGAGCAATTTGTTCATTAACATCGTATGTCCCCCCTGGCGCACCATCGTATGGTTGAGAGCCGTCAATATAGATATTACAATAGGCAAGCCCTATCTCAAAATACAAAAAACCATAATGGAAAAAGGGCGATTTCCCTTCAAAAATCTGCTTCTCCCCATCATTTTGCTCAGGAACCGCCCATGTGTTTCCTTTTATCATGTTTATCGGTCCAAACCAAGAAGTCTCCCAATCCCATTCGTAAGCTATCATTTGAGTATGCGGAGCGAAAAGGGTAACACCATCACCACTTCCATTAGCGATGGCAATTTTTCTACATTGGGTAGGCCAGCTATTGTGATAAGGATCTGCAAGCAGACTTGTTCGTAAAGGATGATGCTTAGCTTCGTTATTGTCAGTTGCTAAATAGTGATAGATTAGCATTTGTTTAGCCGCAGGGGTATTAAGTTTATCACGATTTATGATAGCCGAATCATTCTCTGTTGTTTCCGCAAAAAAAGCAAGCCAATGTTGGTCTCCCAAGGGGATATTGGCGCCTAAATGCGGAGAGTCAAACGAAACATACAAACCCGTGTTATGGTCATATTGCTGCGAGTGTTGCTCCATGTAGTTTAGTGCATATCGAGTAATCAATCCGCCCATACTAGGCCCGATAATAATAAGTTTCGAGGAAGAGTTATTGTCTTTTAATCGGTTGTTCACCGTATCAATCAACGACACCATCACCATAGCATTCCGCTGTATGTAATCGGCCCCTTCGGTATAATCAAGGATGACAAAATCATAACCTTCAGCGATGGCTTTCATAATAAACTGCTCTTTATTCAACAGGTCAAACAAACCATAGAAATCGCGTTCGTTCAACGGATCGAAACCATCCGAAACGATAATCGGCTTTCGAAGTTTGCCGTTGTTACCGCAACCATACAAAATGTACGCTTTTCCCGTCCCGCTCTCACCATTGTACTTCGAACCTTCAATTTCAAGGATTTCATCAGGTTCAACTTCTGGGGCTGGCACCAAAACGATTCTTGTTTTTGTTTGCAAAACGGTTTGGTCAGAAAGTGTCATTCTAATGGTGATAATTTTTGTCCCTGTTTGCAAATAGTTAATTGTAACATTATTGTTAAGCAGGCTGTTTAACGAATAGTTTCGATAACCTCGTCCATCACCAAAATCAATTTCAACCCCTTCTACACTTTCAGAAGTGTTTGTCAGAAAAAGATTATTCTCAAATCTAAATATTGTACGTCCCATGCTGATTGTCTCTTTTAATATGGATCCCACAAACAATCGTTTTTCGAAATAAGGCGATTCCTTTCGCCCAGGAACATCGTAGTATTTCCCATCAGACAACATGATTAAACTACTGTCGATCGCGTATGGTTTAAACTGATTGTATTTTAGATTCATCAAAGCAACAGGTACAACTCTTTGATTTGTCATGTTTTGAGTCATCTGTCCCAATTGCTCTGGGGAGACAAGAGGATTAATGTTCGAAACGGAAGAGAGAAACATTTGACGATAAAGCTGTTTCCACTGACTTAAGGTGGGTTCTATTTATTCACTTTTTGGTCATCAAAACAGACAGAACCCATTAATCTGCCGGACAACCGCTGTTTAACATTTGGTTTACAGGTGCAAAGATACGACTGTTTTATCATTTGACAATAAATTATTTGCT
>JBHACT010000127.1:0-16687 GCA_041854745.1 Candidatus Limimorpha sp. | reverse complement strand
GGTGTAGGTCATTGTTTCGCAAACCACTTCGCCGTTTTCGGTCCAGTTTTGGAAGGCCCAGTCTTCGTTGCGTTCAAGGGTTAGGGTAACCTCGTCGCCGTAGGTGTAGTTGCCTGCTCCAGTAAGGGTTGCGGCTTCCTCGGGTTCTACCGCACCTGTGATGTTGACCGTAAGGGGTACGAAGTTGGCTATCAGGTTGCGGTTGGCGTTCACCGTGAAGGTATAGCTAGCATCGGTGGAGACAGGGTTGCCGTTCTCGGTCCAGTTGGTGAAGGCGTATCCTGTATTGGCTGCAGCCGTAACGGTGCAGGATTGGCCTTGGTTGTATGTGCCTCCGCCTGTGACGGTACCACCGTTGGTCGGGTTGGCCGACACGGTGATGGTGTAGGTCTGCGGTTGGGCTTGGAATTGAGCCACCAAAGTTCTGTTTCCGGTAACACTGAAGGTGTAGCTGGCGTTGGTGGAGACCTGATTTCCGTTTTCGGTCCATCTCAAGAAGGTGTAACCCGAAGCGGGCGTTGCGGTTACGGTGCAGGATTGGCCTTGGTTGTAGGTGCCTCCGCCGGTGACAGTGCCTCCGTTGGTCGGGTTGGCCGACACGGTGATGGTGTAGGTCTGCGGTTGGGCTTGGAATTGAGCCACCAAGGTTCTGCTTCCGGTAACATTGAAGGTGTAGCTGGCATTGGTGGAGACCTGATTTCCGTTTTCGGTCCATCTCAGGAAGGTATAACCCGAAGCGGGCGTAGCGGTTACAGTGCAGGATTGGCCTTGGTTGTAGGTACCTCCGCCGGTGACGGTGCCACCGTTGGTCGGATTGGCCGACACGGTAATGGTATAGGTTTGAGGCTGTGCCGTGAAATTGGCGACCAAATTGCGGTTGCTGGTAACATTAAAAGTATAGCTGGCATTGGTGGATACAATGCTGCCGTTCTCGGTCCAGTTAGTAAAGTTAAATCCTGTGTTGGCTGTGGCCGTAACGGTGCAGGATTGGCCTTGGTTGTAGGTACCTCCGCCCGTGACGGTGCCACCGTTGGTCGGATTGGCCGACACGGTGATGTTGTAGGTTGTACCGCCGCCACCAACGCTGATGGTTTGAATGTAGGGCTGACGCTGCGGCTTGGTCACTACAATCTTCACCTGTCCCGAAGAGATGCCGCTGACGGGCACATTGACCGAACCCGAAGCAGGCACCAAGGCGGCACCTTTTAAGACATTGTTTTGCGAGATGCCCACATACGAACCCGCTTGGGCGTTCACCGTGAACGAGGTGGCTCCGGCGGGGATGGTGGAAGCATGGTTGACATTGTTGGCCGTTGGCTGCACGCGGTAGGGCATGATGGAACCGTCGCCGAGCACATGATAGGCCTGCCAGTAATAGGTTGGATTTGAATGGGTCTGGTAGTTGCCGGCATGGGCGTAACACACTGCAAGATTGCCAACGAAGACCATCGATGAAACCGTATTGTAGGTGTTGTCCATCCAAACTCCGTCATAAACACCTGTCGATGATTCAATATTTGATGGTGTTGCGCCTCCGTGTGTATTGGTAGCGCCCACACCGAAATAATAATCTTCGTACCAATAAGTGTTGGGGCAGGAGCCGATGTAGGAATAGGCAGCTTTGTTCTCGCCACGGAGCATGGCCTCGCCGAAACAAGGTTGGCTGTAGCCGAAGTTGCCCGATAGACAGCAGTTGCCCATAGCCAAGAAATATTTGTTGGCGTTGGTCAATTGGTTGACACCACTGTTGGTCAGGCTGGGGTCGGCCCAGCTGGTCTCGCTGCCGTGGGCGGTGTAGTTGACGAAACCGACACCCGTGCTCAAGGCGTTGTAGCAACCGCTGTATTGGCTTTGGTTGAGGTGGGCGTTTACCGTGGTGAAGCCATGAGCTGTATTATAATAATAGGTGGTGGCGTAGTTGATGGTGGGTTGCCCGATACGCTGGTTCCAATACGAGTCCCAACCGGCGATGAGGGTTACATTGTTGAGATAGCTCGGGTCGGGCATGGTGTATTGCTCGTATTGCAGGATCTTGTTGACGATGGCGGTGAGCTGGCTGGTGTTTTCGGCCGACATACGGCTGTAGAACATATCGGGGAAGTAGTCATTGTCAACGGAGCCGTAGTAAAGGTCGGTCACTTTCCCTGTAGAGCTTCCGACGGTGTTGGGCACCTGTGCCACATCACCGACGAGGACGACGAAGGTGGGCGTGTTGCCTTGGCTGACGCCAGTGTTGTATAGGTTCTGCACATAAGTGCGGATGGAGTTGTAGTTGCTGCCGGCTTGTGCGGTGGTTACCACATTTACATCAAAGCCTTTTTGGATTTTCCAGTTGATCCAAGGTTGCAAGGTGGTGATGTAGTTTTCAGGCGTGATAACAATCATGTGGACGGGATAAGCCATGAGGTCAGGATGGTCGTCATAAACATCCATGATTTGACGGTAGTTGAACATCTGTTTGTAAACGATGTCGAAATAAGGGCTGTAGGTGTTCAGCAGCATACGCTCGGTTTCGGCACGGTCGGCGCCATCGAAGCTGATTTCCACTTCGATGTCGTTGAACACGCGCAGGGTGTTGGAGGCGGGGTTGTAGCTCACCGGGTTGATGACCAACGAGCCGATACGGATACCGCGCATGGTGCCCTGCACCTCTATGCTGGCTTCTGGAGCCGTGGCGAGGCTGCGGGTTTGATAGGCAGCGGCATTGTAAACAAACTCAATGTTTTCAGGATTCTGATCCTTGCGGACAGAAGGCTGATGTGGCATGATGGTGTTGATGCCGAAATCGGAGAGACGGTAATCTGTTGCTGAATAGCTGATTACGCTGACACGGGGCGTGGCACCAAAAGGCACGGCCAACAGTTGGTGCGAGGCCGGCAGTTGGGGTGTGCCTATTTCGCCCGAAGGGTAGGTGCCTTCGATGGCAATTCCGGAGAAGATGCCTCTTTCGGTGGCCACTTCAATGCTCTCGATGGAGCTGTAGCTGAACACGGCACGGAGATTGGCGAACTCGCTCTTCGTGATTTCAGCTTTTGTTTCATGTCGCAAGTCGATGCGGCCGTTCTGGGCCAAAGCGAAGACGGAGCTCATGACCAGAACAAGGAGTAGGAATAGTTTTTTCATTATGAATCAATTAAGAATATTAGGCCGCAAAAATAGGAAAAACCAACAAGAAAGTGGTTGTTTTTTGCAAGAAAAGAATCAAGGTATGAAAATAATTCCTACTTTTGCGGCAAAATATGAAAAATCATATAAATCATAAAAATCAATCATAATGGAAGCAGAAAACGGAAAATATATCTTCGGTGTAGTGAAAGTGGGCGACAGGGGACAGATTGTCATCCCGAAGGAAGCCCGTGAGGTTTACGGCATCAAAGCGGGCGACAGCCTGCTCGTGCTTGGCGATTCAAGAGGTATGGCAGTGTTGAAGACCGAAATCTTTCAGGACAAAATTGATGAACTGTTTGGGGAGAACTGACGATGGAACGCAAGCATTTTTTGGACAACATTCGCTGGGTGACGGTGCTTTTGGTGCTGTTTTACCACGTCATCTATTTCTATAATAATAAAGGTGTGTTTGGCGGCATCGGTGGCTTTGTCGATGACCCGATGAAGCAGCCGCAGGATGTGGTGATGTATATCCTTTATCCTTGGTTTATGATGTTGCTGTTCTTGGTGGCTGGCATCTCGTCGCGTTATGCCTTATGTCCATCGGTCTCTGAGCTTGCTGAAGGGCCGCAAAGTCCTTCTTACAGGCAATTCATCAAGAGCCGCACGCTTAAACTGTTGGTTCCCGCCACGATAGGCCTGTTCATTTTTCATTGGATGACGGGCTATTTCAACACGGCTGTGGCTCGTGAACAAGGAGTCTTTGGTGATGTTCCGGCTATTGGAAAGTATTTCATCTATGCTTTTAGCGGCATCGGCCCATTGTGGTTCATCCAAGACCTTTGGCTGTTCTCGCTCTTGCTTGTCCTTATCAGGAAGTTGGATAAAAACGACCGTTTTTGGAATTGGTGTGGCAAGGCAAACATCCCAATAATCATTTTGTTGGGCATCTTGGTTTGGCTTGGCTCGCAGGCTGTCATTATGAATCCGCGCTTGGAATCGCTCGATGGCTTGTTCAATCTTTATAAGCCTTTGACTTATTTCATTCCCTTCTTGTTGGGCTATTTCGTCTTTTCGCACGATGAAGTTCAAGATAAAGAGGAAAAGATGCATCTGCCTTTGCTCATCGCCGCAGTGTTGACCTGCGTAGCTTTGGTTTGGACTGGTTGGGGCAAGTGCAACACCGACCCAAAATACCTCGCCGGTTGGCTTAACTGCCTCTATGCATGGCTGATGATGCTCGCAATGCTCGGCTGCTTCAAGGCTTGGTTCAACAAGACCAGTGCGTTTGCCAACTATATGACCAAGTCGAGTTTTGGTATTTATATCGTTCATTACCTTGTAATTGCCGCTTTGGGCTACCAGATGAAGGTGCACACTTCGCTGGTGCCTTGGATGATGTATGTCATTCTCACTATTGCCGTGATGCTGCTTTCGCCCGCCATTTACGAACTCCTGAAACGCATTCCATTTGTCAGATGGAGCGTGCTGGGAATAAAGAAAAACCGATAAAAAGGACAAAATTTATATAGAAAAGGAAGAAAAACTTCCTTTTCTATTGAATTTTTGGTATTTTTGCCGCCGAATAAATAATGGGATAAGTAGATGTGCATATTTAGTTTACATAATGGACTGCGGGACTGCGAGACGGCCCTTCGACAAGCTCAGGGACCTTTGCTCTTACGGTTTTTTGGTGTCTGAGCCTGTCAAAGACCCCCGAAGTCAGAATAATTGAAGTTTAATTTTGAACAGTTACTTAATATGATGAAGAATCCTTTGTTGCAATATGGAGGCGTTCCGGTTACGAGCAGTATGCTGGCGGCTTGTTTTGGCGACTTGAAGGAACCGAAAAAGAAGGTGCAGGCCTTGGAGAAGGCAGGCGAACTTGTTCGGCTGAGGCGTGGACTATATGTGGTCAACCCTGAAGTCAGTGGGAAGAAAATCAATATGCAGCTTTGTGCCAACCACATCTACGGACCTTCATACGTGTCGCTACATTGGGCCTTGCGCTGGTATGGATTGATACCCGAAAAGGTCTTTAGAATGACTTCGGTAACCTCACGGTCCTCAAAAGTCTTTGAAACCCCTTTCGGTGGCTTTGATTATTATAAGGTGAATCCAGCGTATTTCTCATTAGGGATAAGGGTAGTTGAAGACGATGACATTTCCTGTCTTATGGCCACCCCCGAAAAGGCCTTGTGCGACTTGATTCTATACGATAGTTATCTTCCGGCAAAGTCGGTGAAGAGCCTGATGCGATATTTGGAGGAAGACATTCGCTTCGATATGGACGAACTGGTCCGCTTCGATGTCGGAATCATCAAGGAATGCGCTGAAAAAGGAAGTAAAAGACAAATATTCAACAATTTAATAAAAATCATCCAGCAATGACAATATTTGAGGAAATGCTTTTGCAGAACAGCGAAAAGTATGGGACGGCTACCCCTAATGCCGCACAAGAGGTGATGCAACAAATTGCCTTGGCAGGGCTTTATAGGGATGGTTTTTTCAACTATGCTGCTTTTTATGGCGGTACTTGTCTGCGCCTTTTTCACAGGTTACCTCGATTCTCGGAAGATATGGATTTCTCCTTGATAGAGAAACGAGGCGACATTCATCTTGAAAACTACTTTCCGTCCATTATCAAGGAGTTTCAGATGGCTGGTTTGGATGTTACGATTGCAATAAAGGAGAAAAAATCATTTGGTCGTGTTGAGTCGGCATTTCTGAAGGAAAATACGGAAGCATACGAAATCAAGTTCCAAACCAAGAAAACACTCAAGGTGAAGCTTGAACTCGACACCGACCCGCCTTTGCAGTTTGAAACCGAACAAAAGTTATTGCTGAAACCTTATTCTTTTATGACACGCTGTTTTACCTTGCCCGACTTGTTTGCTGGCAAGATGCACGCATTGGTGTATAGGGCTTGGCAGCGGAGGATTAAAGGGCGTGATTGGTACGATTTCGAATGGTATGTCAGAAATGGCATCCCATTGGATTTTAACCATTTGCGGGTTAGGATTAAAGAATTTAGCGGTGAAGAAGTTGACAAGGAGGGTTTTATACAAAGTCTGCGTGAGCGTCTTGGCACAGCTGACATTAATCTTGTCAAGTCGGATGTGTTGGATTTCATTTCCGATCCACACGAACTCGACATTTGGAGCAACGATTATTTTCTGCAACTTGCCGATATGATAAAATTCAAATGACTATGAACTGCAAACTTTTCAATGAAATCCTTTCCCGGCGCGACTCTGAGCAAGTGGAAAGACTGTCGCGTTTTTTCAAGACCGGGAAAGGACAATACGGCGAAGGCGACAAGTTTTTGGGCGTCAAGGTGCCGGTCATAAGAGAAGTGGTGAAACAATGCTGGAACGACACTGGTTTCGATGATCTGGAGACTTGCATTGCTTCCGAATTTCATGAAGTGCGTTTGGCCGCGCTTTTAACCTTGGTTCAAATCTTCAAACATGCCAAGAAAGACAAGACTTTGCAGCAACAATGCGTTGATTTCTATTTAGCTCATACCCAATACATCAACAATTGGGACTTGGTAGATTTGTCCTGTTACGAGTTGCTTGGCGGCTGGCTTTTGGACAAAGACAGAGTATTGCTCTACGACCTCGCTCGCGATGGCAAGACGATTTGGGAGCAGCGCATTGGAATGGTGAGCACCATGCAGTTCATCCGCCACGGACAATTGGACGACACCTACGCCATAGCCGACATCTTTCTGGCCAAACCGCAGCCCTTGCACGACCTTTTGCAGAAGGCCGTCGGATGGCTCCTGCGTGAGGCAGGCAAGCGTGACGAAAAACGCCTGAAATATTGGCTTTCAACACGATACGCGGCCATGCCGCGCACCATGCTCCGCTATGCCATCGAGAAGTTTGCCGAAGAAGAACGCCAGCAGTTTATGCGCCGTGAATGATACCCAACTCCACTATATCGAACAGGGCCAAGGCTGGCCCCTCATCTTGCTTCACGGCAATGGAGAGGACAGCAGCTATTTCGTTCATCAAATCGACTGTTTTTCAAAGTCTTATCGTGTCATCGCCATAGACACACGCGGCCACGGTCAATCGCCACGGGGCGACAAACCATTTACTATCAAGCAGTTTGCCGATGATCTTCACGACTTTATGGATGAAAAGGGCATAGGCAAAGCCATTCTGTTGGGTTTCTCCGATGGCGGCAACATCGCCTTGACTTTTGCGCTAAAGTATCCCGAAAGGGTCGAGAAAATGATTGTGAATGGAGCCAATCTTTTTCCGAGGGGTGTGAAGCCTTTGTATCAATGGCCCATCGAAGTCGGTTATCGTATCGCGAAACTGTCTTCCAAGAAATCCGAACAAGCCAAGCGAAATGCCGAAATGCTTGGTCTCATGGTCAACGATCCATACATCGAACCTTCGGAACTGGCCGTTTTAACCATGCCCGTTCTGGTTGTCGCAGGCACGAAAGATATGATCAAAGAATCACATACAATATTGATTTATAAAAGTTTGCCTAATGCTCGGTTGTCTATAATTGAAGGTGACCACTTTGTGGCAAACAGAAATCATGTGGCCTTTAATGCCGAAGTGGAGGCATTTTTGACCCATGAATGAAAAAAACTCTCCGCTTCTACCCCTAAATTCTCAACTATTTATTACCTTTGCAGCGTTAATTATTTAAAATCATGCTAAATAAAGAAAATGTTATAGAAGTCCTGAAGGATGTCATCTATTTCCCTAAAGGAGACAATATCGTAGCGTTGAACATGGTTGACAACCTGATGGTTAAGGAAAAAGCCATCCGTTTCGACTTGGTCATGGAGCAAGTTGAAGATCCCAAAAACGACATCTTGGTGAATGGTGCTAAACGCACGCTGACCGAGGTTTTTGGTGAGGATATTGACATCGAAATCAAGGTGGTAGAAATGAAAACGGCCCTTGCGAAGGTGAAACACATCATCGCTGTGGCTTCGGGCAAGGGTGGCGTCGGCAAGTCGACGGTGGCTGCCAATCTTGCCATCGCCTTGGCACGCGCCAACCAGCGTGTGGGCTTGATTGACGCCGATATCTACGGGCCTTCCGTCCCGATGATGTTCGGCCTTAGCGATATGCGCCCCTCTGCTTTCGAGAAAGACGGCAAGACGGTGATGGTGCCTATTGAGAAATATGGAATCAAACTGATGAGCATAGGCTGCTTTGTTGATGCCGACCGACCGCTCATCTGGCGCGGACCAATGGCTACCAGTGCCTTGAACCAACTGATGAATGACACGCTGTGGGGCGAACTGGATTGGATGGTCGTTGACATGCCTCCCGGAACGGGTGACATACAACTGACTTTAGCACAACAATATAAGGTATCGGGTGCCCTCATCGTAACAACTCCGCAACAGGTGGCCTTCGCCGATGTGTTTCGTGCGGCCATGATGTTCAGGGAAGAAACCTTGCAGATTCCCATCTACGGTTTGGTGGAGAATATGGCTTACTTCACGCCCGCCGACATGCCTGAGAAGAAATACTACATCTTCGGCAAGGAGACCGGCAAGCAGTTCGCCGACCAACTTGGGGTGCCACTCCTCGGCCAAATCCCGATTACGGAAAAAATTGCCGAATGTGGCGATGCCGGCGCGCCGCTTGCCCTGAATGCCGATTCGCCTGTTACCAAGGCCTTCGACCAGATTGCGCAAGCCATTATTAATGCCTAATGATGGGTAAGGGCGTACCTGCGTGTCCGCCTCCCAAAAACAGAAAAACATCGAAAATGGATAGAGAATCATTATTACGCAAAGTGAAGAATGTCCTCGAGCAGGTGCGTCCCTACCTCCAACAGGATGGTGGCGATGTCAACTTCGTGGAGCTTTCCGACGACAATACCGTGATTGTGGAACTAACAGGCGCTTGTGGCAGTTGCCCTTACAGCACCATGACCCTCAAAAACGGTATAGAGACTGTGATGAAGAAGGCCATCCCCGAAATCAAGGCGGTGGAACAGGCTGGGACTTTAGATTTGTAAACAGCCCTTCGACCCTGCTCAAGCCCCTGATTGCTAAGACCATTGAGCAAGACAGAAGAGCCGAAACATTGAAAAAAATAATAATTATCAATAACTCATTGTAAAACATAAAATTGAACGAAAATGAAAAGATTTCTATTCTCCGTGGTGGTCATGCTGCTTCTTTCGGTATGCGGTATGGCACAGGCCACTTACACCAAGGTCAACTCGGCCTCAAACCTTGAGGCGGGTGCCCGGTACATTCTGGTGGGCTATGACGATGACGGACAAGCCTTTGTCATGAGCTACCAGAAGTCCAATAACCGTCATGCAATCGTCATTGACGAGGCTGGCGGTGTCATCACGGCCACCGTGGCCACCGATCCCTCGCAACAGGATGCCCCATACGAGTTCACTCTCGGTGGTGCTCCCGGTGCCTGGACCATTTTCGACCCGCTTAAAAACGGTTACCTCTACGCCTCGGGTGGTGGCAACTATCTCCGCACCCAAAGCACGCTTGACGACAAAGGCCGTTGGACCATCACCGACGGTGCCGAAGGCGGCATGGTGCCCGTAAGCAATGGTGGCGTTGAGCAGTGCTTTATGCGCTACAACATCGCCTCGACCCTGTTCAGTTGTTACAAGGAGTCGTCAACTGTGGTCGCTCCGGTCTATTTTTTCAAGGCCGGCGGCAGCGCCCAACCCGACCCGGAGCCGAGCAACTATCCCACTTTATTCACGGCTGCGGTTGACGGCTTGGATGTTACCCTCACTTGGACCGACGCCACAGGTGGCCAACTGCCTGCCAAATATTTGGTTTTGGCCTCTACGGGCAACATCACCGTACCCACCGATGGTACGCCTGTTGCCAACAGCGACTTGGCCAAGAATGTGAACTATGGTGTGCAGACGGTTACCTTCAGTAATTTGACCGGCAACACCGCCTATCATTTCGCCATCTTCCCCTACACCAACAGCGGCACCAACATCGACTACAAGACTGACGGCAACTATCCAACACAGACAGTTACAACAGAATTATTGTCTATCATGCTCTTTGAAGACTTCAATGAAGACCTCGGCGTGTTCAAAGCTTACGATGCCTACGGCGACCAGAGCTGGCACCAAGGCAGCTACAATAATGTAACTTATGCCAACATGAACGGTTATGCCAACCAAATGAACAACCAGAATGAAGACTGGCTGATCGGTGCTGTTACGGTAATGCCTGGTGATCAGTTTACTGATGTATTCTTAGAGTTCCGCACGGCCATGAAGTTTGATGGTAATCCGCTCCGCGTGGCCATCTCCACCGATTATGATGGTCAAAGCGATCCCAGCGACTTTGAATGGGCTGACATCACCGATGCTTTTGACTATTCCACTGGTAATTTCGAATGGGCTGAATCAGGCGAGGTTAACATTATTGATGAAGTAGGTAATGTGGCTACAAACGGAGGTGCTTTCTATGTCGCCTTCATTTATACCAGCACCACCGAAGCCGCTTCTTCATGGGAAATTGATTATGTGAAAGTAACGGGCAAATTCATTGTTTCAGTCAACGAGAGCAGTGCTATGGCTGTCAGCCTTTATCCCAATCCCGCCTGCGAGCAGGTTTCCTTCATGCTCGACAGCGATGCCCAAGTCACTGTCTTTGATGTGACAGGCCGCATGGTGAGTGTGTCGGACTGCAAGGCTGGCCAAGCCCAACTTGGCGTGAGCGAACTGGAAAACGGCATTTATTTCGTCAATTTCCGCTATGCCAACGGTAGCACGGCAGTTTCCAAGTTTGTGAAGTTCTAATTCGACGCGCTTCGCGTCATTGCGAGCGAAGCGAAGCAATCCAGACAACAATCTTACTGGATTGCTTCGTTGTTCCTCCTCGCAATGACGCGGAGCGTCAAAAAAACAACATGAAAAAACTCCTCATCATAGCGTTTTCCTTACTCGCATGTGTGGTTTCAGCCCAGCAGGTTGAGCCAGTGCGCTATGAGGTGAACCGCTGGAACAAGGAGCAAGGTTGCCATTTTCAAACTCTTGGTGAAACCGGAGGTATCATGATTTATGAGACCGAGAGGACCGAAAAGGGAAAACGCCGCCTGTGGAGCTTTACCTGCTTGGATACCACGCTTTACGAGACCCGCAGCGACCTGATTCCTTTGCCCGATAAGCTCAAATTTGTCGACTCGGGCAGCGACGGCCATTTTGCGGCTTTCCTCTTCGTCAACGAAGGAAACAAAAAAGCTGCCGACACCCTTGATTTCCTTGTAGTGAGTTTCGATCGAGCGGAAAAAGCTTACCAGACTTTTTGGAGCAAATGGCCAGAAAAGTCGGTGCCCTTGTCGGTGGAAGTCGCCGATGGCACGATGATGATGGCCTTGAACAACAAAAGCGGCAATGGAGCGCTGTATTTCTATGATTTGACCTCCAATGCTTGCAGCATGGCAACTCCCCCATCAAGTAGTTTTGTCCTGTTTCAAACAAAATCGTTCCCCAAAGAACATGGTTTTGTCGTGGCAGTCAAAGAGTTTGAGAACAAACACTTTGTTTCTACTTCTTTCATGGTCTATTCGTCGACGGGAAACCTGCAAGGCAGCTATCGCTACACGAACATTCCCAATGCTGCCTTGGGTCGTATGGTCTTCCGTTTTGACGAGAATGGAAACCTCGTGGTTATCGGCACTTTGGAGCGCGAGACGGGACGGAAGGTCAACCTTGAAGGCATAACTGAGAGTTTCGACAAGGAGAGCGTGGGTGTGGTGTGGATGCGATTTGTGTCTGGAACGCCCATCAGCAAAGTGTACCTGTTCAAGGATATGCCTGAGATTGAGCATGCTTTGACCTCCTCTGACCGATTGAGGCTACGCGAAGAGAAGTTGAAACTGAGCAAAAACCAGAAGGCCACAAAAGCTGAAATTGCCTTCCAGTTCCTGCCACCGCGCCTCACCGATTTCGGTGACCTTGCCGTTGTTTCGTTGGAAGCGTTCATGCCTTATTACCACACCGAGACCCGCATGAGTTATGGCTATTACGGCTACTACGGCGGCTATCCCTATACTTATACCATCTTCGACGGTTACGACTTCTTTAGTGTGGTCTTGTTGGCTTTCGACCACGATGGCAACCTGAAATGGCAGCAGTCCGTGAAGTTCGACAACGCACTGACCTACAACCTCTTTTCCCATGCTTCCGAAGGTATCTGCTTTGAAGAGTTGGTGGTGGTCTCGCCTTATCGCAACAAATTGCGTTATATGGCTTTCGACGCCCACGGTCAAGCTTTGCTGAACCAACAGGAGGAGAAACTGGCTCCTATTCATGGTGCTGATTATGTGGATGATGAATACTTTGCACAGATGTCGAAATGGTATGGCAACCGTTTTCTCATTTACGGATCGCAAGTCATCCAAAACAGCAGCCAACCTCAGGCAAAGCGTTCGGTGTTTTACCTGCAAAAAGTTCAATATGATTGAGTTATGCTTGGCAGTTACTTGAAATACCTATTCCAGCGCAAAAGCGAATACAGTATCCATTCGCCTTTTGTGTATGAGTTTATGCGTAAGGTGCTGAATGACAGTGTTTCCAATCGCGATTATGAGACCATCTACCGCGTGGCGAGGCTCCTTGACAAGAGGAGGCGCTTCAACTTCCACCTGCGGAAACAGAGCCGTTTGCTCTACCGTATGGTGCGATATTTCGAACCTGTCTCGGCGGTGTCGTTCGGCAAAGTGTCGGCATTGAATATTTCGGCCATGGCACTGGGACATCTTCAAACCAAGGTTTATCTTGAGGAGTCGGTTGGCTTTTTGGAGACCCTCAATGCGATGGGGGTCGTCAATGTGAGCCTCATCCAGCCCGAAGAATTCGATTCGGAACATTTCAAGCGTCTCAACACGGGATTTGTCTTTTTTAGCCGCAACTCGTTTGAAGAGGACACTTGGGATTATCTTGCGGATTGTCTCAACTATAAAACATCCGATTCGGTATTTGTCTTTGAAGGTATCCACAGGAACCGCGACATGGAGAACGCTTGGGAGGAAATCAAGGCCAACGAGGATGTATCAGTTACCTTCGACTTGTATTGCGTTGGCGTGGTTTTCTTTCGCGAAGGCATTGAAAGACAAGATTTTGTATTGAAGTATTGATTGATGAAATGATAGAGCATATCCCAAAGAAAGGGTAGGCCTTAAGCTAAAAAAATCAACTTAAATGAAGAATATAACTTATACAAAAACGGGCGACGAAGGCAAGACTTCGTTGATTGGCGGTCTGCGTGTCGCAAAATATGACGATAGGGTTGAGGCATACGGCACTGTCGATGAGTTGAGTGCGTTTATTGGCGTGCTTTATGATCAGGAAGGTGTTGCCACTGAGATACGAACCGTGTTGGACACCATCCAGAACAAGTTGTTCACCATCGAGTCGCATTTTGCCTTGGACGAGAACTCTGAGGTGAAGAAGATGATTCCTGTGCTGACCCCCGATGATGTGGCTTATGTGGAGCACGAAATCGATGTGATGAATGCCCGGTTGCCCGAATTGAAGAGTTTCGTCATCCCTGGGGGCAACTTGAAGGCCTCCTATGCCCATGTGTGCCGCACGGTGTGCCGCCGCGCCGAGCGCCAAGGCTGGCGTTTGGCCGCGCAACATCCCATCGATCCGCTCGATTTGA
This sequence comes from Candidatus Limimorpha sp., assembly GCA_041854745.1. Lineage (GTDB taxonomy): Bacteria > Bacteroidota > Bacteroidia > Bacteroidales > F082 > Limimorpha. The sequence continues at coordinate 2,922 of JBHACT010000127.1, read as the reverse complement.
AATACCTGAACCGACTCTCGGACTACTTTTTTGTTTTGGCAAGATTTTTTGGCTTTTTAGAAAAAGTTGACGAAAATAGTTGGAAATCAGATAAATAAAAAATCAGTATTTTTACTGAAAAAACCCTTGCTATTTCCGAAAATACTTGTACTTTTGCGCGCTCAAAACAAAACGAAAAAAAAAGACTATGTATTGGACACTAGAATTAGCCTCAAAATTGGAAGACGCTCCGTGGCCAGCCACCCGTGACGAGCTGTTGGATTGGGCCTTGCGTACCGGCGCACAGGATGAAATCATAGAGAACCTTCAGGAAATCGAAGACGAAGGAGAGATATACGAACGCATCGAAGACCTTTGGCCCGACTATCCCACCAAGGACGACTTCTTTTTCCACGAAGACGAGTATTGATAGACTGATAAACAGGTAGATAAAAATCTCTCAAGTTCCCTTGGGGGATTTTTTTTGCCTGTGAAATATAATAGCACACCTTTGTTATTCTGTAGTCTAATTAAATAGAGAAAGTTCGCCCGCCTTTGCCAGCGAAGACAGACGAACTGAAAAAAAAGAAAAAAAAAGTCTAAATCGATCTTTCGGATTGAAAAAAATCTTAGTTTTGTAGCGAAAAATATGATGATTGATTAGATAATAATAAACAAATAACTCCTAAATACATTGAATATGAAAAACTTAGAATTATTCGATGATTTCAAAAGTTGGATGAAGGGGAGAGGTTATAAACAGACTGTTTCCAGTTCCTATGTTTCGTATCTGCGAACTTTGTTGAGTAAACTGTATACTGGTGGGTATACGGTAATTCCCAACGCAGAGGAGCTTTTGAACCGTGCCGTGAAATACCCCACTTTGATAAAAGGCCTTCTGGAGTATTTTGATGATGTCATCAAGAAAGCTTTTTCCGATGCCAATTGCCCGATACCGCGGAAACAGTTGGACAACGGTAGGAGCGCTTTTAGGAAGTTTGTCGAATTCATTTTGTGGTGTCTTAGTCCTGCTAACGTCACCGTTCAAGGTGTAAAGCAAATGGTGTTTAATCAAACTGCCGTTTTCACCAAACCCACGAAGTTGTATCAGAGTATGATGGGTTGGGATACCTATACTCAAAATAAAATTGTTGGGATAATTAAAAAAAGATTGGGAACCCAAGACCGTGATACTGGCATTAAGGTATGGCTGCCGATGCGTGTTATTAAGAAATTGCTTGGCCCTGTTTGGTTTGATAATTGGTGTAAGGGTATCATAGCTGAAACTAAGGTGTTGATTGATGATCAGGGTGTGTGCAAAAAGCTTAATCAAGTTGATAAATTGGTTTTGAAACCAGATTCGAGTGCCAAAAACAGTGTTTGGGTTGTTGTTGACGGTCAAGAATATCGTGTCTTTACAAATACTAGAAAAGGTACGATTAACCCTATGCTTGTGAACGGAATGGAAAAAGTTTCGTTGGAACACGCAAAGCCCATAGATCAGACTCTCAGGGATTTATATAATAAGAAAGTTCTGCCGGAACTATCAAAAGTATCAGACATTGCTAAGCAGGTGAGCCTGAGGATTGGCAATCATGATGGAAATAAAATTGATAAGGAGATAACGGTTCAGAACAACCATTTGAGTAGCGACATTACCAGTACGAGCTGCGATGTTGATACGGACGAGCTTCTCCGTGAGATGGACTTGATCAGAGAAGACACAGACTATGAGTTGATGGATAGCGCACAGAACAGCAAAAAAGGCAACCGCCCCAGTAAGAACTAAGAGAGTTGGTGTGATTGCTAATAATGATCTAAGGAGTGTATTGATTAGTAGTAGCAAAGTGACAAGTAAAGGCATTAGTGATTTACAAAATAAGGTAATATGTAAGAGATTGTTTGGAATAGATTATCCCGTATTAGACAAATCGCCTAATGACAAAAATAGATACTATAAACGCGCGGTGATTATTAATGGCATAGATTACTATTTGTGCTCACAATGGTATGAACATCACAGACAAGCCTTGGAGAAATGGATTATTACTCATTTAATTAATACATAGTTTAATAAAAAAGTAAGTTATGCCATACATTGATAAAATGTTTGTTGCTGAAAGCAATATTAGTAGTGACCGAGACGAGTTGAAGTTACTAATCTCAGAATCTTCTATTAGAAAATTAGCACCAGCTATTATTGACGGTTTATATAGTAAGCAGAGCACATTCTTTAATAGCATTATTCATAGTTCTCCCTATCTGGGAGAGTATGATTTTGGCATTGTTAAACGTGTATTTGCAGAATATTCTGTGGCGTCAATAAAACTTAATAAAGGTCGCCCCAGATACAATATAAATAAAGTATACAGGTTTAAAGCTGTCGATTTGTATTTGAGTGGAGAGTGGTATGCAATTTCTCGTGCAAAACCAACAGTCCAACCTAAGTGGCCTTCTATCAATGATCTTATCAGGGTTTTGAATACATGCTTCGGCGCAAGTTTTGTGTATATTAAATCCGATAAAAGGCATGAACTTTGGGGGCCAACAGGGACATTGTAATAGGGATTGGTTTCATTTTTACTCCCCCGACACCTTTCCCAGCCGCTCCAGCACCTTCACCATCGCCAAGGTGTCGAGGTGGACAAAAAGAGGAATGGGAAGAGGCAAGCGCTAATGGTAAAAAACTGACAAACAAACGCTTTTCTTCCATCGGTAAATTCAATTCAAAAGGGGAATTGCCGTATGAGGGTTATGATAGAAGTAGCTGGCAATATATAGAAGGAAAGATGAAGTTTAATGATGATAAGTAGGTAGTCAAAATTAAGCTGCATAATGAGAGTAGTTGACGAACAGAGATGTACCGACCGAAGCCAAAGCCCTGTCGGTGGCGTAGAAGAGGGAATCGGTGGACACATAGTCTTGCGGACGTATCCACTTTCC
>JBHACT010000126.1:0-7816 GCA_041854745.1 Candidatus Limimorpha sp. | reverse complement strand
ACTCTCGAGTTCCATCCGATGGGCTTCGCTTAGTTCTAATCGTACTGCTTTTCTCATATCCTATAAGGTTTGTACTGAGATAACGAGAATCGCAGCATAATAGTATTAATAGAAAACTAATTTTGAACATTTACTTAATATTATTATCTTTGTTGAAATGATCATTCGATGCGGTCAATTGATGCGGACGAAGCCTTTTGATTATGGCCATACCTTTTATTATCCGGATTGAAAAGGCCTTTGGCTATAGTCAAAGCGTTAAGAATCAAGAAATTTGCATTTTTTTTGCGTTATTCAAAAAAAAATGCGTAATTTTGTAGTTTCTAAATAATACTATACCCATGACTAGCAAGACAAGAGTACTATTCGTTCATCAGGAGATTGCTCCTTATTTGCCGGAAACCCCGATGAGTCTCATCGGTCGTTACCTGCCCCAAGCCACACAGGAAAGCGGAAAAGAAATCAGGATTTTCATGCCCCGTTACGGTGTCATCAACGAGCGTCGCAACCAGCTCCATGAGGTAATCCGCCTTTCGGGCATGAACCTCATCATCAACGATACGGACCATCCTCTGATTATCAAGGTGGCCTCCATCCAGAAGGCGAGGATGCAGATTTATTTTATTGACAACGACGACTTCTTCACCAAGAACAAATACATGATGTATGACGAAAAGGGTGTGTTTTGCGAAGACAACGACTACCGTTGTGTCTTCTTTACCCGTGGCGTTATCGAAACGGTGAAGAAACTCAACTGGTCGCCCGATGTCATCCACTGTCATGGCTGGATTTCTGCCCTGATGCCGGTTTACCTCAAGCGTGCCATGACTGTCCGCGACAACCCACTTTTCAATGAGACGAAAATCGTTTATTCCATTTATGACGATGGCTTTGAGGAGAACTTCAGGACAGGGTTCGACAAGATGATGAAACTGCCCGGCATGACGGCCAAAGACCTCAAGTATTTCAAGGAAGGCAACTATGTCAACCTGATCATGGCTGCCATCGACTATTCTGACGGTATCGTGGTCTGCACCGAGAATCTACATCCTGATATTGCGGCCTATCTGCAAACTGTCAAAAAGCCCGTTCTTTCATATCAAGAGCAAGTCCATTATGCTCAGGCTTGCAACGATTTTTACGACTTGCTCCTGCAAAAACAATAAGAATCTTGTTTTTGAGTTATCTCACACAAATAACCTCGACTAATTCTCGACCTAATGAAAACACATTATTCAACCGCTCTGATTGGGTTGGCGTTAATGATTGGTGCATTGGCATTTGCCTCGTGCAAGAAATCGCCTGAGACTATTGGCAACAATCTCATTTCCGAAAACGACTATATTGGTACCTATCATACCGATACCACCGAAATCGTCTGCCATTCCTATCTTGACTCTGTGGCGACGAAAAATGCGACAAATGCCTTGTTGGGCGCCATGAAAGACCCGGTTTTCGGTAGCACCGAGGCCGGATTCTATACCCAGTTTCGTCCTTCGGTGGCGGGTCAGAGCTTTGGAAGCAGTCCCATTGTCGACTCGTTGGTGCTGCAACTCTGTCTTGCAGGCTATTATGGCGACACTACCATCATGCAGACGGTACATGCCTATGAGCTGACGGACACACTTTCGTATGGAACTTCCTATCACAGCTATTCGACGGTGACTACGGGCAATGTTGACCATGCCAACGGATACCAGTTCAGCCCCAGACCGAAGACCAAGCTGCACATCGTTGGCACCGACACCGTGGCACAGCCCATCATCCGCATTCCGCTGAGCCAAGAGCTGGGCAATTATCTTGTCAGCCTCGACACCACGGCTTACTCGCGCCCCGACCTCTTCAAGGAACACTTCAAAGGTCTTTATGTGACTTGTGCCCCCGTGAGCCTCGATGGTGCCATCAGCTCCATCAATTTGACCAACAATACTTATACCATGTTGCAACTGTACTATCACAATGCGGCCACCCCCGAAAAGCCCATGCGCTACAATTTCTATATAACCTCGTCAGACACTTACTTTAACCATTTCGACCATGACTACACGCAAGGTAGCCCTGAGTTTGTGAGTCAGCTGTTGGACAATCAAGAGGAATTGGGTCAATCGACCCTCTTTTTGCAAGCTATGGGCGGTGTGAGGGCCAAGATATATTTCCCAAACCTAAGCCACTGGGCCGACACCCTTGAAGGCTGTCATCTGGTGATCAATGAGGCTAAACTCATCCTACCTGCTTCCGCGACTTTGACGGACTCGATCTACAAAGCTCCCGGCAACTTCATGCTTGTGGGTTTCAATGCCGACAGCACTACCTATCTCTTGCCCGACTATTATGAAGGCGGCAATTTCTTTGGCGGAACATATAGTGCGAGCAAGCAGTCGGTGAGCTTCCGTATCACGGAGTACATGCAGCGCATGATCATGGGAAAGAAAGACAACTTGGGCCTCAGTTTGGGCATCAACGGTGCGGCCTACAACGCATCGCGCTATGTCATCAACGGCCCTGACGCGCCGGCAGGGGAGAAGATGAGGTTGGAAGTAACATATTCGATTGTAAATGAATGAAATATTGAATTAAGAGACACAAGTATTGCCTCTCTAAAAATCTGAAATTATTAATCTGAAATCTTAGGAATATGAAAAAATTGGTTTTAGCCGCTTTGATCATTGCAGGACTGACCTGCACGGCACAACAAAAACAAGAAAAGGAAACTGTCGTCGTCATTAAGACGAACATGGGAACGATAAAAGCCAAACTGTATAATGACACGCCCCAACATCGTGACAACTTTATCAAGCTGGTGAACCAAGGCTGGTATAATGGCTCGCCGTTTCACCGCGTCATCAACCAGTTTATGATTCAGGGCGGACAGAATGCCGATGGTCGTCTCGACCCGGGCTACACCATTCCTGCCGAGTTCAAGGACAACCATTTTCACAAAAAAGGTGCTCTTGCCGCCGCCCGTCAACCCGACCAAGTGAACCCCAAGAAGGCTTCCAGCGGCTCACAGTTCTACATCGTGCAAGGCAAGGTGTATGACGACCGTACCTTGGATATGTTTGAGGGCCGCATGGGTAAGGTGTTCTCTGCCCGTCAGCGTCAGGCCTATAAGACCGTGGGTGGCACGCCTCATCTTGACGGTGACTACACCGTGTTTGGCGAAGTGACCGAAGGACTTGATGTGGTCGACAAGATTGCTGCTGTGCAGACCGGCCGCATGGATGTGCCCGTTGAGCCTGTTACCATCACTTCCGTTACGATTGAGAAATAATAAGCTATCGGCTTTAAGCCGTCAGCAAAAGATATTGAAAGCAGGCGGCTGAAAGCTCAAAGCAAAATCCTACTCTCATGAAAGAAAAAATCGAAGAGATACTGTCCCAAGTGCGTGATTTCCAAGCCGACAGTAAAGAGGCCTTAGAGAACTTCCGCATTACCTATTTGAGTAAGAAAGGCATCGTCCCTGCTTTGTTTGCTGACTTCAAGACTGTAGCTCCTGAGCTTCGTAAGGAGATGGGCATGAGACTCAACAAGTTGAAGAACACAGTTCAAGACAAGGTGGAGGAACAGTTGCAGAAGTTTGAGAGCCAGCACAGCAACGATGCCGGCTTCGACATGAGTATGCCCGCCAACGAGATGAAGGGTGCCCGTCACCCGCTCTCCATCGTGCGCCGCGACATCAACGAGATATTCTCCCACCTCGGCTTCACCATCGCTGAAGGTGCTGAGATTGAGGACGATTACCATGTGTTCTCGGCCTTGAACTTCCCGACCGACCACCCAGCCCGCGACATGCAAGACACTTTCTTTATCAATAAGGAGCCCAATGTCAACAAAGCCTCGGATGTGCTGCTGCGCACGCACACTTCGAGCGTTCAGGTTCGCGTGATGGAGACCCACCAGCCGCCCATCCGTATCATCGCTCCTGGCCGCGTATTCCGCAACGAGGCCATCTCGGCACGCGCCCACTGCATTTTCCACCAGATTGAAGGCCTCTACATTGATGAGAATGTTTCCTTCGCTGACCTGAAACAGACCCTGTACCACTTCGTGCAGGAGTTCTTCGGCGAGGGTACCAAGGTGCGTTTCCGTCCCTCGTATTTCCCCTTCACCGAGACTTCGGCGGAGATGGACATCTCGTGCAACATCTGTGGAGGCAAGGGCTGCAACATCTGCAAGCACACTGGCTGGGTAGAGATTTTAGGCTGCGGCATGTGCGACCCCAATATCCTCATTTCCAGCGGTATCGACCCAGAAAAATATTCCGGTTTCGCCTTCGGCATGGGCGTGGAGCGCATCGCCATGTTGAAATATGGCATCAACGACCTGCGCCTGTTCTTCGAGAACGATTTACGGTTCTTGGAACAATTTGAATTGGCGTAATAATTACATGAATACGGATTTTGTTTGTAGAGACCGGCGTGCACACCGTCTCTACTGCTTTATTCACCTCGAACTGTTCTATTCAGCCACTGGCAAAAATCTTTGGTCTTCTCAAATTCTGTGAGCACCCAATCGACGAGATGCGGGTCGGAAAGGCGTGCGTTTGGGAGGTCTTGTACCAAAAGCCAGTCGCGTTGCTTGAAGAGCTCGGCTTGCGGATGGTCTTTGGGATAGCCGTTGGGCACGCGCTTCAGGGCGTTGCCGGTGTCCAAACTGAAGGTGTCGACCTTGGCGATGTTCTCCACTAATGGATCCGCGTTGAAGAGAATTTCGTCGCGGATGGTTTTCAGCATGGCGCCATCGGGCATGTACATCCCCGTGCAGAGCATATTGTGTCCGAGGTATTCCGAATCTTTGGCCTCCACATGGAAGTAATAGCCGCCCAGCATTGACTTCTTGCCTTCGGGACAGACGAACACGCCGAAATGGGTCTTGTAGGGCCGCTTGTCAGGCGAGAAACGAGTATCGCGGTAGAAGCGGTAGGTACAGTCCTTTAGGGTCAAGCCTTTGCAGTTGTCGTCAAACTTCTGCACGCCCGCAATGATCTGTTCGGCGATGGCGTTGAAGTGGGTCAGTGCCTGCTGGTACTGTTCCTTATGTTCCTGAAACCAAGGGCGGTTGTTGTTGTGGAGCACGGCTTCCAAAAACTCAAGAATGTCTTCCATGGGGTGAGAATTTGAGGCAAAGGTAAGGAAATTTGTGAAAAAAATGAATACTGCTTGGCGGATATAACAATAAAACCGTTTCTTTGCTTCCGATAGAATTGTCATTAATGACGGAAAAATCGAAAATATGGAAATAAGTAGAGATTATTATTTATGTCAACTCATTGATAGAAAGCATAATGGTATGATAAAAATCGTTACGGGAATCCGCAGGAATAATTTCCTGCGGGTTAAACTCATATTTTACGGGTCTCCAAATATGCGATCCGCCACCGCTTGCAGGGCAGCCTCTTAAAGGGAAAGGTCCAACAAGCGACATCTGTCCGCATCTGATATATCGATAAACACTTGGAGGATGTGCTTGAGATGGTTCGCCATTCAAAGCTGTTCAGCAAGATAGAAAAGCAGAGGTTTTTCTATTGAATGCATTATCTTTGTACATACACCGCCTTTTTCGCCATCAAGGTCATACTCAGGCCTCGTGCTACCATGAAGAGTAGGAAGGCAATCCACAAACCGTGGTTACCAAAACGCGGCATTAATAATATGGTGGCGGGCAGAAACACACATAAAGCAGAAACCAACATCGTGTTGCGGATGGCTCGGGCCGCCGTTGCACCGATGTAGACACCATCCCAGAGGAAAGCCGCAAAGGTAATGAACGGGATGGCGGCCAAGTAGGCGTAGTAAGGCTTGGCTTGTATCGCGATTTCGGGCTGGTCGGAGATGAGGCCGATGAACCAGTCGGGGAAAAGGGCGTAGAGTAAAGTAAAAGGCAAAGCGATGAGGAAGCCCCAGAGAAACAAGAGTTTGACGGTGTTGCGAAGCTGTGCTGTGTCATGGGCTCCCGTGAAACGGCCCACCAAGGCCTCTCCTGCGTAAGCGAAGCCATCGGTGAAGTAGGAGAAGATGTAGAAGAACTGCATCAAAATCATGTTGACGGCCAGCATGTCGTCGCCGAGCTTGGCCGACTGGTTGTTGAAGAAGGCAATGCTCAACACGAGCAGTATGCTACGAATCATAAAGTCGGCGTTCACTGAGAAAAATCGCTTCAACTTGTCGCTTTGGAACAGGATTGTTTTCTTGATGGGTATGAGCTGATGGCGGAACTTGGCAAACAGGAAGATGATGGCCGTAATCAGCCCGCAGTATTGTGCGATGACGGTGCCCAAAGCCACGCCCGTGACACCCATGCCCATGAAATTGACAAACACGACACTCAATGCGATGTTCACCACATTGGTGAGGATGGCAATGGCCATGGGGATGGCGGTGTTTTGCATGCCGATGTACCATCCGTTGAAGGCATAGAGGCAGAGCACTGCTGGCGCAGCCCAAATACGCACACGGAAGTATGTGGCGGTGTGGGCCAGTACCTCGTTGCTGCCGTGCAGCAGTTTTATGCTGAACCATTCGACCACATCTTGCAACGACAGCACCAATATCGTAGCAATTAAGGCGATGCAAAGTGAGCGATAGAGCGAATAGGCCATCTCAGCGCGGTCGTTGGCGCCATAAGCCTGTGCTGTGAAGCCTGTAGTGCCCGCCCGCATGAAGCTGAAGATGGAGTACATCACACTGAATATGGTGCCGCCCAAGCCGATGGCACCGATATAGACCACAGAGTCTTGGTGCCCCATCAGCACCATGTCGACCAAACCTAACAATGGCACGGTGATGTTGCTGATGATGTTGGGCAAGGCAAGCTTCAAAATCGATCTGTTCAGGGAGGTTTTGGGCATTGGTTATCAGTTTTCAGGTTGCAAAAGTACAATAATCTACCTATTTTTGCGGCATCAAACCCAAGTAATCATGATTTTCTATTTCTCTGGTTGCGGCAACAGCCGCCATGTGGCCGAGAGCTTGGCCGCAGGTCTCAACGACAAATTGGTTTTTATCCCAGAAGCGGCCCGTGAAGGCCGTTATGACTATACCTTGACCGAGAACGAGAGTCTCGGTTTCGTGTTCCCTATCTACGCATGGGCACCTCCCCATCTGGTGCTTGACTTTGTGAAGAAACTCCAATTTTCCTCGATTCCTGATTACATATATTTCGCCTGCACCATGGGCGACGAATGTGGCCTTGCCGAAAAGATATTCCGCAAGGCCGTGAAACAGAAGGGCTGGTCATTGTCGGCCTGTTTCAGTGTGCAAATGCCGGAGACCTACATCGGTATGCCCGGTTTCAAACTCGATACCGACGAAAACGCGCAACGCAAAATCAAGACAGCCGACAAAGCCCTCGAAGGCTGCATTCCGCGTGTCTCCAATAAGGAACATTTTTCGGCCATGACTATCGGTGGTGCGGCTTGGCTGAAGAGCCATTTGGTCAATCCGGGCTTCAGCCGCTTTGCTGCCAACGACAGGAAATACCACACCACCGAGGCTTGCATCCACTGCGGCAAGTGCGTTGAGGTATGTCCCCTGATGAATATCACCCTCGAAGAAGGCCGCCCAGTGTGGCATGGCCATTGCACCATTTGCATGGCATGCTACCACTACTGCCCCGTCAATGCCGTTCAATATGGTAAGGCCACCAAAGGCAAAGGCCAGTATTATTTTGGCAATAACAAGCTGAATTCAAGTTACAAATGCAACTTTTTTGATTAAACATTGGTTTGATTTTGCAAAGTTAGCGAAAAAGTATTCGATGGGTGTCAAAAATCCGAGTTTTTTTCTTGGTCTGTTGTTTAACTTGTTCTGAATCATTT
>JBHACT010000125.1:0-7612 GCA_041854745.1 Candidatus Limimorpha sp. | reverse complement strand
ATCCGTTCAGTGCCTCGGCACCGCCTACAATGTCCATCAGTTCGTTGGTGATGACATTCTGTCGGGCCTTGTTGTACTGTACCTTCAGCTCCTGCGACAGCTGGTCGGCGTTGTCGGAAGCGATGTGCATGGCGGTCATGCGGGCACCGTGCTCAGCGGTGAGCGTGTCGAGCATGATGGAATAGAAATTGGTTCGTACCACCTTGGGGATCAGTTCGTTGACAAAAGTCTCCTTGTCCGGCTCCACGATGTAGTCGAAACATGGGTCTTCGTCCTTCATCTCAGCTTTCAAAGGCAGCACCACCTCATGCGTGGGCACCTGCACACCAGCATTCTTGAAGTGGTTGAACACCAATTCAACGCTGTCAACCTTATGGCTGAGAAAAAGGTCCATCATCATGTCGCTGACCTCCACAGCCAAGTCATACGACATGCTCTCGGCCAATGGCGCGTAAACCTTATCCACTTTGATGCCGAACTTCTTGGCATAGTCGTTGATTTTCTTGCCGAAGAGGAACACCGTTACATTGTCGCGCCCAAGGCTCTTGGCGTGTTCTTCATAAATATGTTTGAAGAGTTTGCAGGTGCTGGAGTTGTAAACACCGCACAGTCCGCTACTTGACGAGAAAGCCATCAGCGCGACCTTTTTCACCTCGCGCCGTTCAGCCAAAGGAATACTGACTTCGCCTTCCAAAGAACCGAGGTAGTTGGAGAGGGCCTCGCTCAGCTTGTTCTTGTATGGCAAAAACCGTGTCGTGGTGCCTTCGGTCTTCTTCAGCTTGGCCGCCGACACCATCTTCATCGCACTCGTGATTTTTTGTGTCGAGGCGATGGAAACGATTCTGGCCCTTATTTCTTTCAGTGATGCCATTTTCTTTGCTTTTGGCCCATAGCCTATGGCCTATAGCCTATGGCAAGACTTGCCATGAGCCCATAGGCCATAGGCCATAAGCAATTATATGAAGTGTTTGCTCAGGTTCAATGCCTCTTCTTTCAGCACGGCCTTGATGTCGTCGTCAATCTTACCGGCCTTCAGCTGTTCCATCACATCCTTATGTTTCACTTCCATAAGGTCCAAGAATTGTTTTTCAAACTCAAGGACTTTATTCTCAGGCACTTTGTTCAGCAGGCCGTTGGTGCCGCAGAAGATGATGGCCACTTGTTTTTCGACGGGCATAGGCGTGTATTGCGGCTGTTTCAGCAGTTCTACATTCTTGCGGCCCTTGTCGATGATGGCGAGGGTGGCGGCATCGAGTTCGGCACCGAACTTCGAGAAGGCTTCCATCTCGCGGAACTGTGCTTGGTCGAGTTTCAGCGTGCCGGCCACTTTCTTCATCGACTTGATTTGGGCATTACCGCCCACGCGCGACACCGAGATACCCACATTGATGGCGGGCCGGATACCTGCGTTGAAGATACTGGTCTCCAAGAAGATCTGTCCGTCGGTGATGGAGATGACATTGGTCGGGATGTAGGTCGACACATCGCCTGCCTGTGTCTCAATGATAGGCAGTGCGGTGATGGAGCCGCCGCCTTTCACGATGTCTTTAAGGCTGTCGGGCAGGTCGTTCATCTGGCGTGCCACATCGTTGTTCTTGATGATTTTGGCGGCGCGTTCGAGCAGACGGCTGTGGAGGTAGAAGATGTCGCCCGGATAGGCTTCACGCCCTGGGGGGCGGCGCAGAATCAGTGAGACTTCACGGTAGGCCACGGCCTGTTTTGAGAGGTCGTCATAGATGATGAGGGCATGACGGCCGGTGTCGCGGAAATATTCGGCGATGGCGACACCCGCGTAGGGGGCGTAAAACTGCATTGCGGCGGGGTCGGAGGCGGTGGCGCTGACCACTATGGTGTAGTCCATGGCACCGTGCCGTTCGAGGGTGTTCACAAGGTTGGCCACAGTGGAGCCTTTTTGCCCGACGGCCACATAGATACAGTAAATCGGGTCGCCGTTCTTGAAGTTTTCCTTCTGGTTGATGATGGTGTCGATGGCGATGGAGGTCTTGCCCGTCTGGCGGTCGCCGATGATAAGCTCACGCTGGCCGCGGCCGATGGGAATCATGGCGTCAATGGCCTTGAGACCTGTTTGCAGTGGCTGGTTCACGGGCTGGCGGAAAATGACACCGGGAGCCTTGCGCTCGAGTGGCATTTCGTAGGTCTTGCCTTGGATGTACCCCTTGCCATCGATAGGACGACCAAGGCCGTCCACGACACGCCCCAGCATACCTTCGCCCGCCATGACGGAGGCAATGCGCCGGGTGCGCTTCACCGTCTCGCCTTCCTTGATGCCTTCGGTGGGACCAAGCAGCACCACACCGACATTGTCTTCCTCAAGGTTGAGCACCACGCCCATGGTGCCGTTCTCGAACTCGACGAGCTCGTTCGACTGCACCTTGTCCAATCCGTAGATGTGTGCCACGCCGTCGCTCACTTGCAGCACCTTGCCAATCTCCTCAAACTGAACCTTGTTGCTCATCTTTTGGAGTTGCATTTGCAGGATGCTCGATATTTCACTTGGTTTGATGTTTGACATTTATGTTGAGTTGTTGAATTGTTGACTGTTGAATTGTTGGGCTATTAGCTAACAGCCACAAGCCGGTATTTCTGCTATTGTTTTAATTTGTTCTTCAATGCGTTCAGCTGCCCCGCCACGCTCGCATCCATTCTTGTGTTCTCGATGTCGAGAATGAAGCCGCCGACGATTGAGGGGTCAATCTTGACCTCAATTTCGGCATCGGCGTCAAAGGTTTGCTTGATGAAGGCCTTGATGCGGTCGTAGGTGTCTTCGGGCAGCTCGGTGGCAGTGGTAACATTTGTGCTCAAGATGTGGTGCTTCACGCGGAACATCTCCATATATTTCAGGGCGATGCGGAACATTCTGTCCTCCCGTTTCTGTTCGACCACAAAGACGATGAACTGTTTCAGACAGTCGTGCACGGGCACTTCCACAGCCATTTCTAAGAGTTTCACCTTGTCCTCTTGGGAAAGGATGGGATTGGCCAGCACCTCATTGAACTGGGAGATGGCCAAAAGGTAATTGTGGGCAAAGTGCGTTAGGCCGTCATAAACGGCTTTTTCGCAGCCCTGCTCTTGGGCCAGATTGAACAAAGCCCGCGCATATCTCACCGATATCTTTCCGTTATCCATGGCTTATGCTTCAATGCGGGACGGGTTATTCTTGATCAGTTGCTCGATGTAAGCGCTCTGCGATGGCTTGTCGCTCAGTTCGCGTTGTAGCAGCTTCTCGGCGATGTCAACGGAGAGGGCGATGACCTCGTTTTTGACTTGTGCCATGGCCTCGGCATGTTCTTTCTCGATTTTCAGGCGGGCATCGGTCACAATCTTTTCTGCTTCCTTGCGGGCCTGCGTTTTCGCTTCTTCGATGAGCTGAGTCTTCAGGTCCTGGCTCTCCTTCAAGATTTTGATTTGCTCGGCCTGTGCCGCCGCTATGGTCTCCTGCCGTTTCTGTTCGATACCGGCAAGGGAGTTGTTGGCTTCTTCGGCGGCCAACAGCGATTTGGAGATGTGGGCGTTGCGTTTTTCGACAGCGCCCATAATCATTGGCCAGCCTGCTTTCGCCAGAATGATGAGCACGATGACGAATGCGATGAGCATCCATATCACTAATCCACTTTCAGGAAGAAATAGATCCATTGTTCAGTTTTTTAAAGGGTTAAGGCTTGGGGCTTGGCATGCCAAGCCCCAAGCGGGGTTGTGTGTTGATTAGCCGAGGGCGGCCAGCAGGCAGACAACGATGGCGAACAGCGTTGCACCTTCGACGAGAGCACCGGCGATGATCATGCCGGAACGGATGCCATCGGCGGCCTCAGGCTGACGGGCCATGGCTTCCATGGCTGACTGACCGATTTTTCCGATTCCAAATGCGGCTGCAAACACTGCGATAGCGGCTGCAACAGCGGCCAATGCCGGCACATACGATACTGCTTCAAGAATGGTTGATAATAACATGATGATTAAATTTAGATGTTGAATTGTTGGTTGTTATTTGTTTGTTGTTTATTGTTTATTTGTTGTTTTAAGGGTTGTCATAATGGGGCTTCCCCGCAAGGTTATTCGTGTTTGGGCTGTTCCTGTGCCATGCCGATGAAAATCGACGACAGCATGGTGAATACATAGGCTTGGATGAAGGCCACCAGCAGTTCCAGAGCGGTCATGAAGATGGTCATGAAGATGGAAACGATACTCATCACGCCGCCCATGCCAGCACCGTACATGCCTCCGACGATGAAAATCAGGGCCATGAGCACCATAATGACTATGTGACCGGCAAGGAGGTTGGCGAACAGACGAACCATCAAGGCGAAAGGCTTGGTGATGGTGGAGATGAGTTCGATGATGGGCATCAGTGGGAAGGCCTTTAGGAAGATGGGCACATCGGGCCAGAGGATATCTTTCCAATAATGGCGGTTGCCGAAGATGTTCACGAAGAAGTATGTCATCAGGGCAAGCACCAAAGTGATGCTGAGATTGCCCGTCACATTGGCCCCGAAGGGGAAGAAGGGGATGAGACCGAACAGATTGGCGAAGAAGATAAAGAAGAACACCGTTAATAAATAAGGTGCAAACTTGTTCACTTTCTCCTTGCGTATGTTGGGGCGGATGATGCCGTCGAGGACGGTATAAGTGAGCCATTCCACCAAGCCTTGGTATTTGGTGGGTTGCCCCATCGGGTCTTTCTTGTACTTGCGTGCGGCAGGCAGGAAGAAGGCTATCAGGAAGATGCACACGACGAAGGTGCCGAAGGCGTTTTTGGTGAACGAGATGTCGAAGGGCCGCGAAAGGCTGCCGCCGGCTTTCAGTTCCACCAATTTGCCCGGGTATTGGTCCGCATCAATGGGCGAGATGTAGAAATCGGTGCCCTTGTGCTTGAAGGTTTCTCCCGCTTTCAGTTCGCAAATGTGCTTCGATGAGAAGCAATGCCAGCTGCCGTCCTTGCATTTCACGATGACGGGCAACCACACGCATACGGGTTCTCCTTTGATTTCAGTAATATGGAAACAATAGGAGTCGCCGGTGTGCCCGAAAATGAAAGCCTTGGTGTCGAACTTCTCCGCCTTCTCTTTGGGGTGGCTCTCTTCGGCTGCGGCCACGGCAATCGTATCCTGCGCATAGCCCCGAAAGGGCGTCAGCAGCGTTGCGGCCACGACGAGGAGAAGCGCAATATGACGAAAAACATGATTCATGCTTTACTCTCTTTGTTCTTGTGTTTGATATAATGGTTGTAAACGGAGGTCTCAGCCAGCAGAGCGACAAGGTAGGCCGAAGCCGTGATGATGACAAAAGCCTTGCTCCCCTCCTTGACGAAGATGATGTAGAGCACCATCGCCGCCACGGTGAGCAGTATCTTGATGCCTTTGTAAACCATCAGCCATGTGAGCTTGTCGGGGTGCCCGTCAACATTTTTCTTCATCAGATGGCAATAGAAGGCTCCCATGACCATATAGAGGTTAGGCCCCATGACCATCCAATTGTTCCACCATGACTTGTCGGCGAAGAAGCAGAGCAGGACTCCGTCCAAGACGATGCAGATGAGCAGGAAGACCGCCATATATTTTGTTGATACATTCTTTTTCATAGCTCTACGCAGATGGTCAGGTGGTTGTCGTGGTTTTCGGTGAAGCCGCCTTTGATAACAAACTCCTGCCGCTCGCCATCAGCGTTAGTAAAGCTGACCTTACCGGCTTCAAGGATAGCGACGATGGCGGCATGGTGTTCGAGCAGCGTGAAGGGCCCCAGCTTGCTCGGCACCGTAACGGAGACGGCTTCGCCCTTAAACAGCGTTTCGTTCGGTGATATGATTTCAACTTCCATTACACCTATTATTAATTAGCGGCATTTTTCAGCAACTCCTCGCCCTTGGCGATGGCATCGTCGATGGTGCCCACCAAGTTGAAGGCAGCCTCAGGATATTGGTCAACCTCGCCGTCCATAATCATATTGAAGCCACGGATGGTCTCCTCAATGGGTACCATCACACCCTTCACGCCGGTGAACTGATCGGCGACATGGAAGGGCTGCGACAAGAAACGCTGCACGCGGCGGGCGCGGTGGACGACGATCTTGTCCTCCTCGGAGAGTTCCTCCATGCCAAGGATGGCAATGATGTCTTGCAACTCCTTGTTGCGTTGCAGCAGTTGGATGACACGCTGCGCGGTGTTGTAGTGAAGCTCGCCGACGATGTTCGGGTCGAGGATGCGCGAGGTGGAGTCGAGCGGATCGACGGCAGGGTAGATACCCAACTCGGCGATCTTACGGCTCAGCACGGTGGTGGCGTCCAAGTGCGAGAAGGTGGTGGCGGGTGCGGGGTCGGTCAAGTCGTCGGCGGGCACATAGATGGCCTGCACTGAAGTGATGGACCCGTCTTTGGTGGAGGTGATACGCTCCTGCATCATACCCATCTCAGTGGCCAAGGTGGGCTGATAACCCACAGCCGACGGCATACGGCCCAAGAGTGCCGACACCTCTGAGCCGGCCTGTGTGAAACGGAAGATGTTGTCGATGAAGAGCAGGATGTCGTCCACGCCGTCGTCCAATTCGTCGCGGAACGACTCGGCCACGGTGAGACCAGCCAGAGCAACCGATACACGCGCCCCGGGAGGCTCATTCATCTGGCCGAACACCAAGGTGGCTTGCGAGGTAGCGAGGGCTTCCTTGTCGATTTTCGAGAGGTCCCAGTCGCCTTCCTGCATGGCCTTGACGAACTCGTCGCCATAATTGATGATGCCTGACTCGATCATCTCGCGAAGCAGGTCGTTGCCCTCACGGGTACGCTCGCCCACGCCGGTGAACACCGAGTAGCCGTTGTGGCCCTTGGCGATGTTGTTGATGAGTTCCATGATGAGCACCGTCTTGCCCACGCCGGCGCCGCCGAAAAGTCCAATCTTACCGCCTTTCAGGTAAGGCTCCAGCAGGTCGATGACTTTAATGCCGGTGAAGAGCACCTCCTTGGAGGTGGCCAAGTCCTCAAACTTGGGCGGCTCGCGGTGGATGGGATATTCTCCTTTGCGGCTAAGGCTGCCTATGCCGTCGATGGCATCGCCCGTAACATTGAGCAGACGGCCTTTGATTTGGATGCCGATGGGGATGGAGATGGGTTTGCCTAAGAGGTTGACCTCCATGCCGCGCATGAGGCCGTCGGTGGAGTCCATCGCGATGGTGCGCACCGAGTCCTCGCCAATGTGTTGTTGACACTCGAGCACAACGCGCTTGCCGTTGGCGCGGACCACTTCCAGAGCATCATGGATCTTCGGGAGGTTGGCTTCGCCGTTCTCGAAGTAGACATCGACCACAGGGCCGATAATCTGGATGATGTGTCCTTTGATTTCTGACATGATATTGTTGTTGACTTTATTCTTTATTCATCGCGCCCATTTTGGGCGAGCGCAAAAACAAGCTGCAAATGTATCAATTATTATGATTGGTTTGACAAATTTTTCAAAAAAAAGGTAAAAAAAATCATTGTTGTCCGATAAAACTCGGTTAATCGACTAATCTGCTTGTATATTATTGATAAACAGAAGATAAAAAATTTTCTATCCTCCTATTAAAAAAGCAAGCCCTGCCTGTCGAATAAGTTTTGCTGTTCCAAATT
>JBHACT010000124.1:0-8263 GCA_041854745.1 Candidatus Limimorpha sp. | reverse complement strand
TTTGAACTTTTGGACGGAGGCAAAGATAGGCATTTATCCGGCTCAAACAGGGGGAGGGGTTTTCTCCTCTCTCTCGTTTGAGTAAAATATGTTTCACCTCGTGCCTCCGAAAAAGTTGCATTTATGTGTTGAATTTAGGTCGCTTTGCGTCACTGCAAAGAAAATTTGCAGTGACACTTAACTGAATCATTCGGTCAGCTCTTTGGCAGCTTGCTCGAGCTTGGTGTCGAGTGCTTTCATGCCCGCCTCGATACCTTTGGCAGCATCGCCTTTCATGCTGAAATAGAACTTGATTTTCGGCTCGGTTCCCGAAGGACGGATGGTAATTTTCGAACCACTCTCGGTGAAGAACTGCAACACATCGCTTTTTGGCAAGGTGATGGGTGTAACTTTGCCTGAAGCCCTGTCTTTGGCTTCTTGGAACTTATAGTCGCGGGTTTCGATGACTTTCTCGCCAGCGATGGTCGCAGGAGGGGTGCTGCGGAACTTGGCCATCAAAGCCTTGATTTCTTCGGTGCCGCTGATGCCTTTCTTGGTCAACGAGACGAGTTTTTCTTTGTATAGGCCGAACTCCTTATATATATCCATCAGCAACTGATAGAGTGTCTTGCCTTGTTCGGCAGCCCATGCAGCGGTCTCGGCAATCATGCTGGTGGCGATGACGGCATCCTTGTCGCGAACGAAATCTCCAGCTAAGTAGCCGTAGCTCTCTTCGCCACCGCCGATGAACTGTTTCTTGCCTTCCAGCTCGAGGATTTTGTCGGCGATATACTTGAAGCCGGTCAGCACATCGTAGCGGTCCACATTGTATTTCTTGGCCATCTCAAACAGCAACTCGGTGGTGACGATGGTCTTCACTATGTACTCATTACCGGTGAGTTTGCCTAATTCCTTCCAACGGGTCAATAGGTAGTACACGAAGAGGATGGCGGTCTGGTTGCCATTGAGCAGGATGAACTCTCCTTTGTCGTCGCGCACGGCTATACCTACGCGGTCGGCGTCGGGGTCGGTGGCCATGACAAGGTCGGCTTTCATCTCTTGTGCTTTCTTCACGGCCAAGGCCATGGCGGCCGGCTCTTCAGGATTGGGAGACTTCACGGTGGGGAAGTCGCCATCGACGGCCATCTGTTCCTCAACGCAATGAATGTTTTCGAAGCCTTTCATCCTCAGGATTTCGGGTACCAGCCGGCGACCTGTGCCGTGGATGGGTGTGTAAACGATGCACATGTCCTTGTGTTTCTTGATGAGGTCGAGCGATAGTGAGAGGCCGTACACCTTATTTAAATAGATGTCGTCAAACTTCTCATCAAGCATGGTGATGATCTTGGGGTTGCGTTTGAAGTTGACCATCGAGGGGTCAGTAATCTTCTCGACCTCCGAGATGACATTTTTGTCGTGCGGGCTGATGAGTTGTCCTCCGTCGTTCCAATAGGCTTTATAGCCGTTGTATTCCTTGGGGTTGTGTGAAGCGGTAATCATCACGCCGGCATCGCATTTCATCTCGCGCACGGCGAAGGAAAGCTCTGGGGTAGGGCGGAGGCAATCGAAGATATAGACCTTGATGCCGTTGGCTGACATCACATCGGCGGTGATGTTGGCGAAGGCGGGACTGTTGTTGCGGCTGTCGTAGGCGATGGCCACACTCAGTTCCTTTTTGTCGGGGTGCATCTTCTTGATGTAGTTGGCGAAGCCTTGGGTGGCCATGGCTACGGTGTAGATGTTCATGCGGTTGGTGCCGGCACCCATGATGCCGCGCAGACCGCCCGTTCCGAACTCAAGGTTGCGGTAGAAGCTCTCCGCCAACTCGTTATGGTTGTTGTCGAGCATGTTTTGTACGCTCTTTCTCGTTTCTTCATCGTATTGTTCCGTGAGCCATGATTTTGCTCTTTCGATGATTTCAGGGTTGATGTTGTTCATGTTGAGTTGTTTATTTGTTGATTGTTCTTGCGCAGGGGCTTATGTTGTCTGGCAGGGGCTTACGCCGCCTGCTTGTTGTCTGTCGCCCCTTCGGGGTTTTTTGGCAGGGGCTTGTGCCGCCTGCTTGTTGTCTGTCGTCCCTTCGGGGTTTTTTGGCAGGGGCTTGTGCCGCCTGCTTGTTGTCTGTCGCCCCTTCGGGGTTTTTTGGCAGGGGCTTGTGCTGCCTGCTTGTTGTCTGTCGCCCTTTCGGGGCTTTTTGGCAGGGGCTTGTGCTGCCTGCTTGTTGTCTGTCGCCCTTTCGGGGCTTTTTGGCAGGGGCTTGTGCCGCCTGCTTGTTGTCTGTCGCCCCTTCGGGGTTTTTTGGCAGGGGCTTACGCCGCCTGCTTGTTGTCTGTCGCCCCTTCGGGGCTTAGTGTCAATCCAGTTTTTTGTCTCAGCGGATTACAAATCCGACCAGACGGAGTTCAGAGTTTATTGTTGCTTTATTTCTTCAATGCACTTGATTAAGCTCTCCCTCCAAAACGGGATCTCAATTCCGGCGTATGCCTTAATTTTGCTCAAATCCAGCACGCTGTAGGCAGGACGCCTTGCTTTGGTGGGGTATTGGTCGGTCGTTATCGGGTTGACTTTGCAGGGTTTTTCACCGATTTCCATGATGGCGAGGGCGAAGTCGTACCAAGTGATTTCTCCCTCATTGGTGAAATGGAAGGTCTCGCGCACCTCGCTTTCCCTGTTTTTGTTGAGCAGTGCGATGAGTGCGCAAGCCAGATCGTATGCCCATGTGGGACAGCCTTTTTGGTCGTTCACCACATTGATTTCGTCTTTCGTGTCGCCCAGCATGAGCATGGTCTTCACGAAGTTTTTGCCTGTAGCGGAATAGAGCCATGCTGTGCGCACGATGATATGGTTGCAGCCGCTTTCACGGATAAGATGTTCGCCTTCGGCCTTGGTGTTGCCGTACACCGACTGAGGGTTGATAGAACCATCCACTTGGTACGGCTTGCTGGCATTGCCGCCAAAGACATAGTCGGTGGAGATGTGGATGAGTAAGGCGTTGTGCCGCAGGCAGGTGTCGGCCAGCACTTTGGGTGCAAAGGCATTGATGAGCATGGCTAACTCAGCCTCATCCTCGGCCTTGTCGACGGCGGTGTAGGCGGCGCAGTTGATGCAAACATCGATGTGTTTGTCCTCAAAGCAATCTTCAACTGCGGCTTTGTTGCAGATGTCCAAGGTGTCGATGTCGGTGAATGTCCAATGGTGACCCGTTTCGTTTGCGGCAATCTTTTGTAGTTCAGTTCCCAATTGGCCTTTGCAGCCTGTTACTAATATGTTCATGGAGCAGTTGTTTAAAAGTTGTGAACGAATGCGATGCCCAACGACTCCTTGATTTGCAGCTTGGGCACATTGTCGACCACTATCTCTTCGCCGCCAATCGTTTCGTACACGGGGAAGGTGGTGTTGTGGTCATATTTCAGGTGGATGAAGAATATGGCAGTGATGTATTTGCTGATGGCGAGGTTGAAGGTGTTCTCCCAGTTGATGTCGAGGCGCAGGCGGTCGTGGTCGCGGGTCTCCACATAATTGTAAAAGGTGTTGAGCATTGTGGTATAGGTAATGCTTCCTCCAATGGGCTGCTTGTAGTTGACGATGACATTGATACCGAGTGCCGCTGCGACATGCTCGCCGGGAACCCACTGTCCGTCAGTGTTGTAGTAGCCTTCTTTTACGCCGTAGCTGCCCTTGTCGGCCAACTCTTGGTTCATCACAAAAGTGATTTTACCGGCCATCGGGCTCATGTAAATCTGAAACCTTTCGTTCTTGGTCTTGAATGTATAACCGCCTGACAGGGTGAGATAAGCCGGTGCAAAGAAACAAGACAGCATGGTGGAGTCGTTGGGATATTTGTAGCCCTCGGCAAACTGGGTGTTGAAAGTGGAGACCATCGAGAAGTTCACTTGTCTCTTGCTGTTGGGCGAGATGGAATAGGTCAGGTCGATTTTGTCGTCGGATTTTTCTATGTGCTTGTCGGCAAACCGTGCGATGCCAAAGGCGAAGTTGCCTGACAGTTTCTGCTCGGACAGCTTTCTATGGTAGATGAGGCTGAAGTCGGCAAAGGCTTTTCCCGTTGAGGAGTTCTCGCCACCCGCAGCCCAGTTGGAGAGTGCCAACTGGTTGATGTTCAGTCCGTATTTGCCGTGGAACGACAGTCTATCGCTGAGGAAATCGATAATGTTCTCTCTCGGACGGGGACCGTTAGGGCGTTTGGGCGTGAGCGAATCGATATGGCTGTTGATGGTAGCCATCTCGCTATCGATGGTCAAACGCTCGTTCATGGCTTCCTCCAAATGACGGTTCATGACATCGATGGTGTGCCGGATTCGCTCAACATCGCTGTCGATGGCATATTGTTGCAGGATTAGCGACTGTCTGATACGGATGAGTTCGAGGGTGTTTTGGCAGATGGAGTCGACTTTAGGAGTGACAAAAGCATACCATTCTTGTCCACGAAGTGAAAAAGAAACTGCTGTTGATATGAAAATCAATAAGATACGGAATAATTGCCTGAAATCTATTCTCATCCGAACACTGACTCGTTGTTTCCAATCGCAAAATTAGGCTATTTTTATGAGCAAAACGCAAACTTAGGCTAAAATATTACGCTTTTCCCAAATTGTTCCTAATTCTGTATCACAGCGAAAAATGGAATAAAAAAGCAACATCTGAGGCCAGATGTTGCTTCGTCGTATCTTTTTTTTGGCTTATTCCATATTCGTGTAAACGGCTTGGATGTCTTCGTCTTCGTCGAGTTTGTCGAGGAACTTCTCGATTTCCACCATCTGTTCGTCGGTAAAGCTGACGGTCGTATCGGGAAAGCGTTGCAGGTTGGCCTTCACGATATTGATTTTGCGTTCTTCCAAGGCATCGTGCATGGTGCCGTAGTCGGTCCAAGCAGTGTAGACGGTAGTAGTGGTGGTGCCTTCCTCTTCATCGGTCTCCGTAACGATTTCGTCCAAACCGAAGTCGATAAGCTCAAGCTCCAGTTCGTCTTTTTCCATGCCGGCAGGCATCTCAATTTCGAAGACCGCCTTTCGGGTGAACATGAACTCCAGCGAGCCTATGGGCAGGAACGAGCCGCCGCACTTGTTGAAGTACGACTTCACATTGGCCACGGTACGGGTGGTGTTGTCGGTGGCACATTCCACCATGCACTGGATACCGAAGGGGCCTTTGCCTTCGTAGGTGATTTCCACGAGGTTGGCGGCATCCTTGTCGGTGGCACGCTTGATGGCGGCATCAATGTTGTCCTTGGGCATGTTCTCTGCCTTGGCATTCAGAATGGCCTGACGCAATTTGGGGTTCATGTCAGGATCGGGGCCGCCTTCCTTGGCTGCAATGGTAATCAGTTTTCCGAGTTTTGGGAACACTCTTGACATGTGCCCCCACCTTTTCATCTTGGCCGCTTTGCGGTATTCAAATGCTCTTCCCATTATGTAGATTTTTAGATTTTTTTAGGGTGCAAAGATAGTAAATCGCTTTGAATTGACGGTTCTTTCTGACCAAAATCTTCTCTTTTGCTGTTTTTCAAATGTTTTGCAATATTAATAATAAGGTGCGTTTGGCAATTTATACTACATTTGCAGACTAATTCCAAATCAACTTGAAAAGGTCTCTTTTTTCTCCAATTCCTGAAAAAAAATGAAAATCTTGGTGCTATCCGAAACCGACGCCTGCTGCGGTCCGATGGCTGCGGCATTTTTGCGCGACTATTCCACTTCCATCAAGGTGGAATCGGCGGGGAGAAAGGCACTGAAATCTATTGATTCAATGGTCGTTGCGGTGATGAAGGAATGTCTGGTCGATTTGAACGGTTATGTGCCGCAACATGTGGACAAGGTCGATGTTTCGGTTTTTGATGTTGTTTACGAATGTCCCGAGAGGTCATACCCGAATACGGTCGCTGACTATCGCGAATTGCGCGATTTTATCAAGAATGAGGCGTATTTGTTTTTCCGAAGTTTGTGACTGTGGCCGATGGCCTGCCTGTTGAAGGGCTATAGTTATTTGTAAACCTCGGTGTCGTCAAGCAGATTGTTAAGCAAAGCGTATACCGTGAGGCCAGAGACGCTTTTGATGCCGGTCTTGCGTGTGATGTTCTTCCGGTGCGAGATGACGGTGTGGATGGAGATATTCATCTGGTCGGCGATTTCCTTGTTCATCATGCCCTTGGCTACGGCCACCAACACATCAATTTCACGCTTCGAGAGTTCAATATCGTCTGTTTTCTCTTGTTTTTCAATGTCTTGTGTAAATTGGTTCAGTTTGTTGATGACTTTCAGTTTCGAGTCGTTGATTTCGATGACACCATGATAAGGTTTCAAGATTGAGGGTTCGATATAGTTGGTTACCAAGGCAACGATAGTGAGTTGTGGGTGTTCTTTGACGAGTTGGTGTGGTAGGTTACGGTCGCTGAAACCAAGGAGGTTGGGGTTGATGATCAGTATGTTGGTATCGGTGGCCAGTATTTTCTCAGAAAGATTTTCGGGGGTGTCCAAACGCGATGTGATGTGGAACCCTGAGATGCCTTGGATGATGTCGTAAAGTCCTGCGGTGATGATTTCCGAGGCTTCGCAGATGATGGCTCGGTTACTCATGGCTTGGTGTTTTCAAGGGATTCGACGAATGGGATGAGGATGTGCTCTTCGATACGCGAATGGGCTGTGAGGTCGGCGGAGAGTTCCATGATGTCGGTAGCGATACAGATACGCTCGGAAGGCAGGATGTCGCCCGGCAGATATTTGATGAGGATGTTGGTCATGTCCTCAAGGGCGTCTTCGATATTGCTGTGGTTGTGACGGAATTGGTCGATGTTGTAGTCGCAATTTTTGCCTTGGCGCAATGCAGCGATATAGGGGAACACTACCTCTTCCTCATACTTGAAGTGCTTAACCATCTCGCGCTTGTATTCGTTGTAGAAATGGTTGAGCATGTTGCCGTATTTGGGCCCGGCAGCCTCGATGATGCGGCTAAGGTGTATTTCGATATGGGGGAAATGCTCATTCAGATAGGCGTGGTGGGAGGCACTGAGGTAGGAGAGGAGGCTGTCTAAGTCGGTGTTGTCGGGGGTTGTCATGTGCGCGGGCGTATCGTGATCGAAGTGAATACAGCATACTTGCAGGAAGAGGCGTGTGCTGACATGGTTCTGACGGCATACCTCATCAACGCTGCGGTCGCCGAAACCCAGTTGTATGCCGAAGCGTGACAGCAGGGGCAAGAGCTTGGGGTTGTCGGATATTAACTCGTAGAGTTTCGATTTTTCAGAGAAGGATGGGGTTTTGTTCATGATGGTGATATTTGGTGCGAGACTTCGGCGCGTGAGACTTTATTGTCGCTTTGTCCTTACTACGAAGTTGCTGCTGAGCTTGCCGAAATATGGAGCAGTTCCGATAGGCTCGCCTTTTCAATCGGCAAAAATAAAAAAAACCGCCCAATTGAGCGGTTTTTTTGTGTTTTCTGAAACATTCCGATTAGGCTTCGGCAGGAGCCTCTGTGGCTTCAGCAGCAGCTTCCTCAACAGGAGCTTCTTCAGTGGCGGCTTCAGCAGCAGCTTCGGCCTCGGCAGCTTTCTTGGTTTCTATTTCAGCGAGTCTCTTTTTGGCGAGTTCGGCGGCGCGGGCCTCGTTGACTTGCTTCTCAGCGTCCAAACGGGCCTTCTTTTCGCCACGGGCCTTTTCTTCAACGGTCTTAGCGACATTGGCGATGCGGGCTTCTTTCTCCTTCATCCAATTCTGGAACTTGACTTCGGCTTGTTCCTCAGTCATGGCACCTTTCTGGACACCACGCATCAGGTGATACTTCATCATGACGCCGGTTTTGCTAAGCAGCGAGCGGGCTGTGTCGGTGGCTTGAGCGCCAACGCTGTACCAATACAGGGCTCTGTCAAACTTGATGTTGATCTGAGCAGGATTGGTGAGCGGGTTGTAGGTGCCTAATTTCTCAATGAATTTACCATCGCGTGGTGAGCGAGAGTCGGCAACTACGATGTGATAGAAGGGCTGACCCTTCTTGCCGTGTCTTTGCAATCTGATTTTTGCAGGCATAACTTACTTCTTTTAAGTTGATTTTTAATGAATTAACTAAAACCTACCCGAGGTTTCGGCTGCAAAAGTACAACTTTTTATCGGACTGGCAATCAGAACGGAACATTTTTTTCATTACGCAGGTTCAAATAGCAAGTGCAAAAATAGAGAAAGTTTAGCTGCATAGTTCAAAGAACCTGTTTTTTGGTGTGTCGAACATCAGTTTTTCCCTTGGTCTCCTGTTGATTTTGTACTGTACTTGCTTGAGG
>JBHACT010000123.1:0-10122 GCA_041854745.1 Candidatus Limimorpha sp. | reverse complement strand
GTCGCGGGGTGGTTTCCGAGAAACCAAACGGCAAGCGCCGCTCCGTGAGGGTCAAGCCTTTAGCCGTCCCTTGCAGGCACTTCCCCGCATGTCGGCCACGCCTCCCCGCCCAACCCGGACTGTCTTTGGCAAGCCCATGTCAACACGCACTGTTGTTGTCCCCACTGCCGCCTCGCGCCATTGCAAGCGAAACGCAGTGGAGCGCAGCATAAGTCCCCCTTTTAAGGGAGCCAGGGGGATTAAAACATCCTCCCCTTACACGCCGCCTCGCGCCTCACTGCAAGCAAAGCGCAGCAAATCGAAGATTCGACGGAGTCAATCCATGTCCCCCTTAAGGGGGAGTTTGTTCCTCGCAATAACTGGGGGCTGCAATGCGCTGTCAAGGTCATCCCGTAGGGATGTTCGTTCGGTAAAAGCCTAATGTCCAACCTCCTGCATCCCGTAGGGATGCGCCAATTACGGGTCTGATGCTTCGCTTTGCTTCGTTCCTCGCAATGATTGCTTGCAATGATTGGTGGATTGCTTCGCTACGCTCGCAATGACGCGAAGCGGCAGTGTGGGATTGTCTTCTGACCGCCCCTTCGGGCCTCTGCTTCGCCTACTTGCGTGGAGGCATTACGGTATCCGCACGAGTGAATGGTTTCCGTCTTTGACGGCAAGCAGCCCATACTCTTCGCTGTAGTGCCATGCGTAGGAAATAGTGGCGGTATCCGACATATACGAACCCTCAACGACATACACATTCTCATAGTCCACTTCCCCCAAGCTGAAGGTGGTAGTAGGCAACTCGCCCAACCGGAGGGTGTGGTACAAAAAGCTGCGCCAATAAAAGAAATCTCCATCGTAGTTATTGCTAAGTACATACTTCTCATAGCTGATACTGACAACCTTTTCGGGTGCCACATTGCAACGGAGCAGGCAACTGTCTTCGGGCGACCCTTGAAGTACGACTTCGCGTATATAAAAATAGGGCTGAGGCAAGATGGATGTTTTGGCGTAAGGGTTATAATGGGAATCATAGTAGTTGTATGTTACGTATGTGGTGTCGCGGACGACGGTGAGGCAAAGCGTGTCACCGTCTTGGTCGAGCATTTTGATGGACTCGCCCATACGGTAGGGGACGGCTGCCGCTTCTTCATCCGTAAGTCGGCGATAGATTTTTGGCTCTTTCACGCATGAGGTCATCACGGCCACGAGGGTGATGCAGAAAATCAAGTGTTTTTTCATGGTATTTACTCCTTATCTTTTAGTCCATAACGAAATCCGATGCCAATCATGCCTTCCATGCCTATGCCGACTTGCAGGAAGCCGGCGTATTGTTTTGTGCCGACCTCAATACCGATGGGGGTAATCTGCCAAGCATCAAAGGTAGGTGCTATATCTGGCACCTTGACCTCAAAGAGGTTAGGATAGTACTCCTCCTGTTTGTAAGTTACATAGCGAAAGCCCGCAAACGCCACCTTGCTGTAGAGGTTCACATACTTTGTGTTCAGCCAGTTGATTTTGAGGTGCGGGATGAACGATAAGCTGTTTTCGTTCACCTTGCAGATAAGGGCGCGTTGCCCTGCTACTTCGTTGTAGTAATTGAGGCGGATGGCGTCGTAACAAAAGGTGACACCCACACCGATGACCTTGGTGAGGCGGCGCGTGTAGGTGGCGTTGAAAGCGCCAAGATTGTCTGTCTCAGGATGATAGTGGCGCCCTGCGCCCCAACGGAAGCTGCTGGCAGGCATGTGCCCGTAGCCGAAACTGAACTCGTTCTTGTTGCTGCGCACCGTGTCGAGTTGAGCGAAGGCGGGCATAGCAAAGGCGAAGAACAAACCGAGAATGATTAATCTGTTTTTCATAAATCTATTGTGATTAAATTAGTAGTGATGTGTTATTGTTTCTGGATGGCATATTCCTATGGAATGTATAGTGACTTTACTTTTGTTTTTACCGGCTGCCAGATGCCTACGGGATCCGATAAACAGCATATCAATCATAATATCAATATTTTGCATTTATACTTTCTTAATTTTTTCGTTTCCCGTAGGAAAAAGCGTTCAGTTGAACTTATGATGAAAAATCAAGGCATCCCGTAGGGATGCACCCAATCATGTGTCACCATTATCCCTGTAATCATTCCTTTCCTTACCTATTCCAAAGGTGAAACCGACACTTCCGTCAACGACACATTTATAGAGTGTGTTGGGGCGTACTCCCACGGTGATGCGCAAATGTTTCCACAATGTAACCCCTCCTCTCAGTGTCAATTGGCCAACACAGGGTTGGTCGGCAAAGTCGGAAAAACTATAACCGATGCCCAAACCGGCACCAACAAAAGGTTTGATCCATGAAGCGACCTCAAAATTGGCGTCGCCGATAACAGAAAGATAGGGTGACAGCTTGATGACACAACCTTCGGGAAAGGACGGAAACACCAACTCAATCCCAAGGTCATAGCGGGGTGTCAGGTTGCGCCGAAGTTCCAGACCGAGAAGCATTGGGCTGGTTATGAAGTCTTTAACACTTGAATTCAATCCCATTTTCACTTCCATCTCGTATGGACGGAAAGTTTTTTCCTTTTCTTGGGCATTGAGCTTGCCTATCATTAATAGCAATCCAAGCAGAAAGATAATCTTTTTCATAAATGTTGAATTTTTGAAATCTTAATCCAATACCTTAACATTCTCTATTTTCGTTTCACTGCCACAATCTTAAAGTTGTTGAACCAACCTTCGGCCACATCCGTTCCGTCGCTGACGACAAGGTGATAGCGCCCCATTGGCTGGTCGCCCATAAAGAAACGCACTTCGGCATTAGGATAAGTCGGAGTCTCTTCGCTGAAGATGACGGTGCCCTGCCTATTGCTGATACTTACTGTACAATATCCCATGTAGTCGTGAAAATACACATAGACGGTCTTTCCAAAATAGCCCGCCTCGATATTGGGACTGCGCATGTCTCCGTTGCTCAGCGAGCCTTTGATGTCGATTTTATCCTTGTCGCTGATCAGGCTGTTGGTTGTTGGAGCTTTTGAACAAGAGACCGCTACCAAAGCGATAATCAAGGTGATGTAAGGTGTTAAATGTTTGATTTTCATATTATTATTCGTTTATTCTCATTTTGTTGTTGAGGCTGGATCTGATTTTGTCCACATTATAAACGCTACAGCCGAGCACATTCGCATATTCCTGACGCGAAAGTTTGAAATGCGAGAGCAGGCAATAGCGAAACTCCAAGTCGTTCAAGTCGGGATAGTGTTGCCTGACGGTAGCGATGAAACCCGGGTGCACGCCCTCAAAGGCGGCCTCAAAGCTTGTCCAATGGTCTTCGTTCTCAAAAAGTGTCTTTTCCAAGTCTTTAAATGCCAGCGGATTGCTTCGGTCGTGCGAGAGCACCTCGAAACAGCGGATGATATGGCATTTTTGCAGGTATTCGTCTTTCAGCTTGTCGTCGGTTTGCTTTTGCAGCTGTTCCATTTGTGTCTGTATCTCGCTTTGGGTTTGCTGTTGCTGTGCGTTGCGCTTCTTTAGTTCGAGCAGGTTGGCATTGATTTCGGCCTCAATGCGTTTCTTTTTCAAAGCGTTGAGAATGAGCACTGTGACAGCAATCAGCGCGGCAATCAGGATGATGGTGAGCAGCATGATGACCCTTTGCCGCGAGAGCATTTGGCGGTTGTGTTGGTTGGCCTGTGCCTCAAAGTCGTATTTCTTTTGGATTTCGAGAACGGCGCTTTGGCTTTGGTCGGCGAGGAGGTCCAAGGCGACTTTTTCGTGTTGCTTTTCAAATTGATAGGCGTTTTCGTAATCGCCCACACTCAGCGCGTCCTTGATGAGGAAGCCATACACGGCGGCTATGGTTTCGGGTTTGCATTCCACTTCTTCTATCGCCTTGAGCATTTGTGTTTTATAGTACTCCAACGAGTCGCGCTCGTCCATAGCTAAGTACACTTTTGCCAAATTGAGCAAGGCGATGGGGCGGCGTTTTTGGTCGGTCAGCGGTAAGGTTTTTCGCAGGCAGTCTAAGGCGGCATCGTTTTCGTCAAGTAGTTGATGGGCAACGGAATAGTTGTTCCAAACGGAGGCCTCGGTAATATTGTCGTTGGAGGTTTGGGCACATTGCAGGGCTTGGTCGAGATAGACGAAAGCGCTATCGTAGCCGTCGTTCACAATATGCATCATGGCCACGGCGTTGAGGCATTTGGCTTTGCGCGAGAGGCTGTCGCCCCAAAGCTTGGCGGCGGCCTTGTAGTTGATGATGGCCTCAGCTTCGTTGCCGCTCGCGTTGAGGAGGTCTCCTATATAATATTGCGCGAAGGCGGCACTGGCCGAGTCGCCGACCAACCGACCGTAATAATCGGCTTCCTTGTAGCAGTTCATGGCAGCCTCGTATTCCTTTTTGGCCTGACGCACGCAACCGCTATAAAGTGCGGCAGGCGCAGCGTTTTCGTAATCCTTTTGCTTGACGAAATAGGTGTAGGCCTCAAAAATTTGGTCGTCATTGCCGATGTCTTCATAGGCCTTGTATTTGGCGCGCACTTCGGCCACGACGGCAGCCCAATGCTCCGTCTTGCTCTTGCTGCCGCAAGCGGGCAACAGTAGAAGCAAGCCGAAAAGAAGCACAAGCATTTTTGCAGTCCGTTTCATTTTGACCAATGACATATTGTGATGTTTTCTGGTGCAAAAATATTACAAAATTTGCTTGCAAAAAACAACAGAATAGGCCATTACAAACTTTTCCGATTGATTAATATTGATTGTCAATGGATTATAGAAGCGGATTACAAACTTTTCTGGAACGAAAAAACTTGCTTTCTCTTCTTTCGGGGTGAAAAAATCCATGTATCTTTGCCGTCAGAAACAAAACAATTGGAAATGAGCAATAAGAAGCTTTATCGTTCGAGGACCGACAAGAAACTCTGTGGCGTGTGCGGAGGCCTTGGCGAATACTTTGAAGTAGACCCGACTTTGATTCGTCTGCTGTGGGTCGTCTTCACCTGTATGGGTGGCGCGGGTTTGTTGGCCTACATCATCTGTGCCGTCATTATGCCGCAACAGAATTACAGTTGAGTCCCTAATCAATCTTTCTCATCGGGCTGATTATCAAAGAAATGCTCGCGATTGAGTTCTGCAAGTACCATTCGGATTTCCCAGTATTCGTAGTTCTCGCCCAACACATCTTTGGCCGAAGTTAAGTTGGGGTCGAAGGTGGATTCGAAATACTCCAATATCTCGTTATACTTCTCTTTTTCAATGAATTGGCTTGCTTCATATAGACCTTGCTCAACGAGTTTGGCGAGATGACCTTGAATTGTTGAAGCGGCTAAGTTTCTTTCCTTGGCGATGGCCTCCACCGACATGCCATCGTCGAACATCGCCTTGGTAATCAGATAGGTTTCGCCTTTTTGTTTTTTTGTGGTTGTGGGCTCTTCAGGCAGCTCGCCGAAATTGGCGTTTTCGGGATTTTCTCCCATGAACCGTAGAACGATGTCAAGGATTTCCGCGCCATAGGCTTTCACGCGCTTGGTTCCCATGCCTTCAATCAACTTCAAGGCTTGCAAAGTAACGGGTTTCTCTTGAGCGATGATTTTCAACGGTTTGTTGGGGATGATGGCATAGAGTACAGTGTCGAGTTCGTCGGCTTTGTGCGAGCGCCAAGCACGAAGTTGCGCATACAAAGGGCTTTTGTCCATAACATCATCCTTGATTTCCACTTTCTTCTTGCCGCTTTTCTCCGTCTCAATCATTTTCACGGACTTGGTCTTTTGGTAAACCATCACGCTGAAGCCGCTTTTGCAGGCTTCGAGGCAGCTGTCTTTGAGGTTGATGTCTTCTTTCATCTGTTTCAACACTTCGGTGAGTTGCTCGTTGACGGCTTGGTTGTCGGTCTTAAAGGGCAAGTCAAACAGTCCGTCGGCGATGGCTTTCAGATGTTCATCGAAGTAGGCCACGCCTTTTATTAATCGCTCCTGCAAGGCCATGTTTTGTTCGCACGAAAGTGCTCCGTCGTGCAGTTTCCGAATTTGGCTTTCAAATTTGATACTGACGGAGACAAGTTCTTCATGAACTTTGTTGCGCCGACCCGAAAGGTCTTGGATCATCTTGCTTTCAAAGAGGGTGTCGTTGTCGTAAATCACCTTCATCAGCTTGCCGAAGTCTTTGTAGATGACATCAAAATCAAAGAGTTCGAGCATGACCTTCAGTTCGTAGTCGTGGCGCAGTTGGTCAACTGTTTCTTGCTTAGGCTCTTTTTCGGGAATGTGTTCCACGAAATGGTTGACAGAAAAGTCGTTGACCAAGGTGTCGGAGGTGATATGCGTTTTCAGCACAAGGCCTTCCAAGGAGGTGCAGCGGCTGAGGGCGACATACACCTGCCCGTGGGCAAAGGCTTGTCCCGCGTCGACAATGACCTTGTCGAAAGTAAGCCCTTGACTCTTGTGGATGGTTACCGCCCATGCCAATCGAAGGGGCATTTGGGTAAAACTTCCTATTTCCTTTTCTTCAATCTCTTGATTTTCAGGATTGAGGGTGTACTCCAAATTCTCCCATTTTAGTCGCGGCACGGTGATACGCTCGTTATCGCATTCCACCACGACCGTGCCCTCATTTTCATCGTAGTCGGCCAATCGACCGATTTTTCCGTTGTAAAAGGCCTTTTCGGGCGAGGGGTCGTTTTTGACAAACATCACTTGTGCCCCGATTTTCAGTTCCAGCTTTTCCTTTGTGGGATAAGTGTTTTCGGGGAAAATGCCGTGGATTTCGGCTTCGAAGCGCAAAGGCTTCCCGTTGAGGGCGGCCAATTTCGTATCGTTGATGTGGTCGGCTTGATAGTTGTGTGTGGTCAGGGTGATGTAGCCTTCGCTGTCGTCAGGTCTGAAATCGGGATTAAAGCGCGTGTTGAGCAATCGCAGGCATTCCGAATCCATGAGGTTGTGGCGCACCTTGTTGAGCAAAGTGATGAAATCGTGATCGTGTTGTCGGTAGATGTGCTCTAACTCCAAGCAAGCGTATGGCGTTTTTTTCAATACATGGCTGCCGAAGAAGTAGGGCGTGTGGTAATAAGGAGCCAAGATTTCCCATTCCTCAGGTTTAGCCACGGGAGCCAATTGGTGCACATCGCCGATCATCAGGAGTTGGACACCGCCGAAAGGCTTCTGCGAGCGGCGGGAACGGCGCAACACGGCGTCCACTGCATCCAGCACATCGGCACGAACCATGCTGATTTCGTCGATGATAAGGAGGTCGAGGCTGCGCATGAGGTTGAGTTTCTTCTTGTTGAGTTTCTGGTATTGGGCGGCCAGCGATTTCGCGTTGAAGGTTTTCCCCAATGCGTTTTCTGGAATTTGCGGGCCGAAGGGCAATTGGAAGAAGGAATGGATGGTTTGTCCGCCCGCGTTGATGGCCGCCACGCCTGTGGGTGCCACCACGACCAAGCGCTTGTAAGTTTTCGAAGACAGATTTTTCAAAAATGTAGTCTTCCCCGTACCCGCCTTTCCTGTAAGGAAAATGTGGGCGTCGGTGTAAAGCACCAATGCTTCGATAAGGTCAAGTTTCTTGTTTTCAAAGGGTTTTTGTGTCATGGGAAGCTGCTTTCGGACGGCTAAAATAAGAAATAGTTTTCATATTTCGGAAAAAGCATGTCCAAACCGTTGCCTTTATGATTAAAACCACGAGGGCGGCTGAATTATTTCAGCCGCCCTCGCCTTGTACAAAGCAACCGTTTTGTGGCCGCTTACTTGCCGAGTTTCTCCTCCACCTGTTCTTTGGAAATCTGTTTGGTGCAGAAGAACCAGTCGTAGCAGTGCAAATCCTTATCTTCGCCCGACATGCGTGATTTGGCCACGCCGCACGAACCCGCCGGAGGCACAATGACTTCGTCGCCCGGACGCCAGTCGGCAGGCAGCGCTACCCCGAAGTTGTCAACGGTTTGAAGCCCGATGAGCACCCTCTTTATCTCATCGAAATTGCGTCCGAGTGAGAGCGGATAGTACATGATGGTGCGAATTTTGTTTGCGGGATCTACAAAGAACACTGCACGCACAGCCGAAGTGTTGCTCTCGCCGGGCTGAATCATTCCGTACAGGTTAGCCACATCCATCGAGATGTCAACGATAAGCGGGAATTTCACTTCTAAGTTCTTCATGCCTTTCCAGTCAATCTTGTCATGGATGGTGCGCAACCATGCGATATGGCTATGCAGTCCGTCAACAGACAGGCCGACAAGCTGGCAATTGAGTTTGTCGAACTCAGCCTGCATGGAGGCGAAAGTCATGAACTCCGATGTGCAAACCGGGGTGAAGTCAGCAGGATGGCTGAACAAAATTTTCCATTTCCCAGTGTAGTCGCTTGGGAAGTTGATTGTGCCTTGTGTGGTAACCGCCTGAAATTCAGGGGCGATGTCGCCGATTCTCGGCATTGCTTTTACTAAGTTTTCCATAGTTTTGATTTGTTTTACTTGTTAGACTTGATTTTGATTTTTTTTCCGATGCAAAAATACTGCTTATTTCTTTATAGATTACATTGATTTTGTTTATCTTTGCATCGACAAAAACTATACATTATGACTTTACAACAATTGGAATACATTGTAGCTGTTGAGAAATACAGGCAGTTTGTAAAAGCGGCTGAGGCTTGCGGTGTCACCCAGCCTACGCTAAGCTCCATGATCCGGAAGTTGGAAGTGGAGTTGGATCTTCAGATTTTCGACCGCAACAGCCATCCTGTAGGGCTGACGGCAGCGGGAGAGGATGTGGTTAGGCAGGCCAAGGTGATCCTCTATCATGTCGGTCAATTGGAGGAGATGGTCTTGAATGAACGGCAAACGGAAACGGGCAGTGTGAATTTGGGTGTCATCCCAACCATAGCTCCTTATATTCTTCCCGGTTTGTTCAAGGTGATTCATGCCAATTATCCGGGAATTGCGCTTCGGGTAACAGAAGCGCGCACTTCCGTGCTGGTGGAGAAATTGGAGCGGGCCGAAATTGATGTGGCTTTGCTTTCTACGCCGCTGAAAAACGACAACCTGCTTGAGATACCGATATACTATGAGAAATTTTTCGCTTACTTTCCGTCGGGCCATCCCTTTCTGGAAGCGGAAAGCATTCGGATCCATGATTTGCCCATGGATGAGTTGTGGGTGCTTCAAGAAGGGCACTGCCTCAGGAACCAAGTGCTCAGCTTTTGCGGACAAATGTCGAGAAACACAGCCGTTTATGAAGCCGGAAGCATTGAAACTTTGGTGCGAATCGTTGATGAGAACGGCGGATACACGGTGATTCCCGAATTGCACATCGGCCTGTTGTCGCCCGAACAGAAAGCACGCACACGAAGCATAATAGACCCCGAACCCGTTCGGGAAGTCTCTCTCGTTGTGCGTGCCGATTATGTACGAGAGAGGCTGCTCAATATCTTGGCAGCCTCTGTTCGCGAGATTGTTCCTGAAGTGATGGTCGACTCAAGATTGAAGAAATTCGCCATCAAGCTGTAGTGTCGGCTTTCGGTTTACAGGGAGAAAGCCCCTCATTTTTTCAACAGCACATCGTCGATAATCCGTTTCAGGTCGGATTTTCCCATCGCGCCTTGGGTCATCTGCGGCTGTCCCGAAGTCGGTATGAATAGCAGAGTGGGTATGGAGCGAATGCCGAAAGCGGCGGCCAAATCCTGTTCGTTTTCAGTATTGACCTTGTAAATCACTATCTTGCCCTCATACTCTTCCGCCAACTCTTCCAAGACGGGAGCCAACATTTTGCATGGACCGCACCAGCTCGCGTAAAAATCTACGATAGCAGGTTTGTCTCCTTCATACTTCCATCCGTCAGGATTCTTTTCGTAGTTGTAGACTTGGTTAAAAAAGTCCACCTTGTTCAATTCTTTTGTTTTCATTTCCTTTTGATTTTGTTTATTACCAGTGTTTGTTGTTTTTCCGAGATTTTTGTCTTGTCCGTTGCAGCTCAAAACTGAAATTGTCAGCGCAACGATGATGAATGCTGCTTTTTTCATGATAAGTAAATGTTCAAAATTAGTTTTCTATTAATACTATTATGCTGCGATTCTCGTTATCTCAGTACAAACCTTATAGGATATGAGAAAAGCAGTACGATTAGAACTAAGCGAAGCCCATCGGATGGAACTCGAGAGT
>JBHACT010000122.1:0-16585 GCA_041854745.1 Candidatus Limimorpha sp. | reverse complement strand
GGCCTTGTCGCAGCCTGCATTTTGACCCATAGAGCGGTTTCAAAGCTCGATTTTGTCCCTGAAACATTTCAATCCTTGGTATCGCCAGTGTTTATTGGTGTTTTGAGGCTGTCTTAGCATGCAATTTGACCTATAAGTCTAATACTATACGATAAGGGTGATTTTATCCATATCAATAACCGTTATAATCAGTAGTTGTTAATATATAATTCGATGAAAAACAGAAAGATAGTGATAGCATTGTTCCTACTCATAGGGCTTTGCGCCTGCGACAACCGAGAGACGGATTATGAGCTTGCTTTGCTCTATCATGGTCGGACGGAGGGTTGCAATCTCTTTGATGATGGCGATGTGAACATTATTGTTGACGAGCACTCCAATTTCTACAACACGGGCACCGACCAAGTGGAGTTTGCCTTTGTCAAGGATTTGGTATATCGTTTGCGGATGGTCAACAAGATTCCCAAAGACGGCTGGACGGACACCATCGAGCACATCAACCTGCAGGACGGCTATGTAGGGCGATTGCTTAAGGACGACGGAAGTTACAAGTATTGCCGTTTCTTCGTCTATACCGTTGATTATGATTCAAATGCGAACAAGTATCTGCTGTTGAAGTATCACAGTAATTTCACAAAAGACTAAAGACTATACGATAGTTTTTGCCAACTCGCCGAACGAAAAACTGCCGAGTTCCCGAATAATAAAGAAATACTTATTTAATTGGCTGGTTTAGAAAAAAATAGGCGATTTCCCGTATCAAAGAGATGACGGCGTTTATGTTGTGCCGGTGGGGTGTTTGAAGGATTGAAATAGTATAAATGTTGTATTTTTGCACCTATAAGTATCTACAATAGAGCACCGGAAGGAACTATTTCTTCAAGTCCTTCAAATCATCCCCTCCACATTCCAGTAAAAGGCCCGAAGCCCCAAATCTGGGGCTTTCAGGTCTTTTTCTTTCAGCTGTTTCATGATACCGTCAGCGGCCTCGTCGTCGACGATGCTGATGATAGCGTTGTTCAGGGTAGGCCAGGCGTGCGTGCCAAAATGCGGCTCGCCAGTGTTGCTGCCGTGTCCTTTTATTTCGTTCCACTCAGTGAAGCCCTTTACGCCATTGTCGTTCAGTACTTTGGCGATTTCATCGTAGTAGGCTTGGTTGTAAGTTATTAGGATGGATTTCATGGTTTTTTGTGGTTATTGACTGTTAGCAATTAGCTGTTAGCTTGGTTGCTGCCAGCTAATTGCTTTTACAGCAAATGATTAGTGTAATGTTTCGATTAGTTTGTTTAACATGGCTTTGATGTCATTGACTTCTTTGTTAAGTTGTTGGTACGAAGTCTTATCTATAAGTTCAAGATCGTATGAAAGCAAAAGCTCTTCTTCTACCTCGGAAGCGGAACCTGCTGCAATATTTAGAAAATGGGCAAATTCTGCATCACTTCTTCTGCCGCAGCCTTCTGCAATATTGAATGGAATAGAAGTCGCGGCT
The DNA here is from genome assembly GCA_041854745.1 of Candidatus Limimorpha sp. GTDB lineage: Bacteria > Bacteroidota > Bacteroidia > Bacteroidales > F082 > Limimorpha. The sequence goes on along the minus strand of JBHACT010000122.1, from coordinate 15,096 downwards.
CGTCTAATTTGAGAAGTGATTCCAAATATCTCTTCCTTGGGAAATGACTTGGTCTTCTTATAGATGCCGAGCGCAAATCGATGGGCTTTTTCCCACACCTTATAATTATGAAAGTCTCTCATAAAATACTGAACTTTAAACTTGGCCGTCAGCCGCGCTAACAGCTAATAGCTAACAGCTAACGGCTAACAGCTTATCTAATATTCTCCGTCTTCGTCAACGCTTCCTCCGCCTTCCTCCGCTTTCTGCGCACGGCTCTCGTTTCCAATGAGCAATACAAAGCCGGGATTAAAAACAAGGTAATCAATGTGGACACAGTCAAGCCCCAGGCAACGGTAACACCCAGTGAATTCCACATCTCGGCACCTTCGCCGCGGCCTATAGCCAACGGGATCATACCTAAGACGGTGGTTAGGGTGGTCATCAGGATGGGACGCAAACGCGAACGGGCGGCCTTGATGGTGGCTTCTTTCACTTCCACGCCGCGCTCTTCCAAGAGGGTGGTGTAGTCGATAAGCACGATACCGTTTTTCACGACGATACCCATCAAGATCAAAATGCCGACGAAGGCCATGGAGCCCAAGGCAGTGCCGGTGGCCCACAAGCCGAGCAGTACGCCTGTGAAGGTGAAAGGCACGGAAAACATGATGACGAAAGGCTTCATGAGGTTCTCGAACTGTGAGGCCATCACGATGTAAACCAAGATGATGATGAGGATCAGCAGGGTGAGCAGGTCTCCAAACATCTCTTGTTGGGTTTCGTAGTCGCCGGCGATTTTGTACATGATCTCAGACGGGATTTCCGTTTCTTCGATGACTTCCTCGCACATCTTGACCACATCGCTCAGCACCTGTCCTTTGCCGACGACGGCAGCAACGCTGACCAAGCGTTCACGGTCTTTGCGCTGGATTTGAGGCGGTGTCAGGGATTCGACCACCCGACCAAGGTCGCCTACGCGGACGGCCTGCCCATAATTGTTGTAGATCTTGATGTTTTCAATGTCTTCCACGCTCTTACGGAACTCAGGGGCATAGCGTACACGGATGTCGTATTCCTCGCCGTCTTCGCGGTAGTAGGAGCCTACCGAACCGTTGATGCGGTTCTTGACATAGGTAGCTGCCGTGGCACTGTTCAAGCCATTGAGAGCCAATTTTTCACGGTCGAAATCAACTTGATATTCAGGTGTGTACTCATCGCGACTCACAATCACTTGCAGGATGCCTTTGTCGCGGAGTTTTTGGGCGATTTCGTTGGCCACTTTGTCGGTGGTGTTGAAGTCGTAGCCGTATATTTCCACTTGCACGGTGCTCATGCCGCCCATGCCGCCTCCGCCTTCGGTGACATTGGCTTTCTTGATTTCGGGTATGGCGTTGAGCTTGGCTCTAATTTCGTCAGCTACATCGCCGGTCTTGCGCAGCCCCGCCTTGCGGCGTTCGGTCTTAGTGCCTAAGCGTATGTTGAATGAGATGATATGCGTGCCGTTGTTTTGCATCGAGGCAAAGGCGTTGTCGGAGTCAGCCTGACCAAAGCTGTAGTTACAGATTCTCACCTCTGGGATGTTCATGAAATCGTCGGCAAGATCCTTGGCTAAGGCACCGGTAACATCTTGTCCTGTGCCCGTCGGCAGTTCTATGCTGATGCTCAGACGGCCTTCATCCATTTTGGGCATCATCTCGGTTTTCAGTGTGGGGGCAAGGAATACAACGGACAGTACAAACAATCCCAAAAGGCCGAAAATGACTATCTTACGATGATCGACACACCAGTTGATGAGGCGGGCATAACCGTTGCTGATGGCTTCCAAAGCCTTGTTGACGGGACGGAAGATGGCCTTGTGCAGCTTGCTTTCGTGTGGGTTCATCACCAGCATACGCGAACACATCATCGGCACCAAGGTCAAGGCACCGACAGTGGAGACGACCATGATGATGGAAATAATCCAACCCAACTGCTTGAACATCACGCCTACGGTGCCTTTGATCATCGTTAAGGGCAGGAACACGGCCAACATGGTCAATGTGGAGGCGATGACGGAAAGTTGCACCTCTTGGGTGGCGTGCACGGCAGCCTCCTTGGGTTTTGAGCCGCGCTCGATATGTGTCGTAATGTTCTCCAATACCACAATGGCATCATCGACGACCATGCCGATGGCGATGGATAGGGCAGACATGGATATGATATTCAGTGTGTTGCCCGTGGCAAACAGGTAAATCAACGAAGCCAGCAGCGAAATCGGGATGGCGAGCACGATGATGAAAGTGGCGCGCCAACGGCCCAAGAACACAAATACGACAAGCATGACCAGCAGGAAGGTAATCAGGATGGTGTTGCGCAGGCTGTTGATAGTGTTCGTGATGGATTTGGAACCATCAACGATAATGCTCAATTTGACATCGGTTGGCAGGGTAGGCTCGATGGTTTTCAATTGCTTCTTGATGCCATTGAGGACATTGACGGCGTTGGCGTCGGTCTGTTTCTGGATGACGATGGTGGCGCCTTGGCGGCCGTTGCTGTACGATTCCTGTATGCGCTCTTGCGAGCCGTCGATGACGACGGCCACATCGCGCAGATAGATGGGTGCGGTGCCTCGTGAGCCGACGACGACACTTTCCATCTCTTTGGCCGAAGTGAACTCTTTCTGTATGCGCAGGCTGTAGCTGTTGGAGCCGACATCAATGTAACCAGCCGGCACATTACGGTTTTCGGTAGCTAAGGTGCTGGATATGCTTTCCAAGGTCAGGTTGTAGGCTTCCAACTTGTTCGGGTCGATGTAGACTTGGATTTCACGCTTGGGCGCACCATTGGCCGACACCGTACCCACACCACTCACACGTGCCAAAGGCGTGGTGATACGGTCTTCGATGATTTTGTCCAAGGCGGGCAAGCTTTCTTCCGCTGTCACGCTGAGGAGCATGATGGGCAGGTCCTCGGCATTGAACTTGAACAGGATGGGGTTGGTGGCACCGTCGGGCAGGAAGTTGCGCACCATGTCAATCTTGTCGCGCACATTGTTGGTGGCGGTTTCGATGTCGATACCGCTCTCAAACTCCAAGGAAAGCACCGAGGTGTTCTCGCGCGAAGTGGAAGAGAGGTGCTTGAGGTCGGGCACGGCGTTCAGTGTGTTCTCCAAGGTCTTGGAAATGTTGGTCTCAATATCGGCGGCACTGGCTCCGGGATAAGAGGTCATTACCATGATGAAGTTGGTCTCCAAGCTGGGTAACTGGTTGATGGAGAGGTTCATCAGGGAGAAAATACCAAAGATGGCGATGGCGACAAACACCAAAGCCGTCGTCACTGGATTATTGACTGCTGTTCGTTGTAGGCTCATGTTCTAAATGTTTGTTTTTCAGTTTTGTGTCTTTATTGCGAGGGGAACGCGACCGTTCAGAAAGATACTTGTTGGCTGGACTGCATTGCCGCGTTTTGGTTTGTTTTGCTCGCAATGTCGCAAAACATGTCAAAAGGCATTATTGTTTAACGGTAACACTTATTCCATTCTTCAATCTAACTTGTCCTTCTGTAACAATCTTGTCTCCCTCTTTGATTCCGGAAACAATCTCATAGCGGTTGCCCAAGCGGCGGCCAAGTTGAACTTTAGTGTAGGTTACGGTGTTGTCGGCATTGACCACATAAATGAAATGTTCGCCAGAACCTTGCTGTTTGACCACTGCGACATCTGGAACAACAATGTGGTGGTTGGTGCCAAAGTTGGCCGCCACGCGGGCAAACATGCCCGGGCGCAGGCGCTCGTCGGCGTTTTGGCAGATGACCTCAACGGGAAAAGTGTGGGTCGTTGCGCTGATGGTGGGGTAGATCAGGTTCACCTTTCCTTTGAAAACTTCTTCTGGGTAGGCCTCCACGGTGATGTCGAACTCCATGCCCTTGTGTACTTGTGTGAACAGGCTTTCCGACACATTGACCAGCATTTTGACAGGTTGGATCTGCTCAATCACAAAGATGGGTTGCGACATGCTGTACATGTCGCCTTTGTCGTAGTTGCGGGCGGTCACTACTCCGTTGATGGGACTGCGGAGATAGGTGTTCTCAGCCAGATTGTGATAGGTCTTTTTGGTGATGTTGAGTGCGAGCTTGGCCATGTCGTAGTCGGCTTGTGCCACGGCACCGATGTTGTAAAGTTCGGTGAGGCGCGCCAACTCGGTCGAGTCATTGACATACTGCATACGGGTCTTGGCGAGGTTCACATCGTCCATGGTGGCCAACAGCTGGCCTTTGCGTACCTTTTGGCCCACTTCAGCGCTGATGCTTACGATACGGCCCGCCGTCTGCGAAACGATGTTGTTTGTGGCAAAAGGCTCAATGTTAGATGTGAAGGTATTGGTGATGTCCACATCTTCGGCTTGTGCCGTAATCACGCTGACGACAGGGGCAGTTTGCGCTGCGTTTCCTGAAGTGCTGGAACTGTCTTTCGAGCCACAAGCCGTCATCAGCATGGCTGCGGCGAGACTGACAAGGAAAAGTCTTGTGTATTTCATTGATTTGTAGTTAGTTTTCTTTTTTATTAATTTCATTTTTAAGGCACTCAATCCATTATCCGACCGCTAATCGCTAATTGCTAACAGCTAATAGCTAACTGCTAATCGCTAACAGCCACCAGCTAACAGCCACCCGCCAACCACACTATTCTCCTTTACCAATCAATTCATCCAACGAAGCTTTTGTAACCATAAAATTGTAAACTGCCTGTGCCTGTGTGAGTTGTGCCTGCTGTAAGGCCAATTGTGCGTCATTCAGTTCAACCAAGGTAGCCTTGCCCACTTCATACATTTTTGCGGAGATATCGTAGCTTTTCTGGGCTATCTCTACAGTGGCATTGGCGGCTTCATAGTTCTTGACACAGAGTGCCATCTGGTCGTTGTAGTTGCGGATGGCAATGCGCAGGTTGCGTTCGGTGTCTTCGCGCTGCAAGGCAAGCATGTTGCGTGTTACCTGACTCTGTTTAATGGTGTTGCGTTTTTGGAAACCGTCGAAAATAGGGAGACTGAGGCTCAAGGCGGCGGTTGAGGAGGGGAACCAGCTCAGTTTGTCGTCACCCATAGCACTATAATTGTAGTTGATACTCGCTGCAAGAGTAGGCAGGTATTGCTTCTTTTGCATTCTGATGGTTGATTCGAGCATACGGTCTTGGATGTCGAGTTGCAGGAGAGAGCTGTTGTTGTCGAGGTCGTCTTCTGCGATGTGGGGTGTGAGCAATTTGTCGGTATAGCCGTTGAGATCGCCGACCACTTCCACTTCAGTATCAAGGTCGATACCCATAACGGCTTTCAGTTGCCATGTGGCCAACAGGACGGCATTTTCTGCGCTCGACACATTGGGTTCGGCACTCATCATCGTTACTTGGGCACGCAGGCGTTCCAATTCCGAAGCCTTGCCGACATTGAAGCGCTGTTCGGTTTTCTCGTAGTTCCTCTGCGCGTTTTCGTACACTTGGTTCATCACATTATGTGATTCTTGAGCCAGCAGTACGGCGTAAAAGGCTTGCTTCACTTGCTTAACCATGGCGATTTTCGACGAACGGGCTTGTTCCACCGCCATTTCCACATCCATGCCCGAAAGTTTGAGGCTCTCCCACAGTGAGGCATTCACTAAGGGCATACTGGCCGTAGCTGATGTGCTGATGTTGTTGTCTCTACCTACCTTGATTTCCATCGGCTGACCGCCCATGTCCATCACCATGACTTGCTTTTTAAGGGTGCGTTGATAGGCGCTGCTCACGCTCATGTTGGGATAAAGTGCGGAATAGGTGCCTTTCTTGGCATAACCCGACTTTTCAATCGTCATGTCGGCAATTTTGATGGTGTTGCTTTCCGAAAGGGCAATCTCCAAGGCTTGGTCGAGGGTGAGGCTCAAGGTCGTGGGGTTTCCCGAAGGGGTCGAAGGGCTGTCCTGCGCTTGCGCAAAATTCGGGACAAATCCTAATGTGATAATGGTTATAGCGTGAAAAAACAGTCTTTTCATAGATACTTTTTTCAATGTCTGGTTCTTTTATTATTAGAGTGCAAAATTAGGAATAATTGTGTTTGCCTTAACGGAGATTCCAACGAAAAAGTATGCTAAATGATTGGTTTTTATTCCAAAGCAGCCGACATTTCAACCAAACGGGCGATTTTGTCGCTTAATCCAAATCGATTTGGTTGACATTATCATTATTTTCGTTGAAAACCGATTGTTATTCTCAAGATTGGTCTTATTTTTGCAATCAAATTCTGTAAGATGAAGAAACGTACGCTGCCCACACTCCCCACCGCCAACCTCGACTTGTTGGAACGCCTTTATAAATGGGGTGTGGTTTGGATTGTGCTGTTCATCATCTTTTTTACAGTACATCCCAATGTCAACTACCTCTTCCGTTCAGTCAGCTCGCTCTGTTTTGTGGGCATGGTGGTGTTGTTGGTTACCCTTATTAATAAGGTGCTGATTAAGTACCTGCTGAAAAAGAGCAGGGTGGTGCTTTTCATCCTCTTGTCTATCTTTGTAATTCCCCTATGGGGTTCGGTATCCACCATAATCGATGCCTCTCTTTTGCATTTCATCGACGGGTTGTCGTTTGCCGAACTTTTTGGTTTCCAACGCTTTTTTGTGGCCTTTCTGGTGCGATTGATTTGGTTCATCGCCGTCTATGCCATTGTCGTGATTTTCTATTATCAGCGCAAGGAGAATGAGGAGAAGATCATTTCAGACCAGTTGAAGAGCGAGAAACTCGATATGGAATTGCGTTACCTGAAATCACAAATCAATCCGCATTTTTTGTTCAACGCATTAAATAACATATACTCAATGGTTTACACTCATGATGACAATGCTGCTGACGGTGTGCTGAAACTCTCGGAGATGTTGCGTTATGTGCTTGTCGATTGTCAGGCTGAGGTCATCCCTTTGAGCAAGGAGATCAACTATATTGAGAACTTCATCGACTTTCAAATGATGCGCATGGGAGGCGAGCGCGATGTGGTATTGGAACAGGACATCGAAAAGGAAGATTTTATGATAGCGCCCATGCTTCTTCAACCCATCATCGAGAACTGCTTCAAATACAGCCGATTGGAGTCGCACCCCGAAGGCTATGTGCACATCAGTATCCAAAAGTCGGACGGCGGTTTTCGCTTTGTGGCGGAAAACACGGTCGCTTCCAATGCCATGCCGTTTGTGGGCAAGGGGGGAGAGGAGAAGAAGTCGGGCATTGGGCAGAAGAATGTGCAGCAGCGCCTGATGTTGCACTATGGACAGAACTATAATTTTGAAATTGAACAAGATAAAGGAACATATAAGGTCAAGATTGAACTATGAAAGAGAAATACAATGTGGTCATCGTGGATGACGAGTATCTGGCTCAGAAGTTGTTGCAGGGTTATGTGTCAAAAGTGGACTCGCTGCAAATTGTAGCCGTTTGCTCCAATGCTTTCGAGGCAGTGAATGCCTTGAAAAACCATCGGGTCGACATCATGTTTCTTGACATTCAAATGCCCGACCTGACGGGACTGGAACTGGTGAAGAGCATGGAGCACAAACCAGCCATCATTTTCACCACGGCTTATTCGGAATACGCCGTTGACGCCTTCAACCTCTCGGTGGTCGACTATCTGTTGAAACCTTTCGACTTTCCGCGCTTCTTCCAGGCCGTTACCAAGGCTGTCGGTGGCGATCAGCCTGTGATGAGCACCGAAGACAAGCCGCGCGATACCGTCAGCCGTTCCAACGACTTTATCACGGTCAAGGCTGACTACAAGCTCTACAAGATAAACTACGACGACTTGCTCTATATAGAGGGACAGCATGAATATGTAACCTTTCACACCACCCAGCGCCGTATCACCGCCCTGTTTGCCTTGAAAGATTTGGAGGAAATTCTGCCGAAAGACATGTTCGTTCGCGTCCATAAGTCCTATATCGTTTCGTTTAAGCATATCCAGGACTTGGACAAATCGGATGTTTCTGTGGCAGGCAACAAACTGCCCGTTGGAGCCAGCTACCGCGATGTGCTTTTGGCAAGATTGCAGTGATTTTTATAAAAAAATGTTGCTCAAGAATTTGCACGGCAGAAAAAAATGTATATTTGCAACCTAAACCAACCTTAAAAACAAGAAAACATGGGTAAATTTGAAATCACAACCAGGAAAAACGGCGAATTTCAGTTCAATCTGAAGGCCACCAACGGACAAGTCATCCTTACGAGTGAGGGATACAAGACCAAGTCTTCCTGCCTTAACGGTGTGGAATCCGTCAAGAAGAACAGTCAGGACGAGAAGCGCTTCGATAAGAAGGTTGCTTCCAACGGCAAACCTTATTTTAACCTGATGGCCTCCAATGGTCAGGTCATCGGCTCAAGCCAGATGTATGCCAACGAGGTGAACATGAACAACGGCATTGCTTCGGTAATGAAGAACGCTCCCGAGGCAAAGATTGTTGACCTGACAGAGGCATAATTGGGCTTCGGGGGAGTTGGTGTTATTGTGGGACTGCCGTCATAAACCAATTTATATCAAAATATATCATGCTGTAATTCAGCACATAGAATAATATTTTCAAAAAAAATGACAAAAATAGCTTGTTGGTATCAGAAAAAAGCCTACTTTTGCACCGCAATTCACACATGGAGAGGTGGGTGAGTGGCTGAAACCAACAGTTTGCTAAACTGTCGTATCCTGCAAAGGGTACCGGGGGTTCGAATCCCCCCCTCTCCGCAGAAGAGAACGAAGACGATGATTGCATCGTCTTTTTTTTCGGGGTATGGCGCAGTCCGGCTAGCGCACCTGCTTTGGGAGCAGGGGGTCGAAGGTTCGAATCCTTTTGCCCCGACGGTTGAAAATCAAGGAGTTACAAAATCACGTAACTCCTTTTTTCATGCAAAAACCGAAAATTTGCACGCAATTTGCACGCATGTTTTGAAAATCGGGTGCAAAAAGACGAAGATTTTGTTGTGGATTTTCGCGGAAAAATAGACCGAAATTTATACCTATTTGGATTGCGATTTTGCGATTTTTGGTCACAAAAAAGCCGCCCCTTTCGAGGCGGCAAACGCAAATTTAGATAACCCATTATTAGAAAATGGGGGCGCTTTATCCGAATAGGTGTTCGTCTAAAGCGAGACAAAGATACAACCTTTTTCCGCATCCACAAGCCTATTATTATAAGGTGCGCTTTCTTGCACCTCCTTCCCCTCTCCTCTTCCAAGACTGGAGCCTGACTGACTGACAAAGGCTGCGGGACCAATGCTTCCCCTCTGGGGACTCAGCTGACCCGCAGCCTTTGGCAGGCAGGCAGGCAGCCCATCCGAATCGTTTTCATTGCCGGTGCTTTTCGACAAAGACCGAGCGGGAAAACGAGAACCCACTATTAGCCGAGGACGGACAAAGGTTGCGGCCACGGAGCTTCCTAAAGGATGCGAAGCCTACCCCGCAACCTTTGGCCGGCATCGGATTAACATTTCACCACGACAGAACCGCTACACCAACCTGCGAGCGCCAGGCACAAAAAAAATGGAAGGTATCCATCAGGACACCTTCACCATTTTGATCACTATCACTACCGCCGTGATGATGACGGCCAACAGGACGACCACCATCCCAAGAAGGAACCAGAGGAATGCGGGTGGCTTCTTCTTTTCGGCGGGCTTCTCCTCCACGACCACCTGCGAGTATCGCAGCGTGTCTTCGTAGTGGACTGGCTCTTGCTCGGCCTCGTAGGTGACTGTGAGGCTGTCGTCGGTGGCCGTTGCCGTGAAGATGCCCTGCTCCGTCTGGATTTTGACGGCTTGGCCGTCAAGCAGCGGAGCAAGGGGCATCACGGCAGAATCGGCCACGGGTGGCAATTCTATAAAGGTGTCGATGGGGTGCGCCTGGACGGTCACCAACTCGGGACAGCGTTCCGTTATGCGACGGATGCGCCGCTGAGCGCGGCGCTTCGCGTCACAGGCGCACAAGACCATCGTCACCGTCAACATCAGGAGGAAAACAAGGATTCGCGTCTTCATGGCCTTACAGGTTTTCGATCATCTGCTTCAGCTCAGCGTTTTCGAGGTTGAGCTGAGCGACCTGGGCCGATAGCCCAACGATCTCCCGACGGGCTTCGGTCAGCTCGGAATAGACGCGCTTGTTTTCCTCGACCAGGTTGAGGATGGTCTGCTGCATCTCACGGATGGTGCGGTTCTGGCGCAGCCGCGTAGCGGCGAGCCAAGAAGCGACACCCGTAATCGGTGCCAGCAGCAAAGATGCCCATTCAAAGACGTTCATGGCTGCTGTTATTTACCGATTTTGCGGCCGACCTTCTCAGGTCTGGTCTTGATGATGAACGAGCCGAAGCCGCGGAGATATACATTCTCCCCGGATGCGGCATAAGTAAGGTAGAAGCGGACGGAATCGCCTGCCTCACCCCAGTTGCCAACAGGGATGTCAACACCGTAGCTTGGGTCGGTGACATTGCTGTTGAAGACACCGATTTTGCGCTTGGTGATGTTGTAGGCGACCGCGATGAAGTTGGCTTCAGCAGGCTTGCCGATGGCTTCAGCCTCGGACACTTCCGCGCCGATGGTCAACTGGTCATCGAGTTCAGTGATGACGGTTTCAAGCATCGGCGAGTCGATGCGCTCGCCGTTGCCGATGCCTTCCAGTTGTGCCAGGTCGACGGCCTTCACGTCGTCCGTCACGGCTGCAGCTGCGGCCAGCTGACGGGTGAGCATGTTGCGGCGGGTCATGCCACGCATGACGGTCGGGAAGAGCGAGGCGAGCTGCTCATCGCTGAGCTGCGAGACGAGCGACTGCAGGTCCTTGAAGAAGGCGCGCTGCTGCAGCTGCGCTGCCGTCTTCGGGTTCTTTACGGATTGGGCGAGCCCACGCATGTAGGCGATGCCGTTCCAACTAGCACCGATGACGGTGCCGACTTTACCTTTGAATCCTCCGAGGATTCCTTGCTTAATTTTTCCCATAATCTTTAGTTTTTAGGGGGTTAGACATTGAGTTTAATGGCTCGGTCCCGTTCTCGGGTTTCTCTTTTGGCGAGCCGGACGGTTGATGACACCCAAGGTGCCGAAGCCGACAAGACACACCGTGCTGCCTGTGCTCAGCATGAAGCCGTTGAAGGTGTCGGTGGCTTCGCCATAGGCGGCCAGGGGGACGTTGAAGCCGGTTACACCGGATGCACCGACCACCGCCGAGGAATTGACGAGGAAGATCTTCTTTTGTGTGACGTTGAACACATAGATGGTCGGGTACTCGTCAGCGTGAGTGCTGCGCCAATCGTTGTCGGCGTCCCACTGCATTTTCAGGACATCGGAGCCTTCCACAGTGTCAGCGGACACGGTGACATCAGGAAGGTCAGCCGTGGGAGCATTGCCTAACGAGGTGATGTTGCCCAGGTCGGCATGTTTCACGCCTTCAGCGATGAGCGGCTCATCGGCCAGCTGTTTGACCAGAAGGTTACGGCGGGACATGCCCTGCACCGATTCTGGGAACAGGAAGAGCAGCTGCTCGTGGCTCAACTGGCCAGCGAGATCCTGGACTTCTCTGAAGAACTCGCGCTGAGCCTGCTGCGCAGGTGTCTTCGGGTTCTTTACAGATTGAGGAAGGCCACGCATGTAAGCGATGCCGTTCCAACTGGCACCGATGACGGTGCCGACTTTACCTTTGAATCCTCCGAGGATTCCTTGTTTGATTTTTCCCATGATTTTTACTGTTTTTTAGGGGTTAAAATTTAGGTTTTAGCTTGCGGACTTGGTACGGACTTGGTCTGGACTTGGTCAGGACCAGAATCGGACTGTTTTTCGTCCCCAGCCCCTTTCGTTTTTTTGGGCGGCCTCTCGGGTCGTTTTGTGACTGCGAGAGTGCCAAATCCGACCTTTGAACCACGTTGGCCAGTGGCGAACATGAATCCAGAGAACTCGTCGCGCTCACGCCCGTAGGGCTTGAGATCGACTTCGAAGGATTGTTTGCCTGACGGCTTCATCATCACTTTAGAGGCCACGAGGAACAGCTGCTGCTGTGTGATGTTGGCCACAAGGATGACGGGATAGTCGTTGGGGTGCTGGTCGCGGTAGTAGGTAACGCCGTCCCACGAGATTTCAAGGACGGTGCGGTTGGCAGCGACCGTGACCGCCGGAAGGTCGGTCGTCGGGGCGTTGCCGAGGGTGGCCAGGCTGTCGAGGTCGACGGTCTTGGACTTGTCGACGACAGCCGCGTAGGAAGCCAATTGCTTGACGAGCAGATTTCTGCGAGTCATGCCTTTGGGCTTCTTCGGATAGATGAACTCCAGGTCCTCGTTGGAAAGCGACATGGCAAGGGTGACAAGCTCCTTGAAATAGCCTTGGTGCATCTTCTGATTGCCAGACTTACCCTTCCGATAGTTCTGCGGGAGAGCCTTCATATAGAAGATGCCATTCCAGTAAGAGCCGACGACGGTGCCGACCTTGCCCCTGAAGCCTCCGAGGATGCCTTGTTTGATTTTACCCATAGCGCGTTAGTTTTAGTGTTTTCAAAAAAAGCCGCCCGACGGGACGGCTTTTCACGTATGACCGAGGATGGCTTAGCTGCGCTTCTTTGGCCTGGCGGGACGCTTGGTGACGATCATCGTGCCGAAGCCGACGAGGGCGACCTTCGAGCCGGTGAGCATCATGAAGCCGCTGAACGTGTCGGTGGCTTCGCCGTAGGCGGCCAGGCCGACGTTGAAGGACACTTCACCAGTCGCGCCGAGGGCGGCGGTGGAGTTCACCAGATAGACCTTCTTCTTAGTGACGTTGGCCACGAAGATGGTCGGGTACTCGTCAGCAGCTTCGGCACGGTCAGCCGTGGCGCCATCCCAAGAGATGGTCAGGTTCTCACCTGCAGCGGTGATGGCCACATCGGGAAGCTCGCCAGTCGAGCCGTTACCGAGGGAGTTGATGTTGCCCAGGTCGACACTCTTCACGTCGCCATCGACGGCAGCGAACTCGGTGAGCTGCTTGACGAGAGCGTTGTGACGGGTCATTTTGGCGGGAGTGTTCGGGAACAGGAAGGCCAGTTGCTCCTTGGAGAATTGGCCGACGATGTCCAGAATGTCCTTGAAGAAGCCGCGCTGGGTCGTCTGACCAGCGGTCTTCGGGTTCTTGACGGATTGGGCAAGGCCACGCATGTAGGCGATGCCGTTCCAGCTGGCACCGATGACGGTGCCGACTTTACCTTTGAATCCACCGAGGATTCCTTGCTTGATTTTACCCATGATAATTGAATTTTAGGGGTTAATAAATGAGTTAATTACTGGCCGTTGCCGTCATGGGTAGAGAGAAGCAGATCATAATCTTTATATTGTTTTTCCTCTGCGGCTCAGATGCCTATCGTGGCAGCGGCAAGGCAAAAGTATAAGGAAAAACGGATATAAATGGAAATAAGGGACTGGTGTGCACTTACTTGCACTTCCTTGGCCACTATTGAGCGGAAAAACAGGCCTATTTTTGCAGCGAATCTCTAAAAAAACAACAGATTATGAAGAAGATTTTAATGTTGGCCGCTGCGGTGCTCCTACTCTCCTGCAGTTGTCATCAAAGTTTTGAGAGAGTGGATGCGAGCCGCTGTGCGGCGAGCGTAACGAAATGCCTATCAGGAAGCGACACCATCGGTGTCGTAATGAACGTGAGCCGAGTCATCGACGGCGACACATTCGAGGGCCGGTTGAATAACGGCGGAAATCCGGGTGTTAATCCTTGGGCGATAGAGCTGACGCGGATTGTTATCCGCATCAGCGGCATTGATGCGCCTGAGCGCGGGCAATATTACGGCGATGTGGCCACATTGCACCTGCACTGGCTCATCAGCGGGAAGGCCGTAGGCCTGAAGCTGAAGCAGCGCGACTCATACGGGCGATGGATTGCGACGGCGTATCTCGACGGCGCAGATATCGCCGAGGAGCTGCTGCAGCAGGGTTTAGCCTGGCATTATAAAGAATACGACAGTAATCCGCGCTACGCTCAGCTGGAAGCTGAGGCGAGGCAGGATGGTCGTGGTCTTTGGTGCGATGACCGAGCCGTTCCCCCGTGGGAATGGCGAAGGATGAGCAAGTACGAGCGGGATGCCTATAGATAAGGAGGTGCGAGATGGAACTGTCAGAATTATCGAAAGAGCGTCTTGAAGGCGTGGATGAACGCCTGAAAGCTGTCGTTATTGAATGCGCTGCACGGTGCCCCTTCCCCTTCAACGTGTCTGAGGGATTGCGTACCGTGGAGAAACAGCGCGAGTATGTCCGGCAGGGCAAGTCACGGACGATGCATTCTAAGCATCTGACCGGCAAAGCTGTGGATCTCTATCCGCTGAGCATGGACAGGAAGCTTGTTGACTGGTCCAGGTTCGAGGAGCTGGCAGAGCTGATGCTACAGGTGGCCAGCGACCAGGGCACAGAAATCGTCTGGGGTGGCAATTGGAAGACCTTCGTCGACAAGTGCCACTTCGAGCTGAAGTAGTGACACTGGAGTCATCATCACTACATACATTTTTTTTCATTTTTTTTCTGGGAAACCCTCGCTGTGACAGACAGTTGAGGGTTTTCTATTTCTACACTCTGAAAGAAGAGACGATGGCGCTTTAGGTCGTCAACGAGGTGGCAAAAAAAGCAAGTTCCCTAACGGCAAACGGAGACCCGCAACGGCGGGACGTAGTTTATTTAGGGGCTTGGCTTTTTTAGGCGCCGTACCCAAAGAATGAGACATTAAGCCAATACGACAACCCCCTTTTTCCCAATTCAGGGCGGCGGTGGGGACGACGGTGGTACGGAGCGGAGCTTTAGCGGAGCGACCTGACCTGAACTTTGGGGTGGTTGGTCGGGGGTGACGGTGGCATGGCCAGTGCGTAGGAAAAAACCGAAAGGGGGAAAAGCGCCTGCGGCCCAATCACGCAGTTCGCTCAGCAGAAAAGAGAACACTGCGCCCAAGAACTAAGACTGCGTTGAGAACGACTGTGCCCCGTTCGCGCCGGGGAGCCTGACCCGCCCGACAGGAGTCCGCGCACGGTTTCAATCCGAAGCGGCGGCGGGCGTGCCTTTGCGGCGACGACCCCAGCAGCGGCAGGCACCAGTATGGCCATCGCGGGAAGGGGTGGCAACGATGAGGGGGCGAAACACGAT
>JBHACT010000121.1:0-15180 GCA_041854745.1 Candidatus Limimorpha sp. | reverse complement strand
TTGAACTTTTGGACGGAGGCAAAGATAGGCATTTATCCGGCTCAAACAGGGGGAGGGGTTTTCTCCTCTCTCTCGTTTGAGTAAAATATGTTTCACCTCGTGCCTCCGAAAAAGTTGCATTTATGTGTTGAATTTAGGAAATATAAAAACGAGCAAAAGGCCGACCGCTTTCGCTGTCAGCCTTTTGCTCGTTTTCCATTGTAGGCCCTATTGTAGGGCTGTCGTACCACGGCAGCCGCTTTCATTTTTCGTTGTTGCGGCTGTCACAATGTGACAGCCCTACAACCAATAAATTACATCATGCCGTCCATTCCGCCGCCCATAGGCATAGGAGGTGTGAGAGGCGCAGGTTCCTTGTGGTTGGAGATGACGCATTCCGTGGTCAGCAACATGCCGGCGATGGAAGCGGCGTTCTCTAAAGCGATTCTCGACACCTTGACGGGATCGATGACACCCGTTTCGAGCAGGTTTTCGTACACCTCGGTGCGGGCGTTGAAGCCGAAATCGTTCTTGCCTTCTTTCACCTTATTGACAACAACCGAGCCTTCGAGACCGGCGTTCTCAACGATTTGGCGCAGCGGCTCTTCCAAAGCACGCTTGATGATGGCGATACCGGTGGTTTCGTCATCGTTGTCGCCTTTCAGTTTCTCGATGGCCTTGATGGCACGGATGAAGCCGACACCGCCGCCGGGGATGATACCCTCTTCGATGGCAGCGCGGGTGGCATTCAAGGCATCCTCCACGCGGTCTTTCTTTTCCTTCATCTCGACTTCGGAAGCGGCACCGACATAGATGACAGCAACGCCACCTGCCAATTTGGCTAAACGCTCTTGCAGCTTCTCGCGGTCGTAGTCGGAAGTAGTGGTCTTGATTTGAGCCTTGATTTGAGTGGTGCGGGCCTCGATGTCCTTCTTGGCACCGTGACCGTTCACAATAGTAGTATTGTCCTTGTTGATGCTCACCTTGTCGGCCTGACCGAGCATTTGGAGGTTGGCGTCCTCAAGTTTGTAGCCCTTTTCTTCGCTGATGACGGTGCCACCGGTCAGGATGGCGATGTCTTCCAGCATCTCCTTACGGCGGTCGCCGAAGCCGGGAGCCTTGACAGCGACGACTTTCAGTGAGCCACGCAGACGGTTGACGACCAAAGTAGCCAAAGCCTCACCGTCAATGTCCTCAGCGATGATGACGAGGGCGCGACCCGTTTGCAAAGTCTGTTCAAGCACGGGCAGCAGGTCTTTCATGACCGAAATCTTCTTGTCGTAGATGAGAATATAAGGATTCTCGTAAACGGCTTCCATCTTCTCCGTGTTGGTAACGAAGTAAGGCGAGATGTAACCGCGGTCGAACTGCATGCCTTCGACAACATCAACATAAGTATCGATGCCCTTGGCGTCTTCAACGGTGATGACACCTTCCTGTTGCACTTTATCCATAGCTTTGGCGATGAGGCCACCGATGGTAATGTCATTGTTGGAAGAAACGGCAGCCACCTGCTTGATTTTCTCGTTGTCGCCATCGACCTTCACCGACATCTTCTTCAGCGAAGCGACTACAGCGGCAACAGCTTTGTCGATACCACGCTTCAGGTCAAGCGGATTGGCACCGGCGGTAACATTTTTCAGTCCCGTAGCCACTATGCTTTGGGCCAAAACGGTAGCGGTGGTAGTACCATCACCGGCGAGGTCGTTGGTCTTTGAGGCCACTTCCTTCACGAGTTGGGCGCCCATGTTCTCAACGGGGTCGTTAAGTTCGATTTCCTTGGCGACCGTCACACCGTCCTTGGTGATATGGGGGGCACCGTATGATTTTTCGATGACCACATTGCGGCCTTTAGGGCCGAGGGTCACCTTTACTGCGTTTGACAATGCGTCGACACCTTTTTTCAGGCCGTCGCGTGATTCAATATTGAAAAGAATGTCTTTTGCCATGATTGTTTCCGATTTTAAATTTCAAGATTAAATTAATTAAATAACAGCTATGACATCGGATTCACGCATGATCATGTAATCCTTGCCGTCGAGGTGGAACTCCGTGCCGGCATATTTGCCATAGATGACCTTGTCGCCGATTTTCAGCGACATAGCGTTGTCTTTCGTGCCCGGTCCAACGGCCACGACGGTGCCTTGTTGAGGTTTTTCTTTTGCGGTGTCAGGGATGATGATACCGCTGGCTGTTTTCTGTTCGGCGGCGGCGGGTTCGATGACCACGCGGTCGGCCAAAGGTTTGATTGCTAATTTTGCCATTGTTTATTGGTATTTTATTTATCGATTGTTGTTAATTCACTGATTTTAAATACGATAACGACCCATTGACCTCATGAGCCGTAATCTGCCCCTACGGACGAATTTGGCCTTGTCAGATTTCGTGCCAAAGTGAAAAACGGGGATTTTTGGCAGAAAACTGCCACTAACGGGTGACAAAGTGGCACATCTGCGCAAACGCTCAACTCCCCAAGCCTTCCGATTTTTTCTTTTCAATCTCATAATAATCCGACTATTTTCATGTTATAAATTTATTGAATACTCATAAAGAAGATTGATGCTGTAACTCTAACCGTGTATGACTGGGTTGTTTTCCTTATTTCCCGCCAATATGTTTTCCGACGATGTGCTGTTGGTCTTGTCGGTATTGGTGTTTGCCGCTTTATTGGTTACAAAGGTGGGCTATCGGTTTGGCATTCCCACCCTGTTGTTGTTTTTGGCAGTGGGAATGCTTTTCGGGCAGGACGGATTTGGCTTGGAGTTCAACAATTTTGAATATGCGCAGTTTATCGGCAATGTCGCGCTTACAGTCATTTTGCTGACAGGCGGGATGGAAACCGACATCCGCAATATCAAACCCGTACTGAAACAGGGTATCATTCTTTCCACTGCCGGTGTGTTGCTGACTGCGGTGCTCACAGGAGGATTCATTTTTCTGATCTCGCGATGGATGCCCGAAGCCTTACCTTTCGGGGTGTTGGGCTGTTTTCTCTTGGCTGCTGCCATGTCGTCGACAGACTCGGCCTCCGTTTTCTCCATCTTACGGGGAAACAAGATGAGACTGAAAGGAAACCTCGACCACACGCTTGAACTTGAATCGGGAAGTAACGACCCGATGGCTTATGTACTGACCATTTTGCTCGTGCAAGTCATCGCCACGATGCAATTCCCCGATTCGGCCACCTTTGATCAGGGCCTGACACGACAATTGATTTTGGTGTCTTCTTTGACCCTATTGCTTCAGATTGTTGTCGGGGCTGGCCTCGGCATTGCCTTCGGTTTCTTGTCGAGATGGCTTATCAAGAAAGTCGATTTGAAAGGCAGCCCTTTACATGCCATCATGATTGTGAGCATAGGATTTTTCACCAATTCTTTCGCCACCGTGCTGAAAGGCAACGGGCTTCTCGCCGTTTATGTGGCCGCCATCATCATCGGAAACGACCCCAAGTTTCCCTATAAGAAGGACATCATGAAGTTTCACGACGGGCTGACATGGCTCGTTCAACTCATCATGTTTCTTTTGTTGGGTCTTCTCGTCAACCCGAGCGAGCTTCCCGCCGTGGCAATTCCCGCCCTGCTTATTGCCTTGTTCATGTCGTGGGTGGCCCGCCCGTTGGCTGTCTTTTCGCTCACCGCTCCATTTAAAAGCATGTCAAACCGGGGCAGGGCTTTCATTTCATGGGTCGGGCTGAAAGGGGCGGCACCCATATTGTTCTCCATCTATCCCGTCGTGGTGGGCATTCCCGGAGCCAAGGCCATGTTCAACATTGTTTTCTTCACTACCCTAATATCGCTGCTCATGCAGGGCATGACCCTCGCCAAAGTCGCGAAATGGCTGGATGTGGACGATATTACTCCCCCAGAGGTGGAGACTTTCGGCATAGAAATACCGGATGAAATGGGCATGCTCTCCGATACTGTCATCAAGAAAAACGACCCTGAGAACGGCACCGCGATCAGAGACATAAACATGCCAGAGGGCAAGAGGATTGTGATGATCAAACGCCAAGACAGCTTCATCGTCCCCGACGGCAATGTGATTTTGGCGGAAGGAGACAAGCTGCTGATATTAGAATATGAGACGGAAGCGGAAGAAATCCCGCAAGCCCCCATTTAATCCCTGAACCGCAACCGTTTTGTTTCGCCCGCCCTTAAAACAACGCACCGCTCAGCTTCGTTGCAGCGGATGCGGTAGGTGCCGCCGTGGCGCGAGAAAATGACAACTTGTTTCACTTTGCCATCGCGCCAAATGCAATCCACAACAGCACCGCCACGGGTGCAAAAGCCTTTGAAAGCGCCATCGCGCCAATGCGCCGGCAAGGCAGGCAACAAATTGATGCAGCCGTCGTGGCTTTGCACCAACATCTCAGCAACACCCGCCGTGCCTCCCAAATTACCATCGATTTGAAAAGGCGGATGTGCGCAGAAAAGGTTGGGATAGGTGCCTGCTTTGTGGCCACCGTCAGGCCGAATAGCGGGCTGCAACAGGTTCTTTAACAGCCGATAAGCATGGTCGCCATCGCCGAGGCGTGCCCAAAAACAGATTTTCCATGCCCTCGACCAGCCCGTTCCCTCATCGCCACGACGGAGCAAAGTCAGGCGGCAGGCCTCCATAAGTTCGGGTGTCTTCGATGGGGTCAGTGTTGTACCGGGATACAGCCCAAAGAGATGTGACACATGACGGTGCTGCGGTTCCACCTCCTTGTAATCACGCAGCCATTCCTGCAAATAGCCTTGCCCGGTGACCTGCATAGGCGGAAAATACGATTTCGCGTTTTGCAGGCTGTCGGAAAAGGCCGCATCGGCACCCAAAATGGCCGCCGACTGGCATACCACATCGTACAACTCACTGACAATCTGCACATCCATAGTGCTGCCCATGCACACGCTGACGGAAGTGCTGTCGTTGAGCCAGAAAGCGTTTTCAGGTGAAGTGGTTGGGGCGGTAACGAGCCAGTGGTGTTCAGGCTCCTCAATCATCGCAACGAGGAAAAACAAGGCCGCTTCCTTCATTATGGGATAGGCTTCTTTCAGAAAAACAGTGTCTTGCGTGAACTGATAATGCTGCCAAGCGTGCAGGGCCAGCCAAGCACCGCCCGTGTTGGTGGCACCCCACGAAGGATGTTCGCCCGGAGCAGTGAATCCCCAAGGATTGCTGACCACATGAGCCGTCCAGCCACGAGCACCGTAAAAATCACATGCGGTCTTTCGTCCCGAAAGCACAAGCCTTTCAGTGAAGCGGATCAGCGGCAAGTGCAACTCCGAAAGGTTACAGACCTCACAGGGCCAGTGGTTCATCTCCACATTGATGTTCAGGTGATAGTCGCCATTCCATGGGGTCTGGATGGTGTTGGCCCACAAGCCTTGCAGGTTGGGTGGCAATAGGTCTTCGCGGGTGGAACTGATGAGCAGGTAACGCCCATAATGGAAATAACAGGTGGGCAGCCAAGGATTGTCGTTTTCCAAAAAATCCTGCCAATGTTCGTATAGGGTAAAGTCTTGATTTTCTTTTTGTTCGCCAATTTGCAATTCCACGCGGTCAAATAACTCATGGTAGGCTTTCAGATGATTATTGCACAAAGCATTGAAATCCTTTTCCTTGGCAGCTTTCAGGTGCACATTGACATATTCCTCGGGATTGTCGCACATGAAATCAGTGGCGGCACAGAAATAAATGTAGGCCTCACTGGTCCCGTCCAATGTAAGGGTTGAGTCTCCGAAAATGACTTCTCCATCCTTCGTAACAATTTGAGCTTTAGCGTAATATCTCATTCCCTCAACATCTTCCATGTTGCTGTCCAACTGACCACGCATAACAAGACCGTCGACATCCGTGAAAACCGAGGCTTTCTCTTCTCTGAAAAGGCCAAGAGAAAACGAGAGTGGGCCTGTCAATCTCATCACCGCCACATCATCCGTGCGGGAGATGAAAGCTTCGCGCCGGTAACGGATGCCACCTTTCTCGAAACGCACCAAGACAGTGGCATCATTGAGGCAAAGTGCTCGTTTATAATCGGTCACGGAATCCGCATTCGGATATTGATACTCGATGATCATGTTGCCCAAGGTCTGGTAGCAGCCAAAAGGCACTTTCGCACCTTGTCCGTGACCTGATCCTTTGCCGCCGCACACAAAGGTCTCATACATCAGATTTTGAGCCTCGTCGTTGCGGCCTTCCAATAATAACCGTTGGATTTCGGGCAGCGACTGCAAGGCCAAAGGATTGCTGTCGTTGCCGGGTCCGCCTGACCATAGGGTAATGTCATTCAGCACGATAGTTTCCTTCTCAATGCCGCCGTCGGACATCATGCCGAGGTGACCGTTACCCAAAGGGAAGCATTCCTCCCATATTTGGGCGGGGGCAGTAGAAATCAAATTCCACGGCTCAGGTTGCTCTGATGTCCTACAACCGACCAAGCCAGCCAAAAGCACTATGCCAAAAATCAGCGGTTTCATATCGCCATATTAAAAGCCTACCAACTCCACCATCACCGTAGGAACCAGCAACAATGCGCCCAAAAGGACCAAAAGGAGGATGAATTTCCAGATGAAACGCACCCATTTTTCCCACGGGATACGGGCCACGCCGAGGGCAGCCATCAGCACACCGCTGGTGGGCGTAATCATATTGGTGAAGCCGTCACCGAACTGGAAGGCCACCACTGTGGCCTGTCGCGAAATGCCAATCAGGTCGCTGAAAGGTGCCATGATGGGCATGGTGATGGCTGCTTTTGCAGAGCCGCTTGGGATGATGATATTGATTAAGGTTTGAATGCCGTACATGATTTCCGCCGAGGCAATTTTGCCCATGTTGCTCATGGATTTGGAGAGTCCGTAAAGGATGGTATCGATAATGCCGCCTTCCTGTAACACGATGACGATACCACCCGCCAAACCCACGATGACTGCCGCCGATAAAATATCGCCCATACCTTCAAGAAATAGTTTTGCGATGTCGCTCGCGCTCTTGTTGACGGCCAAGCCACTGGCGATACCCAACACGAGAAACAGTGAGGCAATCTCCATGATGTACCACGCATAGCCCAACACACCCACCACGAGGAAATATACCGTGGCAAAAAGCAGGGTCAGCACAAAATAATGCACCGTCTTACGCAAAGTGACGACACTCAACAGGGCAAATACCAAAGTGCCGATGGGCAGCAAAGGCAAGCCGGCCTCGCTGTTGCCGATTTTCAAGGTGGTTTGTGGGTAAAGCACTGAAAACACGATTAATACCACCGTCAGGAAGGCAAAAACCCACCAAGCCATGCGCGGTGTGTGGCGTTCCAACTCCTCCTCTGGCACTTCGGCCATTTTTCGCCAATAGGCATCGGCCTCATACATGATGGATGACTGTGGACTGCGCTTCACTTTGTTGGCATACCACAGCACGAACACGATACCCACCACGGTCAGGATTGCCCAGCACACGGCGCGGTAGCCGAGACCTGTGAACAGCGGTATTTCGGCAATGCCCTGCGCAATCCCGATGGTGAAAGGGTTAAGCATTGCCCCCGAAAAACCGATGTGCGCAGCCACATACACCATGCACATGCCCACAATACTGTCATAGCCCATAGAAACAGCTAAAGGGATGATAATCAAAGCAAAAGCAATGGTCTCCTCGCTCATGCCAAACACACTGCCGAACAGGCTGAACAGCAACATCACCAGAATGATAACGACATTGTTCACCCCGATTTTCCGTATCAATTTTCTGCGTTCCAAGCGTTTGGTGAACTTTAAAAAAGAAAGAATGCCCATATCGATGGCGCGGCTCTTGTTCATGATCCAGAAAGCACCACCTATTATTAATATGAACACGATGATATTGCCTTGTTTGACAAAGCCCTTGTAGAAGGCAGAAAAAATCTGCCAAGTTTGAGGTTCGGCATGGAATTCATTGCCACCAACCGTCTCTGGCAATTGGTCAGCATAATAAAAAGTCATCACCGTCTCCCCATTCACTTGCTCCGAGACATATTTCCCGGGCGGGATAATCCAAGTGAGCACCGCCGCAATGACGATGATGAAGAAAACAATAACGAAGGTATGTGGGACTTTGCGCTTTTTCATTGGGCTTCAAATTTGTGGGCAAAGGTATTAAATTTTTACAAAAGAATTATTTTATTGCAACATGCCGAAGCGTTTATCACACTCAGGCAAAAGGTGCTCAACGCAAAGGGCGAAAGCGTCGAACTCCATATCGACATGGCCGTATCGCTTTCAGGTTTCTATTTCGTCAACAGCACCGATAACGCGGGGCGGAAGTGCGTGAAAAAGGTAGTGAAGCAGCCACCTTATCAAGAGATATTTACGGCATAATGGTTTTTTCCTTATTTTTGCGCCCAATCTAAAATTTGCACGAAAATGAAGAAAATTTTGACCCTCTTATCGTTGGCACTCGTCATGGCCTTTGTCTTGCCAAGCCAAGCACAAGAAAAGAAACTTTTCACCCCGGAGGACGCTTCCTACAACAACCGCAGCCTTTATGCACAACGCCCCAACCAACTGAAATGGATCGGCGGCACCGACATCCTCATGAAAGTGAAGGACAAAGAAATCGTCACGATGAACCCAAATTCTAAGAAAGAGACCAGTTTCCTCACCCTCGACGAACTGAATGGCTTCACCAAAAGCGAAGGCGTCAACGACCTGACACGTATTCCCCAACTGACTTGGATCAACGACTACCAAGCCTACTTTTATGCCTTGGGCGATAACGGTATCACTTTGAATCGGCTTGACATCAAAAAGAAAACCATCAAAGCCGTTACATCCATTCCACAAGACGCTGAGAATCAAACCATTTGCAAGCCAACATTGAATATAGCCTATACCATCGACAACAACTTGTTTGTGGCCAACGGCGACAAGCAAATCCAAATCACCGACAATCCAGAAGGCGTAGAGGCCGGTCAGAGCGTGCATCGCAACGAGTTCGCCATCAACGGCGGCATTTTTTGGTCGCCCGACGGCAAACTTTTGGCTTACTACTCTATGGACGAGCGCATGGTAACCGACTATCCCTTGGTGGACATCACGGAGCGCGTTGCCACTGCCAAGCCTATCAAATACCCGATGGCGGGCATGACAAGCCATGTGGTAACACTGCACATCTACAACATCGCCACAGGCCGGGAAGTCGTTGTAAAAACCGGAGAACCCGCTGAGCAATACCTTACGGCCATCACATGGAGCCCCGACAACAAGCGTATCTATATCGGTGTACTCAACCGAGGTCAGAACCATCTGAAATTCAACGAATACGATGCCATCAGCGGCGATTTCATCCAGACCATCTTTGAAGACCGCGATGAGCAATATGTGGAACCGCAAGGTCCAGCCTACTTCCTCCCTAATAACCCTGACCGGTTCATCTGGAAAGCACAGCGTGACGGATATTATCACCTTTATCTCTACACCATCAGCAAAAAAACGGTCGAGCAACTCACCCACGGCAGTTTTGTCGTCACCGACTTCAACGGCTTCTCGAAAGACGGCAGTAAAATCTACTATCGCTCCACCGAGGTCAGCCCGCTGGAACGCCACTGCTACATGATGGACATCAAGAGCGGCGCGGTCACCAAACTCACCAAGGAGCACGGCACCCATGACATTGTTCTATCAGGCAGCAGCAAGTTTGTCCTTGACTTCTACACCAGCACCGATGTGCCCTACAATGTGGATGTCATGGATGCCAAGGGCAAGTTTGTGAGCCGTATGCACGAGGCTGAGAACCCGCTGAAGGACTACAACATCGGAGCCACCGAACTCGGCACCCTGAAAGCCGAAGACGGCCAGACACTTTACACCCGTCTCATCAAGCCCTACAACTTCGACGCTTCGAAGAAATATCCCGTCATCGTCTATGTGTATGGCGGTCCACATGCCCAACTCGTCACCGACGAATGGACGGCAGGTGCTGGCATCTACCTCAATTACCTCGCCCAAGAAGGCTTCCTCGTCTTCACCCTCGACAACCGTGGCTCCGCCGACCGTGGCGAGACCTTTGAGCAGTGTATCCACCGTCAGTGCGGACAACTTGAGATGCGTGACCAGATGGTGGGTATCGAATGGTTGAAGACCTTACCCTATGTCGATGCCAACCGCATTGGTTCCGACGGCTGGAGCTATGGCGGATTCATGTCCACTTCGCTGAAGATCAACCACCCAGAAGTGTTCAAAGTCAGTGTGGCAGGCGGCCCTGTGCTGGACTGGAAATACTACGAGATCATGTATGGCGAGCGTTACATGGATACGCCCGAAGAGAACCCCGAAGGCTACGAGTTGACCAGTTTAGAGAACAAGACCGACAAACTTGAAGGCAAGCTCCTCATGATCCACTGCACCACCGACCCTGTTGTGGTTTGGCAGCACAGCCTCGTTTTCGTTGAAAACTGCATACACAACGGCAAGCAGCTCGACTATTTCGTCTATCCCGGCCACGACCACAACGTCTACGGCATGGACCGTGCCCACTTAATTACGAAAATTACGCAGTATTTCAAAGACAATCTTTGATACAACGCTGAAAAACAGCAAAAAAGCCTCCTCCTTCATTTGCTGCTTGGGTTAGGCAAATCATAGCTTTTCCTTTAAAGGAAGCCACCACAAATTGTATTTTGTTTGTTTATTATCCCAATAAAAGGGGATTTTTCTCCATCAAAAGAAACACTATTTTTGCCGCGGAAAAAAACGAGCAATCAATTCAAATCTAAAGTATAAACTAATGAGTAAAAACAGAATGAAACAAGGCCTGTTGATGGCCTTACTATGTATGTGTCTCAGTACAGCTGCCGTCTCTCAAATCACCGATGCCAACATTTTCGGTCATGTATTAGACAAGAACACAGGCCAACACCTATCTTACGTCAATGTGGTGCTAAAAGGTACTTTGATTGGCACCTCCACCGATGAAAGCGGCCACTACTATCTCACCAACCTGCCAGAAGGCAAATATGTCATCGAAGCGTCATGCATAGGATACAAGACTGTTGCGAGAGAAGTGTTGGTAAAAATAGGAGAGAGCAAAGAAGTGAATTTCGAGATTGAATCTGACGCAAAAATGATGCAAGATGTGGTGGTTTCGGCCAACCGTTTGGAAGTGAACCGCCGCGAAGCCTCCACTGTAGTCAATGTATTGTCGCCACTCACTTTGGAACACGTCAATGCTGCCAATCTGGCCGAAGGCTTGAATTACCAACCAGGGCTTAGGGTGGAGAACACTTGCCAAAACTGCGGCACCAACCAATTGCGTATCAACGGATTGGAAGGCAAGTATTCGCAAATTCTCATCGACAGCCGTCCCGTCTTCAGCGCATTGGCTGGAGTGTATGGCCTCGAACAGATTCCCGTATCGATGATAGACCGTGTAGAGATTATCCGAGGCGGAGGGTCGGCTCTTTTCGGAGCCAATGCCATTGGAGGTGTGGTCAATATCATCACACGCGAGCCTGTCAAAAAGGGTTTGGAAGTCGCCCACACGACCAACCTAATCGGAGGAAACTCATGGAACAATGTCAGCTCCTTCAATGCCACCACGGTTTCTTCTGACTATAGAGCCGGTGCCTACATCTTCGGATCGACCCATACACGTCAGAGCTACGACCATGATAACGATGGGTTCTCGGAATTGGGAAAACAACGTTCCATGAACATCGGCACACGAGCATATTACAAATTCGGCCAACGTTCTAAACTGAATGTTGAATACCACAACCTGTATGAGTTTCGCCGTGGTGGCGACAGTGTCATGCTGCAACCGCATCTATGCCAAGTGGCCGAACAAGCCGAACACCATGTGCAGGGTGGCGGCCTTAACTATGATTTTATGAGCTATGATACCCGTTTCCGGTTCTCTGTATTCGGTTCCTTGCAGTCTATCGCCCGCGACACCTATTATGGTACCCAGCATGATTTAAATGCCTATGGTACTTCTAAAGACTTCAGCTCTGTCGTTGGCACACAAGTTTCCTATCAATTCGGTCGCCTCTTTTTCATGCCGGCCACTTTGGTGGCAGGCTCCGAATGGTCAACCAACCACCTCGTTGACGAACAGCCTGCCTACAACCGCCTTGTTGAACAAAACGCCGACATTGCCAGTGTGTTTGTTCAAAATGAGTGGAAAAACGCGCGCTTTAGCCTTCTTCTTGGCCTTCGCACCGACAAGCATAGTCTAATGGAAAAACCCGTGCTCAGCCCAAGAGCCAACCTGCGTTGGACGCCCCTGCCTTCATTCACCACACGACTCAGCTATTCTTCGGGTTTCCGCGCCCCACAAGCCTTCGATGAAGACCTACACATCATGGCCGTAGGAGGTGAAGTGGCGCTCATCAGCCTCAGCCCCAACCTTCGTCCCGAATACAGCCACAGTTTCAGTGGCTCCATCGATTGGGAGCACAAGTTTGGCTCCTTCGACTTCGATTTGCTGGCGGAAGGCTTTTACACCAGTCTCGATGATGTATTCGTACTTCGTCCCAATGGTTCTGACAATCAGGGCAATCTGCTCCTCGAGCGTTGCAACGGCGCAGGAGCCTATGTTGGCGGTATCAATATTGAAGCACAGCTCAAGCGGAATGATTTCAGCCTTCAGGCAGGATATACCTGGCAGCAAAGCCGCTATAAAGAGCCCGAGGCATGGAGTGAAAACCCCGAGATAGCACCCCAACGCCGCATGTTCCGCACCCCAGACCACTACGGATATCTCACCACCCTCTGCCCTATTACGAGCCGCCTTCAGGCTTCTTTATCAGCGGTGTACACAGGCTCTATGTTGGTGCAACATTTCGCCGGATTCGTTGAGAAAGACTGCGAAAAGCTAACACCTTCTTTCTTCGACCTTGGCATCAAACTCACCTATAACATCCCGATAAGTTTAGGTACCACCTTGCAACTCAACGGCGGAGTGCAAAACATGTTGAACTCCTACCAAAACGACTTTGACCAAGGTGCCCTTCGCGATGCCGGCTACATTTATGGTCCCAGTTTGCCTCGCACCTATTTTGTAGGATTGAAAATCAGCATGTAAAACTGATTAAATACAAGTAAACGAAAGGTGCCAAGGAAAATTCCCCTGACACCTTTCTCTTTTTTCCTGTTAAGCTTCATTGGTCGGCCTGTCGCCTCTTTCAGTGCTTAGGCTGCCGTCAGCAACCACAAGTTCATGCAACCTTGGTTTCAGAAATAAAGGTCTCTCTCTCCTGCCTTGATACGCTCGATGCGGGCTTTCAACTCGTCCAAAAACTTCGGGTCAACATTCTTGAAGTTGTTCTCGATACACTTCCATCCCTTAGCGGCCACTTCGGTTGTGGCATAGTCCACCAAGTACTCCGTCAGGGTGAGGATAGCGTTCGGTGTGCAGTAACGCTTGATGAAACCCGGCACGCTAAATTCCATGAAGTGCTCGCCGGTGCGGCCAAGGCGGTAGCAGGCCGTGCAGAAACTCGGAATGAAGTCGTGGTCCAAAAGCTCATCGATGATGTCGCCCAACGAGCGGTCGTCGCCGATCTTGAACTGTTCACGGTGCAAGTTCTGGTTCTCCTGTTTGTCGCTGTTTTTTTCCTCCTCTTCATGGTGGTATTTATAGTCGCCAATTTGCAGGTTGGTGCCGCCGTCGATTTGCGAGATACCGTATTCGATGGCCCTAGCGCGAAAGTCGGCGTCTTCGCGGGCGGTCAAAATCATGCCCGTGTAAGGCACGGCCAGCCGGAAGATGGCGATGATCTTTTCAAAGGTCTCGTCATCAACAAAATACTTCGGATCGATGTTCAGGCCGGAAGCGTCCTTGATACGCGGGAACGAGATGGTGTGCGGACCGACATTGAAGCAGGCTTCCAAATGATTGGTGTGGCGAATCATGGCCAGCACTTCGTAACGCCAATCGTAAAGACCGAAAAGGACACCCACTCCGTTGTCGTCAATGCCTGCCTGTTGGGCACGGTCCATGGCGGTCAAGCGCCAATTATAGTCGCCCTTCAAGGTGTTCTTCGGGTGATAGTCGTTGTATATTTCGGGGCAATAAGTCTCTTGGAAAATCTGATAAGTGCCGATACCAGCCTCTTTCACCGTGCGGAAGCCTTCCACATCCAAAGGCGCGGCGTTGATATTGACACGGCGAATACTGCCCTTGCCCTTATGGGTGGCGTAGGTAACCCTCACCGTGTGGGCAATGTATTCGGGTGAGTATTTCGGGGACTCGCCATAGACGAGGATGAGGCGTTTCTGGCCGTCTTCCTCCAAGGCCTCTACATTGCGGATGAGTTCCTCGTCGGTCAAAGTAGTACGAATCTGTTCCTTGTTCGACGAACGGAAACCGCAATATTTGCAGTTGTTGACACAATAGTTGCCCACATACAGCGGGGCAAAGAGCACAATGCGGTTGCCGTAGATGCGGCGTTTCAGTTCGCGCGCGCCTTCCTTAATCTCTTCCACCAATGCAGGGTCAGTGGCATTGACAAGGACGGCGGTTTCTTCCATCGTCAGACGGTTCTTGTCCAACGACTTCTGGATGATTTCGCGCACACGCTCTGGCGTGCTTTTGGTGTTGTTGATGTAATCCCAAATCTCTTGCGAGTCGATGAATGGGCGGTTGGGCTCATCGGGGATACGGCATTTTTCCGGATGAAATTGCATTTTGCCTAGCTTTTAGAATGATTTTTGAGTAGTTTTCAACAAAGCCGACTTCACCTCAATGCCTTCTATGCGGCCCAATTGGCCTGTGAGGGAACCAATCTCATCGGTAGTGCCTTCAAAGATGACGGAAATGATGCTGTATGAACCTCGCGGAAAGCCCTGACGGCAGATGATGATGCCCGAATGGCGGGTGAGCACCGCGTTGACTTTGGGCGCGGCTTCCCTGTTTTCCACATAAATGAGGACTGTACCTATTCTCCTTTCCATTTGAATACCTCCGGATCAGATTGTCATTAATTCCCGCACCGACTTCGATGTCAACGCATTGTCTTCATCTCAGATGATGTACGGCGGTTTTTCGGCGGCAAAATTACGAATTTTTAAACTATTTTCGCCTATCTTGACGAAAAAAAATCAAATCCGCAGGTTCAAATAGCAAGTGCAAAAATAGAGAAAGTTTAGCTGCATAGTTCAAAGAACCTGTTTTTTGGTGTGTCGAACATCAGTTTTTCCCTTGGTCTCCTGTTGATTTTGTACTGTACTTGCTTGAGGGCATCATTGG
>JBHACT010000120.1:0-23749 GCA_041854745.1 Candidatus Limimorpha sp. | reverse complement strand
TTGCTTTTTTAATAGGAGGATAGAAAATTTTTTATCTTCTGTTTATCAATAATATACAAGCAGATTAGTCGATTAACCGAGTTTTATCGGACAACAATGATAAAAAATAAGTAATATTACTTATTGTGTTTCGGTTTTTTCTACATATATTTGCAAAGTCTATGTTTAATGAAAGAAACAAAGAAATTATAGTCTATGAATAAGAAAACCATTATCACATTTTTTGAGGATTTGCTGAGGATAGCTCAGAACTACGCTGTCAGCAACGGCAATGATGCCATTTATCCTTGCCACCTCTTTAAGGCCTTGCTGCACAAAGACATGGGCATGGTTCCTTTTCTTGAAGGCAACTTGGATAAGGACTACTACTATCTTGTGGAGTGGGCCGACTGCGAAATCGGCATGACTCCAAAAGCTTCGCGTCCGAAGAGCGACATTGACCTAAGCGATGAATCAAAAGCCGTTTTTGATACCGCCGACGACTACCGTGCCAAGTTCGGGTTTGAAGCGGTTGACAACTATTGCCTGCTGGCGGCTTTGGTTACCCCCGGTGTCGGCTTCAATTTCAACCAATTGAAGAATTTGCCCCTGACATCCAACGAAGTGGTTGACGCACTGAACCTCCAATCGGCTGTGGCAGAAGGAACGGCAGCTCCGGCTCCGGTGCTGACCGCCAACGCCAAGAAGACCCTCGGCAAGTATTGCATCAACAAAAACGAACTTGTAGCGAGCGGAAAGACAAATCCTGTGGTGGGATTCGAGCGCGAAATCGCCTCTTTCTTTGAAATCCTCGGTCGTAAGACCAAGTCCAATCTTTTGATTATCGGTGAGCCGGGTGTGGGCAAGACCGCCCTCATCAACGGTTTCGTCGCCCGGCTGCTCAGCGGCAACGTGCCGAGTTTTCTGTTAGGGTCTAACATTTATGAACTCGACTTGGCGGCCTTGGCTTCCGGCGCGGTCAACAACATGGAGACCGAAGACCGCTTCAAGAGTGTTGTCGGCGAACTGAAAGCCATGGGCAATGCCATCCTCGTCATCGAAGGTTTGGACAAGTTGATGGAAAAGATGGGTACTCTGCACGGCACCGGCGACCTGCTGAAACAGGAACTTAACCGGGGCGACTTGCTCTTGGTCTGTACCGCCACCGTCGATGGCTTCACCAAGAACATCGAAACCGACAAGGCATTGGTTCGCAAGTTTGAGAAGATTCACATTGACGAACCCGACATGGATACCTGTTTCCGCATCATGGAAGGTGCCGTCAACACCTTTGAGAAATACCATAACCTCACCGTCAAGGACGATGTCATAACCGAAGCCATCCGCCTTGCCAAACGCTACATGACCGAAAAAGCCATGCCCGACTCGGTGTTTGACCTTGTCGACCGTACCATGGCCCTCATCAAGACCATGAACGACGTGTCGGACAACGACATCGCACATGTTGAGGGCAAACTCAACCAGCTTAAAGAGAATCCTGAGCATATCGAAGACAAGAAACTCATGGTGGAGCTCAACTGGCTGCACTATGAATTAATAAATAAGGTGAGCGTACTGCTCATTGCGCAACTGGAAGACGACACCGACTTCCTGAAAATAGCTACCAAGGAAGAACGTATTGAATACCTTGAAACTGTCATAGCCAGACTAAAAACCCTCGCCGCCAAGAAACGTAACGAGGTGCTGGCCTCCGACCTCTTTGCAGTGGTGGCCAAGCAGACAGGCATTCCCTTGGGCAAAGTACAGTCGAAGGAGAGAGAAAAACTAGTCAACGCGGAGGACATCCTCAAACGCCGTGTCGTAGGGCAGGACCATGCCATCAGAACCATCCTAGAGTCCATCTACGAGTCACGTTCGGGACTCAACAAGAAGGGGCAGCCTATGGGATCCTTCTTCTTCCTCGGACCCACCGGCACGGGTAAGACAGAACTCTCCAAGGCTTTGGCAGAATTCCTTTTCCAAGACGAGTCGTCACTCATCCGCTTCGACATGTCGGAGTTTAAGGAAGAGCACTCGGTGGCCCTGCTGTATGGTGCGCCTCCCGGCTATGTCGGTTACGAAGAGGGCGGCCTGTTGGTCAACAAGATCCGTCAGAAGCCTTATTCGGTGGTGCTGTTCGATGAAATTGAGAAAGCGCACAAGTCGGTGTTCGACCTGTTCCTTCAGATTTTGGACGAAGGCAAACTGCACGACCGTTTGGGCCGCGTGGGCGACTTCTCCAACGCCTTGATTTTGTTCACTTCCAACATCGGAAGCAAGTTTATCGTTGACTCTTTCGAGAAAGGTGTTGTCCCCAAGAACAACGAACTCATGACCATCATGCAGGACTACTTCCGTCCCGAGTTCTTGGGCCGTCTGACCGAAATTGTGCCGTTTTCGCCCATCACACCCGAAACTGTTACCCGCATTTTCAGCATCCACCTCAAGGGGCTGGTCAAACTGCTCACCGAGCAGAACATCGGTTTCAAGATTGACGATGCGACCAAACAGGCCATCGCTATGCTGGAGTTCACTCCGCAGTTCGGCGCCCGTCCTATCATCGGCACCATCCGCAAAGAGTTGCGTCGCCCCATGTCGAAGATGATTATCAGCGGCAAACTTAAGGCCGGCGACACTGTTGAAGTGAAGTTGGAAGACGGCAAAGTGGCCTTCTATGTCAACGGCGTGAAAACCGAATACGGGATCAAACAAGAGGTACCTGAAACAGAGACCCCAAAACAAAAGACAAAAGAATGATATACAATATATTAAATTAATCAATACTAAACGCTATGGAAGAGAAAAATTTCATTTCAAAAGCCACCGATGAAGAATCGGGCAGTCAGGTAAGTGCATTAGACACCAACAAAACCCTGTTCATTGACCAGTACACCACAGACGCTCAGTCGGAGGACCCAGAGTTGTTTGAAGATGCCAAAACCATCGGAGACGTGTTTGACCACTTCAAACCCAATGTGGAAGTCAACTTCACTGACGACGAAGGCGGTATTGTTAGCGAGACCCTACGCTTCAACGAAATCAAGGATTTTGAGTCCAACGGCGGCAAGGGCAACTTGGTGGCTAACAGCGAATTTCTCTCGAAAAAGAAAGCCGAGATGGACAGCGTGGCCAAAGTACGCAAACAGATTGAGTCGAACAAGAAGCTCCGCGACATCCTCAAAGACGCCAAAAGCAAAGAAGAGCTTAAGGACTATCTCGAGTATTTGCTCAATGAACTGGAAGAAAACGAATAATAACGAAATAATTGCATAACTATGGCAGATCCTCAATTACAGAAAGCAACAGAAACTAGTGCGCAACAGCAACAACAGCAAGGCGTTCAGCAAAAAAAGGAAGTTACCGAACTCTTACAGCAGTTTGGAGGTTTCTCGGCCGTCAAGGGCATCATCCCTGCTGCTGAGGACATGAACCCCACCAAGAAGGCCATCAAAGACTCGTTCCTGAGCGACAGCCGCAAGAAGGGCAAACGCGATGCCTTGAAGACTGAACTCAAGGCTTGGCTCGAACTGCTCAGCGAAAGCAGTGCCTCGGCCACTGACATGGTGGAGAGCTGCAAAGAGAAGGAAGCCAAGCACCTCAAAGTGCTCACCCAAGGTATCACCGACGCTTTGGACGCCTCCAAAGACCTCGAACGCAGCTACCGCGCCCTCGACATGTTCTTCAAGAACAGTGGCGGCGAGAAGGTGGAGAAACTGAAAGTCATCAATGTGGCCAAGGAAGCCATCACCGATACCGAATCAAGCTTCAAGGATCAGGTTGACAGCTTGCTCAAACGCGCCTTCGACCGCCTGAGCCTCAAGGACAGCTACAGTTTCGTCGTCATCCCCGGCGGCGTGTTCAAAGACAGGGTGGAACTGCTCCGTTGGGCCAAGGTCGCCCACAAGTACAAGACTATCCTTGTTACTGACACCGCCCTTGAAGACGAGAACTCGCTCGAAGACCTGAAGGACATTACCCGCGGCTTCGTCGACAGCGATGCAGTCTTACAAAATGTCGTCATGGCCTGCAACTGGATTGTGGGCCGCGAGAGCGAGAAACTCAGCTACGACGAACAGTATGAAGAAGCCTTCTACATCTCGCCCGCCGGTGCATTGGCCGGTATGATGTATGACGAGGCCACCCCAATTTCGCAAGGCCGCGCCGGCAAGAAATATGGTACCGTGGCTGATGTGAAAGGCGTCAAGCTCGACCTCCTCAAGTCGGAGATCGCCTCCTTGATGGATGACCATGTTGTCCCGATGGTGTTTTCAGAAGGCCGTGTCATGGCATTCAACAACAACACCTTGTACAACGGCGACCTCGACGCCATGATGGAATACCCCATCGTGCGCGTGTTCGACTGGGTGAAGAAAGTGCTAATGAACTATGTGCACGAAATCGCACTCGAAAATTGGGACCCCTACAAGTCGCCCCAGAAACTCAAAGACAAGATTCAGGACTTCCTGAACCACTATCAGGGCTACCAGAACTTCTTCTCGAAGTACAAACTTGGCGACCCGAAGCAGGACCCGAAGACCAAGGTTGTTACTGTTGACATCTCCATCACCCCGTTCTTTGCTGCCAAGAACTTCGTCATCAAACTCGAAGCCGACAACAAGGACTACATGGGTTCAGACACTGTTCTTGAATAGTAAAAAAACACAATTATCACATTTATTAACCTTTAAAAACTTACAAAAATGGCAAAAACACCTGTAACATTAAAAGTTGATGGCCTCACCGAACGCGAGGTCATGATGGTTACCTATTCCTTCAACCAGGCCACCGATACGGAAGGCCAAATGTCGGGCATTCCGAGAGGCGGAAAAATCACCATCCGCGTCAAGGCATTGAACGACGGCAATCCGGACCTGCTGAACTGGATGATCGCTCCCAACCTCGCCAAGAATGGCGCTATCGAATTCAACGAGACTAAGTCGGGCAATCTGATGAAAAAGATTGAGTTCACCGACGGCTACTGCGTCAATTTTGTCGAGTTGTGGGAAGACAAGATGGGACATTACGAGGAAATCGTCTTGTCCTGCCGCGAAATCAAAAACGGCTCGGTCAATTATTCCAACGACTGGGCTTAAGTATCATTGCTAGAGGGGGTGCGGCGGGCAACGCGCCCGCCGCACCCTCTGTTTCACACTTATTTAATAACTAAACCTATTTTAATATGGCACTCAAAGCAACGCTACACATCAACGGCTACCCCAGCACATTTAATATCGTGGAATGTGAGTACAACATCACACAGGCGGTCAATTTAGACGGCGTGCCTTGTGCCGGCGTGGCTGTAGGCAAGATCATTGTCACCATCGTTTCACCCGAGAAGGCCTATTTCCTACAGAAATGGATGCTTGACGACTTCAAGCAATGTGACGGCTATATCGAGATGGATGTCAACTACAACAGGCTCAGTAGAAATGCCAGCCGAATCATTGAATTCAAAGACGCTTTCTGCATCGGCCTCTACGAATATTTCAACAATCAGAACAGCGACATGACAACCATGCGGCTGACCATTTATGCGTCGTATATCCAATTCGCTGATTCACGCAATGCGGTTGGTGTTGGATACGACAACAGAAGTAAAAAACCGTCTGGAGTGTGATGCCGTAACTAAGCGTCAACTCCAAATCATCTGAAAATAACCCTAATATTGATTCGTTATGGCAATTCAGTTAGCAAGCGTTCCTGCAATAAAAATCAACGGAGAGGAACTCGAAGGTTATGTCTTCCTTGAGTTCAAAATGACCAAACGGCTTCTGGAACCCAACCGTTTCGACTTTGTATTCCGCAAGGAAAACATGACACTGACCCCGGACGACATCAAATTTGAGTTGAGGGAAAAGCTCTTGGGCGCTTTGGTGGAGTGTTCGGTGTCGGTCAACCGATACGACACGGGAGGCGAATGGCAGGTTGATGAGGTGAACGACTTCTTCAGAGGCTACATCCAGCACATCAAGGTGGAGCGTGAGAACATGAAAGCTCCGATGAGGGTGCACTGTACGGCTTATAGCGCGGACTCGCGCCTCAAGCAATACCCGCGCTGCTCTTCTTACCTCAATGAGCTTTTGGAGGATTGTGTCGGCAAGACACTTGCCCATGTGACGGAGACACCAATGAAATTCTCACCCGATTCCGGACTCTATTCTACTGAAGACGCGGGTTTTAAGGATTTAGAAATGAAACTCCGCCTGAGAAACAACCCTGTCATGCCTTACACCGTGCAATATAACGAAAGCGACTACGACTTTTTGAGACGCTTAGCCAAACGCTATGGCGAGTTCTTCTATTATGAGGACGGCAAAGTCATCTTCGGTGATATGCTTGAATTTGAACCCGTCACCCTGCGTACCGGCATTGACCTTGAACAATATGACTACGACCTCACCATGAACCAGCATACCGGCATTGTGTTTAATGAATTTGACTACCTTACTTGCGGCACTTATCGGGCGGGCGTGGAAAAAGGCGACCAGCATATCTGGAAAAACGAACATCCACACATTCATGAGATGTCAAAGTCGGTGTATGAGCACGCCACCGAGTATTTCAATGATTACGCCAACACGGTGGCAGACTTTTGTTCGGCCCGGATCGATCAAAATAACGTGGCGGAGATAGACGACTCAGCGAATATTACCAATCTCGATGACCTTGACATTTGGGTGCGCAGCCAACGCCGTATCTATGAACAATACGTCATGGCCGACACGCTGCTATGCTGTGGCAAGGCCCGTCGCGCCGACTTGAAGCTTGGCAGTGTCATCATTATCGAGGATGAAACCAACACGGGAGACACGGCAACCGACTTCGTGCAGCACGAGCCGCTCAAAGTGATCGACCTGACCTATATTTGGTCAGGCAATTCGAGCCGCACATTGGAGAACAGTTTCAAGGCCATCCCGCAAAAATCAACGGTGCCGCCCTATTTGAAACGCGACGAGCAAGGCTTCCTCACTTACGGTGACTTCGACATCTATCCCAAAAGCGGCCCCCAATCCGGCCGCGTGCTCAGCAACAAAGACCCCAGACACTTGGGTCGTGTTCAGGTGGTTCTGGAATGGCAGTTTGCGATTGAAAACTGTGTTTCCGGGATTGGCTCGTATGGTGAAGTGGAGTCCCATTTTACGCCTTGGATCCGTGTCGCCCAACCCTATGGCGGCTTTCATAGCGGCAGCTATCTGGTGCCTGAAGAAGGAGACGAAGTCATCGTCGGCTATGAACGCAACAATGCCGAACGGCCTTATGTCATGGCTTCGGTGCACAATGGGCGTGGCGATGCGCCGGTCAAAGAATGGACAGAAGAAGATTCCGTCAAACACAACGAATACAAAGCCATCCGCACACGTAACGGACACACTGTCGAGATCCGTGACAAGGGCGAACACGGCTACATCAAAATATACGACGAGAACACCCGCAACTATGTGGTAACCTACGATACCGACAACAAGGTGATTCGTCTCGAATCGAAAGGCAACATTGAACTTTCGGCTGACAAAAATATTGTGCTCAATGCGGGCAACAATATCATCATGGATGCCAAGAACGACATCAACTCGCATGCCGAAAACGACATCCAGCGCGTTGCCGACCATGATATGACGGATTACACTGGAAACGATTACACCAATCAAGTCGGCAATGATTATTATGCCTATATTGATGAAACAGAAACCCGTATCCACATGATAAAGGAAAGAATCCAATTGACATTGGATGATGGACAGAAGATTGTCAGAGTGGATGAAAAGGATGGTGTGATAATTCATGCTGACAACATGGTCGCATTGGTCTCAGAAGACCAAGCTGGTATTCACGGTAAAAATAAGCTTACGGTACAGTCTGATAATTCGACGATTGTGAAAGCCATGCAAATCAATGTCGATGGCGAAACAGATGTCAACATTAAAGGTCCAATGGTGAAAATCAACTAAGAATAGGAGGAGAACGAGCGATGGGAAAGGTAATTCCACCACCTGAGATATTTTCCGAATGGTCGCCAGAGGCTCAACGCGCCTATGATGTATCCTTGGACAGCTTGTCCAAGCAACGGGATAACTGTTATGCTGAGGCTGCTCGACTTGACGAGTCAGCTGCCGAGTATCGACATAAAGCTGAAATGTATCAGATGGTGATTGACAAAGATGTTGGAAAGAATGCTCCCGATTCAGCCAAGTTGGACGGCACCTTGGTCCTCGTGTATAAGAATGATTATCTAGCAGATAAAGACCATGAAGCTGCCGCCGCCAAAAGGGAAGAAGCCGCCAGACTGGATAAGGAAATCAGTGAATTGCAGATAACACCCACCAATCAAAGTTCGGTTGACTATGAGTCCATTAAGGCGGATTATGTGGAGGCGACAAAAAAGGCGATGCAGGATGATTGGGCCAAACACGATGAGCTCCAAAAGCAAATCAACGCAATAAAGGAGGAATTGGATTCACGATGGATCTTTAAGGCGGATTTGATACACGAACTCACCGAGCTGAACGCACAGGATGTGCAGTTGATGGAGAACTTGACCTACAACGGACGGAATTTAGAAAACACCGTTCCCAAGGCACCGTTGCCGCCTCCTTCTGCAACTCCCATCGGCCGGAGTTTCGTCGCCAGCGGCGCCAAAATGATTTGTCCCTTCGCTATGGGCGGCCAATCCGCTCTTGTGGTAACACCCTCAAGAAAGGCCTTCGTTGAAGGCCCACAGATGGCCAACATCATGGATCACAAGTCCTTGGTCAACATTCCCTCGTTCGGTATGTGCATGACTTTATCCAACCCACAGGTGGCCGCTGCCACCTCAGCTGCCTTAGGAGTGCTGACACCGCAGCCCTGCATTCCAAACAC
Organism: Candidatus Limimorpha sp.; assembly: GCA_041854745.1. Lineage (GTDB taxonomy): Bacteria > Bacteroidota > Bacteroidia > Bacteroidales > F082 > Limimorpha. Next base: position 14,911 of record JBHACT010000120.1, on the reverse strand, counting down.
CATCGCCCCTTGGGCACCGGGAAAACCTGATCTCTTGGTGGATGGTTCCCCTGCACTGCTCAACACCGACACACTGCAATGCCTTTGGGGCGGCGTAATCACAATCTTACCTTAATTGTCAAGATAGAAATACCAACCATGGAGTGGAAACCGAAAAAAATAGAACCTAAGCTGGTGTTGGCCAACGCCACAGGACTTGCCGCCTACGATGAGGAGAAGTGCAAGTTCTGCGGACGCTATGGCTGCACCGACCGTGGCTATACCTTCACCACTGCTGGCGACCCCCCAGTAACCATCGGTGAAGCGCGGTGGGCACAGCAAATGAGCGACAAATTGGCCGAGATTTTTGAATCTGTCAAGAGCCAGAGCATGAACTTTGTGAGCCACAATGAGCCACATTGTATGCGCAAGCTGAAGAAAAGCAACGCGCAAGCCGTGCTCGACAAGTTGGCCGCCTGTGGCCCCGACTGCCACCGCAACCTCAGCTGCGCCGAGGGTGGTGTGTGGAAAAAACGCGGCGAAGACTACCGCTGCCCCTTCCGCACCGAGCGTTTTGTCTGCCGACGCAACGAAGCCTTGGACCATAGCCCACTGATGTGTCTGCCCAACAAGGACGGCATGGTTGAATGTGAATACCACGAGGAAGCCTACAACCGTTGTTTCCGCAGGAAAGACGGCACGCCTTGCTACGATCTGAAGGACAAGTTAGGCGTGATGGACGAAGAGAACGACTATCTTATTCTTCTGGCCCACCGCTTCAGCGCTGCCCCTTGCCGTTACTGCGACGAGGCTGCCTGCCGCAATGCGGAGAGCCTGCACCACGAAGGTGTTTGTTCCCTCAAAGGCTTGATGGCTCCATGCGAACACTATGCCCCCGATGAACAATGGTACACCGAAGGAGTGTGCACCTATGTCGGCAGCCTTGACGGAAAAGACGACCGCAAAATCTTTCCCAGCTCCGACTATGCATTCCGCCTGTCGAGCAACGAACGCATCACCTTGTGTTTGGCTTGCCGCATCAGCCACAGCATTGCCAAGGCCACCGGCCTGAAGTGCCTCGGTGTGCGCCGTTCGGTAAGCAATCCTTTTTTGAATGAAAATAACCCTTTGCACAAACATGCCGTGCAGGTGAACTACCTATACTTGACCCATCCCGAAGATGTGGCCAAATACAACCCCGAACTGATGGCCCAAGCCGTTTACGAAGCCTTATACAAAAACTGCAAGGGCATAGGATGCGATGAGATGGAAGAATGTAAAATTATAAACAATTGAATAAGATGGCAGGAGAAGCAGCAAAAGGCACAAAAGGATTCGCTTCAGAAAAAAACGAAGTAGAAGAAGTCCCTTGCATTGTGAAGTTCCGCCCTTGCACGGATTGGCGTGGCGAATATGGATTTGATTGGGTGAGAGAAGGTTCTGATGATTATAAGGAACGAATTGGAAATATTAAATATTATCCAACAGAAGTGTACATGACGGAATTCCTTAGAAAGAAATTAGGTAAAGACAAGGAGGGACGAGATGTTTATGATAGTTTGATGGAAAAAAAGAAAAGGGAATTACTGAGACAACAGGAATCCGAACGCAAAAATAAATTGAAATCGTTAGGATTCGTGTATCGCGAGAGGAATACTTTGTCACCAGATAATGAGGATGAGTTAACGAATTATATCTATGATTTATACGCAAAACATCATAAAGTTGACGATTATTCGCAAATGAATTCAGAAGATTTGAATTTTGATAGATTGAATGAAAATGCAAATATAGATGTGGTAGAAGCGATTACTCCACTTGAATATTTTTATTTACCAAGAGACGTACATGAAGTTTCATACCGCATAAGAAGGAAAGACAAGGAACATAAAAAAGTTTGGCTGATGGAGCGGATTAGCTATGAGAATATGTTTAATGGTGATGAGGAAGCTGAACATTCAGAAAATAAAAATCTGATTATGAATCATTTTGCTATTGTTTCTGCCAAAAAACAATCCATGATACTTAATGATAATGGATCATTCACTATTCCAATTTACCTTGACGAGCCTATTTTTGCTAATAGCCCAGCATCAGGAATATCGACACAACAAGGTCAACAACCAACATCAGGAACAAAAACCACAAAAATGGTCATAATTAATATAGGAAAGAATAAAATAGAGTTGCGTTATAGTTTTGATAATCAAGGAATAAGAGTTCTTTTGGCAACGATTATGACTAAGACAGAACAATCGGTTGAAGCTGTTTGGTTCGCATATATTGATGGAAAATTGCGCCATGTTGGCAATGGCATAAAGAATGACTTTCAAATCCCTAGATATTATCCGGATATGTGCTTTTGGTCGGAAGAGGATAGAGATAGGCATTTAATTCAGTTTGATAAGAAAGGATTGAGAAAGCGTTTCATCAGTACAGATATGATTAATAATAAGAATATTGATGTATTCCATTTGTCGCAAGATGAGGCTATCGACGAAGCATATATTCAAATTGTCAAGCCTAATGATTATTGTATGGTTGATGTATCTAATAATTGCGAAGAAAAGGATGGAAATTGGTTTTGGGGAGGATACCACATTTATTCATGGAAAGAAGATTATGAAGACAGTTTTCATATTTTCCCCAGTGCACGGAATTTGATAAAGTTGAAAGAAAAAGACAAACCTTATAAATACTGTGTGCCAATATTGTCAATTGGAAATAATAATAGGAGGACGAGATTTGAATTTGCTGAAGAAACAGATGCCCCGAGAAAAATTAAAGAGGCATCAAATTGCTTTAGAATTCAAATTCATAAGGAAGGCGCTTGTGACAAGCTACGGTTGAGACCTAATCACCGATCAATTACGATTGAGGAAAACAAAGGTGAAATCATTTCCCCAAAAGAATGGGAAGAGATTACCGTGAAATATAATCCTAGTGAGGATTGCTTGGTGATGGGTAATGTTGCCATAGACGATTCGTTCATACAAAAGAAGATAGTTGCATATAATGTGTATAATGATGAATATGGTAGGGAGAAGGAAGTGCCTGTTGGAGAATTGGATATTAATATTGAGAAAAAACGTACTTTGAAAACAGTGTTTGTCAAAATAATCTTGGGAACAACCGTTCGGACAAAACACAATCACAACAGATTCCGTAGGGATCCCTTCTCACAAGGCTTGTCCGATTGCTTAAAGGATCAGAAAGATGCTGTTGCAAATGCAATGGGACAAAAGGGAATTGATGTTGAAATTGTTGATTATGAATTGAGAATGGAGAAATCGCACATTGCCAATTTTAAGCAAAATAATTCATACAAAGACTCCTATTATGATGCCTCTCAATGCAGATGGGTTGATTTGGGTGAAAAATTTCTTGATATTCTGTTAGCCGATGCTGGTTTCAGGAACAATATTGAATTACAATATGAACCTCTGTGTTTTTTCTTTGATGGTAGCTTTGCTGATAATAAAATCGCTTATGCATATATGTACAAAGATTTTTCTTATGTTGTATCATCAAAGTATATAGGTTCCAATAGAACAAAGGCATACACTATAGCACACGAATTGTTGCATAGATTGAGATTGACTCATTCTTTTCAATTAATCGGAAAGAGTTGTATCCAAGAAAATACGATTAATACAGAAGAGCCAGCTTCAATAACAAAAGAAAATAATTATTGTTGGCCCATTGCTTCCACCTCAAATATCATGGATTATTCTAGGCTTGCCTATTCGCTGAATAGAATGCAGTGGGAACAAATGGAGCAAGCACTTGACATTCACAATGAATGGGTGAAAGACAAAGTAAATCAACAAAGACATGAACTGGCATAAATTCGTAGTATGTTTAATATAAAATTAGTAAATGGTATGGAAGAATTTGATTTGGTATATTTTGAAGAACATAATAATGATGGAGAATGTGTCATTGATACTGAAGGCGGTAGGATAATCATGTTAGAATCTGATGATACTTATGAAGTTATCATTGAGCCAAAGAATCCTATTATGGTGTGTACTCAGAAGCTGTTTTATCCTGACACGCTTTCGATGTTCTCGATAGGGCAATTTTTGAAATATGGAGGTACAAAGATTGGGGTATGGAAGTTGTATGATGAAGATGGAGAAATCATGGAGGAAATTGATTATGATAAAGACTGGGAGGTAGATTGGGAAAAACTATTTCCTCTACTGGTGGTTAATGGAATTAATCTGAAAAAGATAGTTGGAATTTGCCGCTGTGTTGAAGTTGGTGAGGGTGAGAGTTTTCAAAAATATGAGGCACAAGATTATGTTGAAGGCGGATTGGAAAAGAACGATGATGATGTAGAAAGTACCAAAGAAATGCATCGATATTGGATTATCTCTGAATTAGTGTCTGCAAATCTCGTACAAGAAAATGCCTTTGACGGTTATACGGGGAACAAACTTTGGTCTGAATATAAAGTAATTAAGTGATTTATTGGCTATGCAACCCATCATCAACACCAAACCCCTCTTCTATGACTACTTCCCGCACATCCCGTTGATGCGGATGAAGATGGAGTTCGACTTGGGATACTATGAGCAGAGCGTGATCCGCAACGAGATACAGAAGATCGTTGCCACGGCCTACGACCGCCTCGTCGAAAGGCACAATTTGCGCCACTTTAATGTGTACCAAGAGATAGGAGAGGAGCTCGACGACAACTTCTACCGCGAGTTGAAGGAAGCCGCCACCTTGCGCTTTCACGATACGACAGCGTGGAGCTTCTTGGACACGCTGATGCCCAAGACCGAAATCGAAGACGAAACGGAAAACATGAACTTCCAAACCAAAATGACGGCCATCATGGGTTTCGGGCTGCCGCGCTCGCTGTCGACCAACCGTGTCAACCTTAAAGACGCCCTTGTCGCCTTGCTCAACTTCGACCTCGACCCGCTCAGCGGGCAAGAGCTGCTGCACCTGACGAAAATCAAATAGACAACAAATATGAAATAGAGTATAAACAATTAAAATCAGAAAAAATGAAAAAGTTTTACCTATGTGCCGTGTTGCTGCTGATGGCGGCAACCACGCAAGCGCAAAACCAGATGTCGGCCACGGCAGATAAATACAGGCTGACAATCAACTATTTTCTTGCCGGCGATACTACGCCAGTCGCAGACCCCTATGAAGAGAAGCTTGAAGAAGGCACGCCATACTGTGTCGCCTCTCCCGTAATCAATAACTACAAGCCTGACAGGGATACGGTGAAAGGCACGATGCCTGCTCAAGATACCACCGAAACGGTGTACTATATCAGAATGTACATGGTAACCACAGAAAGCAGCCCGACCACAGGCGGCACAACTGGAGGCGGAGATACTTATCCGGAAGGCCATATTTGTACTGTGACTGCCACAGCCAACACAGGATTTAGCTTTACCAACTGGACCGAGAACGACTCCGTGGTCTCCACTGATTCAATCTACACCTTCACCGTCACCAGAGACCACAATTTGGTGGCCAAGTTCAGCCCGCAACAATACACCATCACCGTGTCAGCCAACCCGAACAACGGCGGCACCGTCTCGGGCGGAGATACCTACAACCATGGCCAATCCTGCACTGTTACGGCCACAGTCAACACAGGATTTAACTTTACCAATTGGACCGAGAACGGCAGTGTGGTCTCCACCGAAGCCAGCTACACTTTCGATGTTACCAGCAACCGCAATTTGGTCGCCAATTTCACGACACAGTCTCAAACCTACACCATCACCGTGTCAGCCAATCCGAGCAACGGCGGCACCGTCACGGGCGGAGACACATACAACCAAGGTCAATCCTGCACCGTAACAGCCACAGCCAACACAGACTTTAGCTTCACCAACTGGACAGAAAACGGCAGTGTGGTCTCCACCAACGCCAGCTACACTTTCAATGTTACCGGAAACCGTACCTTGGTGGCCAACTTCACACAGACCTATACCGTCACGGTCGATTCCTTAATCACGAATGGCACCGTGAGTGTGTCGCCGTCGGTCGGGGTTGTGGAGGGCACCCCAGTTACGATAACCGCCACTCCCCACGAAGGTTATGTGCTGGACACGCTCAAAGCCTACAACAAGAGCAACCCCGCCCAAACGGTGGAGATTGAGGATTTTGTCTTCACCATGCCTGCGTTCGATGTAGAGGTTACGGCTGTTTTTGAGCTTGCAGGCAATCCCCCCGTCATTGATGGCGACATCGAGGCACCTGCGGCCATCTGCGCCGGCGGCGTGCTCGATCTCACTGCTCCCTCAGTAAACAATGCTTCAACAGAGGAGTGGCAGATGTCGCCCGACTCCTTGTTTGAGACTGTTGAAGTCTATCGAGGTCAACCGCTTGATGCGAGCTACAACGGATGGAAGTTGCGCTATATGGCGTCCAACGATTACGATACGGTTTATAGTAATGTGGTTGACATCATCATCCGCGATTTGAGCCAATTTGTCCTCACCGGCGACCAAAACATCTGTTCGGGTCAGGAGTGCATCTATAGGGTAAGGAGCATTGCCGGTGTCGGTGTCGGTGTCGGTTTGACCTGCACATGGTCAGTCACCGACCCCCATGCCATTGTCGAACCATCGGGCAGCAGTGTCAAGGTGCTTTGGGGCAGCAAGGGGACACATCAGGTGAAGGCTCTCATCGAAGAGAATGAATCGGGATGTTCGGAAAGTTTTGCTTTGCAAGTCAATGTGCAATCCTACATCGACGGCAGCGATGTGCAGGATATTGTGGCCAAAAAACACGATGGCAAGGCATACCTTTTGATTTATCCCAACCCCAAGGACACCTACAAATACCAGTGGTACAAGGATGGCACGGCCATAGCTGGAGCCAATGGGCAATATTACTATCCTACCGGGGGCTTGGCTGATGGCGACTATCAGGTTTACATCAGTTTCAATGCCGATGCTCAGGGCAACCTTTTCTGTGGCGCTTTTAGCGCGGTTTTCACCGTAAGCGAGCGCAATGTTGTTTTCGGCATTTATCCCAATCCGGGCAAAACGGGCGAACAGCTTGTGGTTGTCAACCAAGGCAAGGAAGCAGAGGTGTCAGTATATACCCTCGATGGCAAACTCGTTTATCATCAGGTGATTGCTCATGGCACACAGCCCATTGGTGTTGTGCTTCCGCAGGGCCTGTATGTGGTGCATTTCAACGATGGTGAGAACCTGAAGTCCGAAAGGATTGTAATTCAATAAGTCAACAAACAATAAGTAAACATAAAAACCTATTTATCATGGAAGAGTTTTTTTTATTTCTGAGGTACAAGAACAAGACCATCAAATTTAAGGTGAACGACCCTACTACTGATTTGGAAGTTTTGATGACCAATTTGCGCAAGGCAGTTGATGCCACGGGCACGCGCATTTTCGACCTGCCCGAAATGATCGATTATGTGCCCACAGAGTATTTCTTCGGGAAGAAGGACGAGGTGACGGGCCGCGACATCATTTTGCAGCCCAAGGTAGGCAAGACAAGGAAGAACCTGCTTGACTATAATGTGAAGGCGGGCGACACTTTGGAAGTCATTTCGGACCCTATTGCCGGATAATATCAATAATAACCAGAGCGATATGGAACAAGCCGAACAAGTGAAAGAGATCGACCAGTACAAGCAGAACCGCTATGTGGGTCGCAACCGCCGACTGATGCATGAATGGTCGGCCATCGACCAGCGTTTTAGTAACGACAACGACATTACCTATATCATCCGCAAGCGCAATGCCGACAGCCTGCCCACCCGGTATGAGATTGTCTTTAAAGTGAAGTCGTTCTGCAATGTAGAGGAACCGGATGCCAACGGCCTGTGCAAACCCGTTACAGCCGATGAGTTCCGTATGTATATCACTATCCCCAACAACTATCCCGCAGTCGACAGCAAGTTGGAATTCAAGTTTCTGACCAAGAACGACCAAGGCGAGGAGATTCCGCACCCTTGGCATCCCAACATTCGCTTCTTTGGCGACTTTGCGGGCCGCGTATGCCTCAATACGCCGGCCTGCGGCACCTTCACCGACTTGGCCTGGTATGTTGACCGCGTGATGTTGTATCTCAAGTACGAGAAGTACCATGCCTTGAATACGCCTCCTTTCCCGGAGGATAACAAAGTGGCCGAATGGGTGGTCGAACAGGCTGAACCCAACGGCTGGATAGAACAATTAAGAAACGAAAAGCCTTAACAGCCATGAAAAGAATAGCATTCATACTCATAGCACTATTGCCGGCGATGCTCTTCGCCCAATATCAAGTGCAGGTGGCCTCGGGTGAGCCACAAACCCTTAAAGTGTCGGTGCCCGGCTACAACGACCGTATCCCTGTCGCCGTCATGACCATGAAGTTCGACTTCAATCCCGATGACGAGACCCTGTTGGTTACTATGGGCAGCGGCGGTGTGGCCTCTCCCAACTACGACAAGGTTTGGCTGCCACAGCACGCCTTCTCGTTTAGCGAGATGTCGGATTACATGAAGAACCGGGGGCTTAAACTCAGGAAGGCCCAGACCTTTGTCGACCAAGAGAATTTCCTCAACTTGGGCAGCAAGCCTCTGGTGGCTTCCATTACCTGCGAGGGCATGACATTTACGGGCACCTACGACCTGAAGTCGCCCAAAAAAGTGAAAAAGGAACTCGACAAGCAGATGGTACCCCTCGACGGCAAGATGCAACTCTGCCTGAAATTCAAAATCAGCAACAACAGCAGCGACCTCGTGCTGACACTGCACAATCCCATCCCCTTGCACCGTAGCGGCCGCAAGGCGATTGTCGATTTCCTTGCCGAGGACATCACCATTGACATCCAGCTCGACCGTTGCAAGGAAAGTCGCCCCACGCTTGCCACCATCGAGGAATATGTGAAAATCTTTGCCATCGGCGAAGAGAAGATAAACGAATTGAAGCGCTCGTCGCGTTCACTGATGGGCAAGGTGAGGGGCCTGCTTTTGGAACAATATGCCGAAATCGACCTCAAACGGTTTCAGAATACGGGTTGTGCCGAGATTGATGATTATTATGATCAACTTGAGGAGTGTCTCCAACGGATCAAGGACAGCGAAAAAGCATCACCCGCCCCAACGGGCACTTCTTCAAATCAAGGAAGCGGTGCGTCGTGCGATGTGAAGAAACTCAATGCCGAAATCAAATCGACCACCACCAAACTCAACAATCTGGTAAACGCTTGGTCGATGGCTTCTTCTCCATCGGAAAAAGCCGAGAAGAAATCCTCGTTTGACGCCACCGTGCAAGATTTTGACACCAAATTGGAAGACCTACCCAGCGGATGCAAGTCGAAACTCGACTCGAAACTTCTCAAGAATTATGAATTTGTAAAGAAACTCATCAAATAAGCAGAAGCCATGAGGAAATTCATCAGCATACTCTTCGTTGTTGGGCTGTTTTCGTGCTTCATGCCCCGGCCTTGTTGGGCTCAGGATGAAATTACGGAATATGTCGCCGAAGAACTCAAAAACTTCCATAAGGATTTGGAAAAGATGGGTAGAATCATCGACACCGCCTCCCGTATGGAACAGTATGAGACTGAGTTCAAGGCCCGTCACCGGCTGGTGGAATCGTGGTACCAAATCAACAGCGAGATCATCTTCTCCGAAAAGAGCCTTCAGATGAAGTACATCCAATACATCAGCCTCTATGATCAAATCCTGAAGCGTATCGAAGAGAAGAAAGGCGAGAAAGTCAAACAGGAAAAGATACAAAAACTCAGTGTCAAACTGGACGGCTTCCTTCAGGAAATGACCGCTATGGAAGAGCAGGGCAAGCGCGTTGTGGCCAAAAAACGAAACGACTCGCTCAAACTTGTCAAGGACAAAGCCAACGACTGCCTCAACAGAGCGACCATGGAATACGGCAAGAACCAAGAACTCATCGATGACGAAGACGACCTCTCCACACTATGGATGGGCATCAGGGACGCAAGCTCGCGCATCTCCAATTTGGAGGTCGTCAAAAGTCCCATCGACATGAAGGATATTCTGATGATAGTGGGTATACTCGCCGGTATCACCCTGATTGTTACCATGATTTCCAACAAGGTAAAGGCTGCCAAATCGGCTAAAATTGCCAAGGTGGATAAATTGAAGAAAAAGAAGAAAGAAGAAGACCTACCCTCAATCTAAGCGCTATGAAACACAGAATCATAACAGTATGTTCGATTATCCTGCTCGTAACGGTTGGGGCAATGGCCCAAACGCCTTCCATGACTTTTGACGGCAGCAAACTGCGCGTCATGGTGCCCGAGGGCTATTTGGAACTGAAGCACGACGCCATCACCAATGAGGCCATCCGCGACTGCTTTACCTGGACCGACGACAACTGCCTCTTCATGGCCCAACCCGAACCTTACATCTTTGAGCCCAAGGGACTTCAAAAAGACAAAATCAACATTGCGGGCCTGTTCAACGGCGAGCCTATCCAAATCCCGGTGGAGATGGTGGAACCATCGCCAAAGGCCAACACGAAGAACAGCCGCAACGATAAAGGCTCGGGCATGAAAATGGACAAGAGTCTGCTGATTATTATCGGCATAGTCGTTCTTTTACTGGCGTTCTTCCTTGGCTTTGTTGTCAAGAGGAAGAAGAAAAAAGGCCTCGACAACTCGAAAGACACCAACGACCCAAACATCATCTCGGTCATCACTGATGAGTCGGTGAAGTATGAGAAGGGATTGCAGCACGTCAAGGAGCGCATGAACGAATACCTTACTTTCGACATGGACATGGTGTTTGCGGACACTACAATCAACAAGGTGTATTTGAGCACGGCTCTTATCAAGAAATTGTACGACTTCTTCAACGGATCGCTTGAGACTGACGGACGCACCAACGAGACGGGATGCTTCATCTTGGGCTGTTGGGATTATGAGGAAGGCCGCCACGACCGCTACAACATCAGCCTTGAGCAGATGGTTGAGCCCGGCGACGATGCCGACTTTGGCGAATACAGCCTTAATTTCGGAAAGAAAATCAGTATCAACATGGCCTCGGTGCTTGACAACCTCGCGCAGAAGTCGAAGCGTGACTATGTGCTGACCTGTTGGATGCACTCCCATCCGGGTTTGGGACTGTTCCTCTCCAACCAAGACCTTGTCGTGCAGCAGCAATTGACCTATTCAGACCACCGCAACCGTTTGATTGCCATCGTTATCGACACCAATACACCCGATTTCAAAATGGGCTTCTTTACCGCCAAAGCGGACGGCAAGATGAACAATAAGGAAGAAGTGAAGTGTTGGTTCTCGTTCGAGGAAATCTACCGCCAGAGCCGTGAACTGAGCCGCAACCAACCTTCCAAGAGTGTGCAGAAAGACAGTGTATCAAGCCACCCCGACAGCTTCAATGTTGCCTTGAACGACAGCCAAATTGATCAAGTTGGTTTTGCGCCTCATGCCATCAACCAGATTGACCATGCGCTATTTTCGGGAATGAAGGGCGTGGTGGGCTATTTCTATGGCGACATGGAAAACCGTTGTTTGCAAGTGGACTGTTGCCTGCCCTACGAAAACGAGGAAAAGCAAGGCTGTCTTATTTTTTGCGACGGCCTGCAAGAATCACAACTGACCAATTATGCCAACGATATCGCGGGCTGCCGTTTCTTCATCAATGGCACCTCCGACGACAAGTTGGTCATCTGGACCAAAAACGAACAAGGCGGTTTTGTCCCCGTTGGCGAGGGCACATTGTCGCAAATGAAAGAATGGATTAGAAGAAAAAGAGTATAACCGTAAGAATTATGAAACGCATACCATTATTATTTTTATGTTTGGCAGCTCTTTGCTGGCCGGCACTTGCACAAGTTGAACTGGAGTTTGGGACGGTGGAAGCCTCCAAGACCAACCGTTATGTTGACTTCAAGATGATGCATGACGGCAAAAAGATGCCTTATTTCGGACTGCTTGGCGACGACTGCAAATGCTACGAAATCGTTAATGGTGACACAGTGGAGATCCGTATCGACAGCTTGGTTGACATCAGCAGCAAGAAACAGGTGTCAAACAACCTGACCATCGTCCTGTTGGCCGACCAAGGCATGTCGCTCAGCGAGGCTGATTATTTGAAGCTGAAGGAGGCCATCGTATCGTTCGTTGATGCGCTCCCTCCTTATGCCAAGGTGTATATTTCCATGATGGGTACCGATGTTACCGAGACTGAGCGCGTGTATGGCGGCGAGAGCATCAGGGCCTATGTACGCCGCGACAACATTGTGGAAAAATCGGCTGATGAGAAGTCCATCTACGCCTCCATCATCTCTAAAATACAGGAAATCAGCAATCTGGATGAAGAAGACTGCTTCTATCCCGATGTGCGCCACAATGTGGAATTGGGCTCCGACTCGGTTTCCGAAAAAATGCTTTTCGTGTTGTCGGGCAAGGTGGAACAGGATGAGGACGAGGACTTCTTCCGCGACAAGCTCCTGTTCAACAACCCTGATTACCTCACTATCCCCGACAAACTGAAAGCCATCTATTGCATCTATTTCGGCAGCGACCTCGACGAAGAGATGGAAAACGAGTTCAACTTTATGTGCCATCGCACACCGGAAGGCCGTTTCTATTCCAACTATTCTGTCGACTCGCTGAAGGGTGTGCTGTTGGGTGCCATCGACTCCATTGCCATGGACTACCGCATGTATTATTCGGTAGGGAAGAAGGTAACCTATAACGGACAGCCCCTTTCGCTCTATGTTGATATCAATAAGGCAGGAGCTCATGGCTTGAAGCAGTATTCCTTCGGGTCGACATTGAAACCTGTTACTTTTGTCCCGACGGAGGATTCTTCGATGGCACAAAGCAAATGGTCGGGCTTTTTGTTTGGCCTGCTGTTGGGCCTCGTCCTCATCGTTTTGGCGTACATCATCATGCAGTTCCTCGTCCCTATGCTGCAATACAGGTGTTTCAAGAGAAAATATGTCAAGAAGTTTGTGCCCAAAGTGGCGGCCAAAGAAGGGAAGGACATGGTCTTGCAACAGTGCTATTATTGCAAGGACGATTTCCAAGAAGGCGATACCGTCGTAACCAAATGCAAGCACACCGTGCACTGGGAATGCTGGGAAGAGAACCGCGACCGCTGCCCTGAATATGGCCTCAACAGCTGCAAGGAAGGCCTCTACTTCTATAACCGCAAGCAGTTGACCGATGAGCGCAATTCACCATACTTCACTTCATGGCTGCTTTACGGATTGGCTGGCGGCTTGATTTCTTGGATACTCTTCAAACTTATCCCGAGTAGCAGTTTCCTTGGAGGACTGTTGCGTTGGATTGTCGGACTGTTTGAGGGTCCAGACAGTGTCCATGTCAACGAATACCTTCAAAAGATACAGCCGCTGTTGCTTTGCGGCCTCATCATGGGCTTTGTTATCACTTTCCTTTTCAGCTATCTGATTGAGTTCCGAAAGAAGACTTTTAAGATCATGTTGCTGATAATGGCAAGGTCGGTGGGCAATGCCATCATAGGCTGCCTGGCCTTCTTTCTCGGAGCCGTCGTCATCATTGCCTTGGGCAAGTACAGCAACTGCTGGTGGATTGACTGGGTGCCATGGCTCTTCTTTGGTTGCAGCATCACCTGGCTGCTCTCGTTCAAGTCTGACATCAAGTTCAAGGAAGCCTTCCTTGGCGGCCTGATTTCGGTGGTACTCAGCTTTGTGGTCATTTATGCCCTCGGGTCCTCGGTTTCCGTCGTTGGTGTGCTGGCCTTTATGATTTATGCCGCCGGCTTGGGCGCCTCCATCGCCGTGGTGCACCATACTTCGGAGAACTATTATCTTTGCATCGAAGGCCCCACCAAGACACGCGACATTGCCATCTACAAATGGATGAATGTGGCTGGTGGCTCCAACCATGTTACCATTGGCAGCTCGCCCAATTGCGTCATCGAAATGAACTGGGACGACAGCAGCGAAATCAGAGAAAAACAGGTGGAACTTTACATCGACAACGAACATCCCTATTGCCTTGCACTCACCGAAGGTACTACCTTCGGCAATGAGCAGCGTGTCCTAAAGGAGGGCGATTCCATCCTTCTGGTACATGGCAGCTGTTTCACCATTGGCAATACCAAATTCACATATATTGAAAAGGACAAATAACAAAAAACCTGAATGATATGAAAAAGCTATTTCTTATTCTCATGATGATGGCCACTGTCGCTACCGTATGGGCGCAGTCGCAACTTTCAACGGTCAGAGGCAAGACCAAAGACGGAAAGACCATCAAGGTGGACTACTACAAAGGCACGGTCGAAGACATTATCCAGACGGTGAAATATCAACTTGTCGACGAATTGCAGGCCAACGTGAATGAACTGCAAGGCAAGACCAAGACTTTGCAAGGCAAACTGGACGATGCGAACGCCCAAGTGAAGCAGTTGCAAAAGCAGTTGCAGAACTCTGGCGGTAACCAAGCCGAGGAACAGCGAATCCGCAAGCAATTGGCCGAAAAGGAAACACAAATTTCCAAGTTGAACAACGACATCAAGACCCTCAACGAACAGATCGCCAATTTTCAGAAAGACAACATGAGCGAAACGCTTGCTTCTTTGCGGCAACAGCTCACCGAGAAGGAAGCCTTGGTTACTTCGTTGAACAAACAAGTGGTCAACCTGAATGTGGAGGTGAACGACCTCAACAACGACAAGGTGGCCTTGAATAAACAAATAGAGGCACTCTCGAAGCAAGGCGACAAGACCGAAGAGTTGCGTGAGCTCAACAATAGGTTGGCTGAAAAGGAAACGCAAATTATTAAGTTTAACAACGACATCAAGGCCCTCAATGAACAGATTGCCAATTCTAAGAAAGACGGCACGAGTGAAACGCTCGCTTCTTTGCACCAACAGCTCACTGAGAAGGAAGGCTTGGTTACTTCGTTGAACAAACAAGTGGTCAACCTGAATTTGGAGGTA
>JBHACT010000119.1:0-5964 GCA_041854745.1 Candidatus Limimorpha sp. | reverse complement strand
GACTTTCAGGGAGGGGCGCTTGCGTTTGCATTCACAGAATGCACCACCCGACTTGAAAGTCAGGCGTTTGGGATGGACGCGCCACAGGCCGATGATTTTGGCCTTGATTCTTTGGTACTTTCTCATCAAGGAGAAAGGACAAGAGCGTGAGCACTCCCAAAAAGCGCAGGAGACTGAGGGGCAAGCCCGCAATGACGGTATAAATTCACCGCGTCAAGCAAGCATCCAAATCCTTCATCAAGGTTTCCTTATCCAAATGCTGACCGATGAAGACGAGTTTCTGCATACGGTCGCCGTAGGTGTCGTCCCAATCGCGGCGGAGGGTAGGCTCGCGTTCCATCATCATTTCTAACTCATTGGCGGGCATGGTGGCAAACCACAGTCCGGCGTCACGCAACGAGACCTGCTTGCCCGCCTGTTCAAAGATATAGCAGTTGTCCGGCTCATTCTTGAAGTAACAGATACCCTTCACGCGGATGATGTTCTTCTTCAGCTTGCGCGCCACAAATTCGTCGAAACGCGCCATGTTGAACGGTTCACGGCGATAATACACAAAGGTGCCAATGCCGTATTCTTCCACTTCTCCTCCTTCGTGGTTGTTGTGGTGGTGATGGTGATGTCCATGTTCATCATCGTCCTCATCACCATGATGATGGTGATGTTCATGCTTGTGTTCGTCCTTGGCCTCATCGTTGTTTTCCTCAACGACAGCACCTTCCACTTTCTTGATCCAAGTCGCGGAAGTGGCCACTTTATCGAAGTCGAACAACTTAGTGTTCAGAATCTTGTCAAAATCCACATCGCCGAAGTCGCAGGGGATAATCTCTGCGGTGGGTTGCAAGGCGCGGATGATGCTCTTCACGCGACCTAATTCTTCGGGCAAGATTTTGGAGACTTTGTTGAGCAGAATGATATTGCAGAACTCAATCTGCTGGATGACAAGACTTTCCAAATCATCCTCGGAAAAATCTTTCTTCATCAGGTTGTCGCCGCAACTGAACTCGCTCTGCATACGCAGGGCATCCACCACGGTTACGATGCAGTCCAGAAAGGGTAGACCGTCCTTGGTAAGTTGCCAAGCCATGTCGGGCATGGAGCAGATCGTCTGGGCGATAGGCTCTGGCTCGCAGATACCGCTGGCTTCGATAACAATGTAATCGAAACGCTGCGTGACGATAATGTCGTGCAACTGCTGGATCAAATCCATCTTCAAAGTGCAGCAGATGCAGCCGTTCTGCAAGGCGACCAAGCTGTCGTCCTTCTGCCCTACCACACCGCCTTTTTCAATCAAGTCGGCATCGATGTTGACCTCGCCTATATCGTTGACAATCACGGCAAACTTAATGCCTTTGCGGTTGTTCAATATCTTGTTGACCAAAGTAGTTTTGCCGCTGCCGAGATAACCGGTGAGCAGCAATACAGGAATATCTCTTTTCATTTTTCGTGCGATTTACAAACGAGGCACAAAATTACGAAAGATTTTACTACTTTTGTCCTCTAATACCACTAATAATGGATAAAAACGAAACCTATAAACTCCTCCTCGCGCAAGTCAAGGCGACGATAAAAGACGAGAGTGACCCCGTCGCTAATATGGCCAATGTAGCCGCCCTGATACAAGAGTCTTTCCGTTTCTGGTGGACGGGCTTCTACCGTGTCATCGCTGATCAATTGGTGCTCGGCCCTTTTCAAGGACCCGTGGCCTGCACCCGTATCGGCTTCGGCAGAGGTGTTTGCGGCACAGCTTGGAAAGAACGCCGAACCATCGTCGTAGAAGATGTTGGGCAATTCCACGGCCACATCGCATGCAGTTCCGAATCCAAAAGCGAAATCGTGGTGCCACTGAAGAAAAACGGTGAAGTCGTCGGCGTGTTGGACATCGACAGTGAGCGTTTGGGTACTTTTGATGCCACCGACCAGCTCTGGCTGGAGCAAATCGGCAAGGTGGTAGCAGACGTTTTATAGAACGCGCCTGTATGTTTAGGCCGTCCTTCCCGAAAATCTTCAAGACAGTTAAGGGAGCGTTGGCTGTCAAAACCGAGGAGGCAGTTCAAATTTCTCTTTCTCAATTTTATTTTGTCTGAAACTTGCGGGTTTCATGAATTTTCATGTTCTTTGCACACGATTTTGGACAATGACATATTATTCATCATTAATTGATACGATCGCATGAAAATCACCATCAAAAGGATCCTCGTTTACCTGAGGTCGCTCATCAACCTTTCGGAGGCTATGGACTATGAGAATGCTAGGATTTCCATTCGGAAAAACATCGCTTTCAGAGGTCCCAACGTCATCATCTTGGCATGCGCCATCATCATTGCTTCCGTCGGTCTCAATGTCAATTCTATCCCCGTCATCATCGGTGCCATGTTGATTTCTCCTGTTATGGGTCCCATTTTGGGTTTTGGCTTGGGTCTTGGGACACAAGATGACGGTTTGGTGAAAAATTCCCTCAAGAATTTTGCCGTTATGGTGGGCATCAGCATCATTGCCTCGTCCTTGTTCTTCATCCTTAGTCCGTTGAGTTTGGCCAATCCTTCCGAACTGTTGGCAAGAACTCGACCGACCATTTACGACGTGCTCATTGCCCTCTTCGGTGGTTTTGCGGGTATCATCGAGACTTCTCGTAAGGAGAAGGGCACCGTCATCTCGGGTGTCGCCATTGCCACCGCCCTGATGCCGCCCCTGTGCACCGTCGGCTATGGCATTTCCAAACTGAACTGGTCTTTCATTCTTGGTGCTTCATACCTTTTCCTGATCAACAGCATCTTCATCGCCCTCGCCACCTTCGTCACCGTGAAATACTTCAGATTTCCCCTTGTGGAAATCGCCGGCGAGAAGAAACGCCTCCCGAAAAATGTCATGTACCTCATTCTGATCCTGGTCATCGTTCCAAGCGTATTTTCCGCCATCCGCGTAGTGAAGGAAAACAAGTTCGACTCCCAAGCTGAAAAACTTGTTGGCAAAAACAAGACCATCGGCAAAAGTTTCGTTTACGATTACAAGACCCATCATTCGGCCAAATCACCCACTTTGGAATTGTTTATGGCCGGAGAGGTCCTTTCCAACGAGGTCAAGGAACATTTTTATCGGGATGCAGAGGATTTCGGCATCACCCGAAGCCAAATCACTTTCAACGAGGGTGCAACCAGTGTACGCGAAGACCTTTCAGAAGCTGAAATCGTGAAAGGCATCTATGAGCATAACGACCGACAAATCAAACTCCTGAACGACAGCATCACTAAATTGACAACCGTGCTGTCCGACTATAAGTCTAAAGAAATCCCTGTCGAGGCCGTCTCAAAAGAGTTATTTGCCCAATACCCTGACATTACCGAAGTCAGCCTGAGCAGCGGCTCTTCGATACGCTCCGAAGACAGTGCCAACACCGCACAGATTTTTGCCTTCATCACCACCGAAAATCCTATGGCTGCCGAAATCCGCAACCGCATTGAGCGTTGGCTGAAAGTGAGACTGAAAAACGAAAATATCATTGTGGTCAACCAAACCGAGAAAACAAAATAAGCCACTGAAAAACAGTGGCTTATCTCGATTATTTCGTGGAGATTACCGGACTCGAACCGGCCACCTTCAGATTGCGAACCTGACGCTCTACCAGATGAGCTAAATCCCCGTAGCGGCTGCAAAAATACAATAAAAATGCTTATCAAGGCATTCTTGATGGAATTTTTCCGTTCCCATGCAACGAAAGCCTCCTATATGGGGAACAACTTTGAAGAAATAAGTGTATTTTTGCCGACCATTTAGAAAAACATACTACCATGACCATTGAAGAATACATCGTTTTCAGGGTTAACGCCCTGCTTCATTCCCACGACGCCAAAATCGTTATGCGCCTCGAAGGCGGCATGAGCAACTACACCTTTGTTGTTGAATGTGAAGGTAAAAAATATACCTATCGCGTGCCGGGCAAGTTCGCCGAAAAGTTTGTCAACCGTGAGGAGGAATGGGCCAACATTCAGGAGGTCAACCGCTTGGGGTTGAACAATGTGACGGAATATGTGGAAATCCGTTCGGGCGAGAAACTGGCCGAATATGTGGAAGGCACCATCATGAGCGCAACTGATGTGGTGTCGTACAACGCCATGTCGGCGGCTGCGCTGAAGAAAATCCACGGCAGCGACATGAAATTTCAGGACTACAACGCTTTTGGCCGCTTGGACGACTACCAACGCTATTGCCTTGAGACAGGTTTCGTCTTGCCTCAGGAATACCTCGACCTCCGCAAGCGCCTCGAAGAACTTCGTGTTGCCCACGGTCAGGTGCCTAAGGTGCCATGCCACTGCGACTACCAGCCCACTAACCTTGTCATCAGCGGTGATAAACTCTATGTATTGGACTGGGAATTTGCCGGCATGAACGACCCGTTCTACGACATCGCCTGCTATGGCAATGCGGGTTTCGACAAGGCTTTGCAACTTCTCGAAGCGTATGTGGGCCGCAAACCTAACAAG
Organism: Candidatus Limimorpha sp.; assembly: GCA_041854745.1. Lineage (GTDB taxonomy): Bacteria > Bacteroidota > Bacteroidia > Bacteroidales > F082 > Limimorpha. The sequence goes on along the minus strand of JBHACT010000119.1, from coordinate 1,486 downwards.
GAAGAGTTGCAACGCCTCTATTTCCATCGCGCCTTCCAATGCCTGCAATGGTATAATGTGGCCATTTTCAAGGACCGCGTAGGCCTGAGCAAAGACCTCAACATGGATTTCAACGCGGTTGCGCTGTTCTTCCTCAATATGGCGAAGGACTTGTTGGAGAACTACGAGAAACTATAATGGGTATATCCCGGCACGGGCAAGCGGGCAGTATGGAATGATGCATTCTACAAACCGCATAAAATTCCGCCTTCCATAGATTCCCAAGGCGCACAAGGCCTTGCGTGGAACGACATGGGAGGTGGAATTTCAATACATGAAATCCATAGCGGAATAATTGTAATCCCCATCCAAACCCAAGTCAGCCTTCGCTTCTTCGGAGAGCATGTCGATGCTCCAAACCGGATCGAAAGTAAGCTGAACATCAACATTTTTCACGCCCATGACGGCTTGCACGCGGCTCCTCACCTCGGCGGGCAAGGTATCGGCCACGGGACAGTTGGGTGCCGTTACCGTCATCACAATCTTCACATTGCCTTCCTCATCGACATCGACACCATAAATCAGGTGCAATGTCCAAATGTCTATTGGGATTTCGGGGTCGTAGATGGTTTTCAAGACCGAAATCACGGTCTCTTTCAAGGTATTGGTTTCTTCTTGTGTCATGTTTGTTCCTTTTTCAGTTTAAACGCCTCGGCGTAAAGCAACATCTGTTTCAACATAGCCAACAAGCCATTGGAACGGGTAGGCGACAAATGCTCCTTTAGCCCGATTTCGTCCAAAAACGAAAGGTCGGCGGCAAGGATGTCTTCCGGAGTTTGGCCGGAGAACACCTTTATTAATAAATTGACGATGCCTTTTGTGATGACAGCATCACTGTCGGCGGAATAATACACCTTGCCGTCGCGCAATCCGGCATTGAGCCACACACGCGACTGGCACCCGTTGATGAGATGGGCTTCATCGCGGTACTTGTCCTCAATGATGGGGCATTCCTTCCCCATTTCTATGAGCATAGCATAGCGATCCATCCAATCGTCGAACATGGAGAAATCCTCCACGATACTATTCTGTATTTCTTCTATTGTCATACAAAAAGCTATTGTTTATGGCCAAAATGCTGTCAATAAAGTGACGGATTTTCTGGTGTTTCTGCTGAAGTTTTCCTTGTCAGGTGCAACATCAAAATATCGGTCATAGGTGCTACCGGCAACATGGTTTGACATTTTTAGACATGCAAAGATATACATATTTTTCCATCATGAGGACGCAACGGGACAAAAAAAGAAAGGCAACCCAAACGGATTGCCTTTCAATTTTTTCGGCGGATGTAGAGACGCGATTAATCGCGTCTCTACAGGCCGATTGTCATTTATTGCATGACAGTAACGCGCTTGACGACCGCACCTTCCTCGGTGTAGACGCGCACCATATACATGCCAGAGGTGAACTGGCTCATGTTCAGGGTGTACACGTCAGCATTGAGTTC